>NZ_JBHWGP010000109.1:0-1100 GCF_042733155.1 Streptomyces sp. NPDC059740 | reverse complement strand
CTAGGGCGCGTATCGAGTCGTGATCAATCTGCGAGTTCCCCGCTCGCGATGATCGGTGATCCTGTAGATCGTCTTGCATGACGCGAGCGCAACTGACCGATGCAGAGTGGGAGTTCATCGGGCCGTACCTGCCGATCGGCGAGTACGGCCCGTACCCGGTGCGGCTGCGGCAGCAGTTCGAGGGCGTGATCTGGAAGTTTCGCTCAGGCGCGCAGTGGCGGGAGATCCCTGCCGAGTTCGGCGCCTGGTCGACCGTCCATAACCGCTTCCGGCAGTGGCGGGACGCCGGGGTCTTCGAGGCCCTGCTGGAAGGGCTGATCTCCGAGGCCGCGCGGCGGGGCGAGGTTGACCTGTCACTGGTCAGCGTCGACTCCACCACCGCCCGCGCCCACCACGATGCCGCCGGGATGCGCCTCGATCCTGGCGTGCTCGACGCCATGGAGAAGGCTGCCGCCGAGGAAAAGCCCAAGTCAAAGGGGGTGTCGGTGAAGAACGAAACGGACAGGACACCCACGCTGATCCCGGACGGGAAGAACGGCGACGTGTGCGGCGTCGACGCAAGCTCCGATTGAAGGCCGCTCTCCTGGGACGCTCCCGGGGCGGACAGACCAGCAAGGTCCACCTGGCCGTAGACCGCAGGTGCCGGCCACTGGCGATCGTGCTGACTGCAGGACAGGCCGCAGACAGCCCGCAGTTCATCCCCGTCCTGAACAAGGTGCGGGTCCGCGGACCCCTCGGCCGCCCCCGCACCCGGCCTGACGCGGTCGCTGGAGACAAGGCGTACTCGTCCCGCGGTAACCGCGCTCACCTGCGCAAACGCAGGATCAAGGCCGTCATCCCGGAGAAAAGGGACCAGGTCGCCAACCGGAAGAAGAAGGGCTGCAAGGGAGGACGTCCCGTCGGCCACGACGCCGAGCTCTACAAGGAGCGGAACACCGTCGAGCGCCTGATCAACAAGCTCAAGGCATGGCGGGGCATCGCGACCCGCTACGACAAGACCCCGGAAAGCTACCTCGCCGGACTCCACCTCCGCGCCTCCATGATCTGGATCAAGGACCTCGCCCCAGCCACTCAATGATCACGACTCGATACACGCCCTA
>NZ_JBHWGP010000108.1:0-1174 GCF_042733155.1 Streptomyces sp. NPDC059740 | reverse complement strand
GGACGCTGTTGGTTAATTCGGGCTCTCGCGTGACGTCGGCCTTCAAGACCCGGTTGTGGTCTTGAAGGCCGACGTTGTCGTATGGGGTGGGTGCGGATGTCGATGCAGCCGAAGGGGGCTGGGGAGATCCCGGCGGAGACGGTGCGGGTGGCGCGGGCCGCGTTCCCGAAGGGGAGTCTGGCGATCCGGGTCCGGGACGAGTTGGGGCCGCTGTTCACGGATGAGCAGTTCGCGGATCTGTTTCCGGCGCGGGGGAAGCCTGCCTGGTCGCCGGGGCGGCTGGCGCTGGTTTTGGTGCTGCAGTTCGTCGAGGGGCTGACTGACCGGCAGGCCGCGGAGGCGGTCAGGGCCAGGATCGACTTCAAGTACGCCCTTGCTCTGGAACTGGCCGATCCCGGCTTCGATTTTTCGGTCCTGTCGGAGTTTCGGGACCGGCTGGTCGAGGCGGACGCGGGGCGGCGGGTGCTGGACGGCATCCTGGCTGCGGCCCGGGCCAAGGGCCTGCTCAAGACTGCCGGCCGGGCCCGCACCGACTCCACGCACGTGCTGTCCGCTGCCCGTCAGCTGTGCTGGCTGGAGATGGTCGCGGAAACGCTGCGCTCGGCGTTGAACGCGCTGGCCGAACAGGCACCCGAGTGGCTGGCCGGTATCGCGGAGCCGGACTGGTTCAGGCACTACGCGACGCGGGCCGAGGACTCTCGTTTTCCCCAGGCCCGCACCAAGCGGGACGAGGTGGGGCTGCGGATCGGCAGGGACGGCATGCGGCTGCTTGAGGGGGTCTTCGCCCCCACCGCGCCACCCGTCCTGCGCACGCTGGACGAGGTGGAGACCCTGCGGCGGGCGTGGGTGCAGTCTTTCCACCTGGTCGACGGCGAGGTGAGGCGGCGGGACCCAAAAGACCGGCCGCCGGGCGCGATGCGCCTGGTCACTCCCTATGACATCGAGGCGCGGGGCAGCGTCAAACGCGACACGTTCTGGGACGGCTACAAGGTCCATCTCACCGAGACCTGTGAGCCCGATGCCCCGAACCTGATCACGAACGTGGCCACCACCCTCGCCACCGTTCCCGACGACCGCATGGCTGCTGTCGTTCACGCCGCTCTGGCCGCACGCGACTGCCTGCCCGGCGAGCACTGGGTCGATGCCGGATATCCCACCGCTGCCCAGATCGTGG
>NZ_JBHWGP010000107.1:0-1194 GCF_042733155.1 Streptomyces sp. NPDC059740 | reverse complement strand
ACACAGTGGACGCGAGCAACTGAGGACAAGCCCTCGGCCTATTAGTACCAGTCAACTCCACCGGTTACCCGGCTTCCATATCTGGCCTATCAACCCAGTCGTCTACTGGGAGCCTTACCCTCTCAAGGAGGTGGGAACACTCATCTCGAAGCAGGCTTCCCGCTTAGATGCTTTCAGCGGTTATCCCTCCCGAACGTAGCCAACCAGCCATGCCCTTGGCAGGACAACTGGCACACCAGAGGTTCGTCCGTCCCGGTCCTCTCGTACTAGGGACAGCCCTTCTCAATATTCCTACGCGCACAGCGGATAGGGACCGAACTGTCTCACGACGTTCTAAACCCAGCTCGCGTACCGCTTTAATGGGCGAACAGCCCAACCCTTGGGACCGACTCCAGCCCCAGGATGCGACGAGCCGACATCGAGGTGCCAAACCATCCCGTCGATATGGACTCTTGGGGAAGATCAGCCTGTTATCCCCGGGGTACCTTTTATCCGTTGAGCGACGGCGCTTCCACAAGCCACCGCCGGATCACTAGTCCCTACTTTCGTACCTGCTCGACCCGTCAGTCTCACAGTCAAGCTCCCTTGTGCACTTACACTCAACACCTGATTGCCAACCAGGCTGAGGGAACCTTTGGGCGCCTCCGTTACTCTTTAGGAGGCAACCGCCCCAGTTAAACTACCCACCAGACACTGTCCCTGATCCGGATCACGGACCCAGGTTAGACATCCAGCACGACCAGAGTGGTATTTCAACAATGACTCCACCATGACTGGCGTCACGGCTTCACAGTCTCCCACCTATCCTACACAAGCCGAACCGAACACCAATATCAAGCTATAGTAAAGGTCCCGGGGTCTTTCCGTCCTGCTGCGCGAAACGAGCATCTTTACTCGTAGTGCAATTTCACCGGGCCTATGGTTGAGACAGTCGAGAAGTCGTTACGCCATTCGTGCAGGTCGGAACTTACCCGACAAGGAATTTCGCTACCTTAGGATGGTTATAGTTACCACCGCCGTTTACTGGCGCTTAAGTTCTCAGCTTCGCCAACCCGAAAGTCAGCTAACCGGTCCCCTTAACGTTCCAGCACCGGGCAGGCGTCAGTCCGTATACATCGCCTTACGGCTTCGCACGGACCTGTGTTTTTAGTAAACAGTCGCTTCTCGCTGGTCTCTGCGGCCACCACCAGCTCA
>NZ_JBHWGP010000106.1:0-1300 GCF_042733155.1 Streptomyces sp. NPDC059740 | reverse complement strand
GGCGGTTTCTAGGGATCGTCGCAACACATGATCGGTTGTGTCAGACGGCGAGCAGTTTATGCAGGCGCTCGGCTGGGGTTTCCCAGCCGAGCGTTTTGCGTGGGCGGCCGTTGAGCTGGGCGGCGACGGCGTCGAGGTGCTCGCGGCTGTGGACGGACAGGTCGGTTCCCTTCGGGAAGTACTGCCGCAGCAGGCCGTTGGTGTTTTCGTTGGAGCCGCGCTGCCAGGGACTGGCCGGGTCGCAGAAGTAGACCGGGACGTTCGTGGCGACGGTGAAGCCGCGGTGAGCGGCCATCTCCGAACCCTGGTCCCACGTCAGCGACCGCTTGAGGTGCGCCGGCAGCCTGTGTGCGGCCTCCGTCAGGGCGTCGCGGACGCTGGCTGCGGTGTGGTCGGCGGGCAGGTGGAGAAGCATCACGTAGCGGGTGCTGCGTTCCACGAGGGTGCCGATCGCCGAGCCGCTGTTCTTGCCGATGATCAGGTCGCCTTCCCAGTGGCCGGGCACGGCCCGGTCGTCTGCTTCGGCCGGACGATCGCTGATCATGACCATGGGATCGGTGAAGCGCGGCTGCCGGCAGTTGGCCTGGCGGTGGGGCTTGCGGCGGGCGCGTCCGGTGCGCAGAGCGCCGGCCAGCTCCCGGCGCAGCGCTCCGCGCCCCTGCACGTAGAGCGCCTGGTAGACGGTTTCGTGGACCACGTGCATCTCCGGCCGGTCGGGGAACTGTCTCCGCAGAGCGTGACAGATCTGTTCCGGGCTCCACCGCTCGTCCAGACCCGCCTGGACGGCGGCCCGCAGCTCGGGGTTCTGGCTGATCTTCCGGGGCTTGGGGCGGGGACGGCGGTCATCCGCGCGGGCCTGGGCGGCGAAGGGGCGGTACTGACCGTTGACGGGGTGCCGGTTGCGGCGGATCTCCCGGCTGACGGTAGAGGGGCTGCGGCCCAGTTCGGCGGCGATCGCGCGGACCGTGGCTTTCTCCAGGAGCCGGTCGGCGATGTAGATCCGGTCGGCTTCACGCAGGTACCGGGACGCACCAGAAGGCGGCACCACCGGTCTGGCCGGTGGTGCCGCCTTCTGCCGGCCGGAGGGGTTCCGGCCGTTGCGCCATCGCTTTCCCGTGCGGAGGTTGATGCCGACGGCCTTGGCGGCCTCCGCGTAACTCACGCCTTGCTGCACGAGCCGGAAGTATTCCTCCCGCTCACGGGTCAGCTTCCTGCGGCCCTGAGCCACCGTCCGGGTCTTGCGGACCTCGAACATCGCACCCCTTGAACTGGGGTGTTGCGACGATCGCTAGAACTCAAG
>NZ_JBHWGP010000105.1:0-1342 GCF_042733155.1 Streptomyces sp. NPDC059740 | reverse complement strand
CATCCCGCCTCTGGCGGATGCAGGAAGATCAACGGATCTCGGCCCAGTTGACCCAGGGCTGTCGCCACAATGTCGCGGGAGCGGATCAACCGAGCAAAGGCATGACCGACTGGACCTTCCTTCTGAAGGCTCTTCTCCTTGAGCCACCTGTCCGCCAAGGCAAAGCGCTCACAGCAGTGGTCATTCTCGAGATAATCGACGCGTACCAACTTGCCATCCTGAAGAATGGTGCAGTGTCTCGGCACCCCATAGGGAACCTTTGCCATCAACTCGGCAAGATGCAGCGTCGTGTTGGCATCGTGTCCCACGCCGAGGAGAAGTACCTGCCCATCGAGTTCATGGACACGGGCGACCGGGCTTGCAGGCGAGTGAGGTGGCAGGGGCAATGGATCAGAGATGATCTGCTCTGCCTGTGGCCCCGCTGCCGCAAAGGCAAATGGATGGGCGCTGCGCTTTACATTTGGCAGGCGCCAGAATGTGTCAGAGACAACTCCAAGGTCCGGTGTAACGGGCGACGTGGCAGGATCGAACGGCTCGTCGTCCAGACCTGACCACGAGGGCATGACGAGCGTCCCTCCCGGACCCAGCGCAGCACGCAGGGCCTCGATCAGTCCAAGTGGCCCATCTTCGAGGGGCCGGACGCTACGGAAGGAGCTGTGGACCAGCAGCACACCGCCGGGGGTAACCCCAAGGTTGAGAAGCTGACCGATGAGCTCGGCTTTTCGCCATTCGTATTGCACGACATTGCACTCCACCGCTGATGACATCAGTCGATCATAGCACGATCAACGGCACTGTTGCAAATAGTCGGTGGTGATAAACTTATCATCCCCTTTTGCTTATGGAGCTGCACATGAACCCATTCAAAGGCCGGCATTTTCAGCGTGACATCATTCTGTGGGCCGTACGCTGGTACTGCAAATACGGCATCAGTTACCGTGAGCTGCATTTTCCGCTGCATAACCCTGCTTCGGGGTCATTATAGCGATTTTTTCGGTATATCCATCCTTTTTCGCAGGATATACAGGATTTTGCCAAAGGGTTCGTGTAGACTTTCCTTGGTGTATCCAACGGCGTCAGCCGGGCAGGATAGGTGAAGTAGGCCCACCCGCGAGCGGGTGTTCCTTCTTCACTGTCCCTTATTCGCACCTGGCGGTGCTCAACGGGAATCCTGCTCTGCGAGGCTGGCGGGAACTTCGAAGTTCCTATACTTTCTAGAGAATAGGAACTTCGGAATAGGAACTTATGAGCTCAGCCAATCGACTGGCGAGCGGCATCGCATTCTTCGCATCCCGCCTCTGGCGGATGCAGGAAGATCAACGGATCTCGGCCCAGTTGACCC
>NZ_JBHWGP010000104.1:0-1343 GCF_042733155.1 Streptomyces sp. NPDC059740 | reverse complement strand
TTGAGTTCCGGATATGACGGCTTGTCGACTTCTGTCGGAGGCGACCCTGGACGCAGAACAGGCATGGCCGCTGGTGATCATGTGGGTGTCGAGTCCGTATGAGCACCGAGCGAGTCCATGCCTGCGCACCCATCTTCCCGCATGCCGTCATGCCTCCAGCGACTGGGGGACGCCTCCGGCCCAATCCCGCTGGAGACAGCCGCTGACCTGGGGAGATTTCTGGCCGCGGTGCCTGACCCGCGGGCCCGTCGTGGCATCCGCTATCCCTGGCCGGCCCTGCTCACCGCTGCGGCTGCCGCCGTCCTGGCCGGCGCCGCCTCGGTCACGGCGATCGGCGAGTGGATCGCTGACGCTCCGCAGCGCGTCCTGGCCCTGCTCGGGTTCCGCCCCGATCCGCTGACCGGACTGATCCGCCCGCCCCACGCCACCACCGTCCGCCTCGTCCTCGCCACCGCGGACGGCGACGCTCTCGACCGCGCCATCGGCGACTTCCTTCAAGAACGCAAGGCCCCGGCCCCGCCCTCGGGAGGGAAGGCGATCGCTGTCGACGGGAAGACACTCCGCGGCACCCGGACCGCCAACCGGGCCGCCACCGCTTTGATCGCCGCGATGACCCACAGCGGCGAGGTCCTCGCCCAACGGCAGATCGACAAGAAGAGCAACGAGATCCCAGCCTTCGTCCCGCTCCTGGCCGGCCTCGACCTGACCGGCGCCGTCATCACCGCCGATGCCCTGCATACCCAGCACGACCACGCCGCCTACCTGCACGAACACGGGGCTCACTACCTGGCCGTCGTCAAGCGGAACCACCCCGGACTGCATGCGCGCATCCGCAGCCTGCCCTGGCGCGCGATCCGCCTGGACCACGTCGAGCGCACCCGGGCCCATCACCGCGACGAGATCCGCCGCCTGAAGACCGCCGCGTTCGCCCACATCGACTACCCGCACGCCCGTCAGGCCCTCCAAGTCGTGCGCTGGAGACGCGATCTGGGCACGGGCAAGCTGACGATCGAGCGGATCTACCTGGTCACGAGTCTGCCGCCCGGCGCGGCCGACGGCAGCGAACTCGCCGCCTGGATCCGCGGCCACTGGCGCATCGAGAACCAACTCCACCACGTCCGCGACCGCACCTTCCACGAGGACGCCTCACACACCCGCACCCGCCACCTACCCCGCGTCATGGCCGGCCTGCGCAACCTCGCCATCGGCGTCCACCGTCAAGACGGCCACACCAACATCGCCGCAGCCCTCCGCCACACCGCCCGCGACCACCTGCGGCCCCTCACCACCCTCGGCCTGGCATGACGAACCCGGACACAAGATCACTTCGCAAAGACCCTGGC
>NZ_JBHWGP010000103.1:0-1442 GCF_042733155.1 Streptomyces sp. NPDC059740 | reverse complement strand
CAAGGCCGTGAAGTTAAGGCTCGGGAAGGCAAACGCGTGGGGACTGATCTGGTGTGATCCGGGACGTGAGAAGCGGAGCCCCGGTAGAACTGGCAGTCGACCAAGACAGCCGTTCACAGTACCGGAGGCTCCGCTGTCCGATCAGTGTGTCATCACGAGTGAAATCACGGTAGCCAAGGGCCTGTTCGCCCCTGGGCATCTGGGGGAACTCACCCAGATCGTCCCGTTCGAGATGGTCGACGCGGCCCTTGTCGAAACAGGTGCGGTCCAGCAGCGACTGCGGAAGATCCCCGCACGGGTGGTGGTCTACCTGCTGCTGGCCGCAGCCCTGTTCGACGACTGCGGCTACCTGGCCGTCTGGCGCAAGCTCACCGCCGCACTGGAAGCGATACCGGTCGCGAAGGTCACCGGCACAGCGCTCTGGAACGCCCGGACCCGCCTGGGGACACGTCCCATGCAGGCCCTGTTCGACCTGTTGCGGGGGCCGGCGACCACGATCCGTACCGCCGGCGCCCACTTCAAGGGCCTGCTGACCGTCGCGATCGACGGCACCTGCCTCGACGTCCCCGACAGCCCACTGCACCTGGCCCGCCTGGGCTCGATCACCAACCAGTACGGGACCTCCGGCTACCCGCAGATCTGCCTGACCGCGCTGGTGGCCTGCGGCACCCGCGCAGTCATCGACGCCGCCTTCGGCCCCCGCTCCAGCGGCGAGAGTGCCTACGCCAAGCAACTGGCCCGTTCCCTGCACGCCGGAATGATCGTCCTCCTCGACCGGGGCTTTTCCGGCAATCCGTTCCTGACCACCGTCGCCAGCGCAGAGGCCGCCTTCCTAGCCCGCCTCTCCGCCGCCCGCAAGCCTCCGGTCCTGGCCCGCTACGACGACGGCTCCCACCTCTCCCGCTTCGGCGGCCTCGAAGTCCGCATCATCGAATACGAGATCACCCTCACCACCAGCCGAGGCCGCACAACCGGACTCTATCGACTGGCCACCAACCTCCTCGACCACCACCGATACCCGGCATCCGACCTGGTCAGCCTCTACCACGAACGATGGGAGATAGAGTCCGCCTACTTCGCGATCAAGAAGTCGATGCTGGGCCGACGCGTCCTGCGCTCCAAGACCTGGGCAGGCATCACCCAAGAGGTCTACGCCCTCCTGAGCGCCTACCAGACCCTGCGGATCGCGATCGCCGACGCCACCGAAACCGCACCCGGAGCGGACCCCGACCGGGGAAGTTTCACCGTCGCACTACGATGCGCCCGCGATCAGATCGTCCGAGCCTCGGGCATCATCGCCGACACCACGATCGACCTCGTCGGAACGATCGGCCGAACAGTCCTGGACCACCTCATGCCCGCCCGCCGCCTCCGCGTCAGCCCCCGAGCGGTGAAACGACCCCTATCCCGATACGCATACAAAAGCCTCAAAGTCGACCGAC
>NZ_JBHWGP010000102.1:0-1487 GCF_042733155.1 Streptomyces sp. NPDC059740 | reverse complement strand
CTCGCAGCCGCCCTGCCCTGCTACAAGAAGCTTGCAAAATCCGCCACGTGAGACACGCTCTTATGTTGTGACCTGCGGCCACCGTCTGATCTTCTATCTTCACACACCGATGATCACGGGTGGACGCACCCGTTCCCGGACCAGCCCCCGCCAGCAAGAATACGATCTACAGCTGGAGTAGTAGGGCCTCAATTATGGGACATGCGATCCTGTGATTGCGAAAGTTGCACGCCCCGAGTGCACGAGGTGCTGCTCGTCCCACGATATGGTCAGCGAATCGCGTCCCTCAAAGCGTTAATATCCCGGCAGAGCGTTTGCTTTTCCCCTCCCCGACGAGAAGCAACAACTTGATAGTACAGTCGATCAACTCCCCCGACAACGTGCACGGAAGTGAAATCGCCATTTTCGCGCTCGTAAATCCAGGATGGCTCGAAGTCGCGAATAGTGAAGATCCATCCTACCGACTCAGAGAGCACCTCCGGCAGAGCGTGCCAGTATTCGAAAACTGAAGCGATATCCGGGGCTGACCATGCGCCCTCGTAATAGCCAAGGAGTAGCGATAGGCGGATGGCCTGATCATAGTCCACGGTGACCTTGACTGAAGAGGTTGTCCTGATGTTGAGCAGGTGGCCGCGCAGCACTTGCATTACCGACGAGTCCACAGATCCTCCATATTGGCCCCTCACGGGGGGTGACGGCCAGCGCCCTCCCGAAGATTTCACTGCGAGAGGACGCTGGTTCAGCGCTTAGCGCCCTAGGTCGACGTCACTTTACGAAGTAAACGTGTCCCCTGGCACCTACTTGCAGGTGTGTGCCGGGGATCACCTTCCCGGTGTCCGTCGTAACCCACATGTCGGTACGCCAGACATGCTCGTAGTACCCCGCCCACATGGCGGACTCGAAGGCGGCATTGGAGCGGTTCTTGCCGTAGGTGTACTTAGAGGTGCCGCTCTTGTTGGTGTAGTGCGTCTTAACGTGCAGGTGGCATTCCTTTTGATCGGTCGTGGCTGCGGAGCCAGGTGCAAAACCGGACACGAAGACGTGCTTGCCATGCCAGCCGGGGAACCCCTCCGTGTCGGCCTGGACCCAGTTGTACGCACACACTCCATGGTTGCCCGAAACGGCACCACCCGTCGTCGGGTAGTGAGGCCCGTCAGCGGCGAATGCCGAGGTGGCCGTCGTGAGGACGAGCGCGCCGCCGAGCACGGCTGTCGCTAGGGCCCTTGATTTGGTGGTCCGCTTCACTGCGTGATCCCCATTCGATGAAATGTGACGCCGCTTAGCCCACGGCGCGTAAGTGACGATACATGTGCGGGCCTTAAAGTCAATGCATGGTTCAAAAGGTGCGCGGAAGGGTTCGTTCCTCTCTCAAATTTTCCTTAAATGCTGTCCCGCCGAATGGAGTCATTTCTGGGTGGAAAGGTGCATATTTTACCTGAAAGGTTAGGTCCCGAATCGTCGGTGGTGCGGCAGTGATCGGGAGGCGC
>NZ_JBHWGP010000101.1:0-1547 GCF_042733155.1 Streptomyces sp. NPDC059740 | reverse complement strand
GCCGCGCACCCTCTCGGGTCGCGCGGCCTCTCGCCGTTGCGGGCGGAACCGTCAGGCGGCCTTCGCCTTCGTCGCGTAGACGTCCACGTACTCCTGGCCGGACAGTCGCATCACGTGGCTCATCACCTCGTCGGTGACCGCGCGCAGGACGTAGCGGTCACGGTCCATGCCCTCGTAGCGCGCGAAGTCCAGGGCCGGGCCGAAGCGGACGCTCACCGGTGCGATGTGCGGGCGCCCCTTGCCGCCGGGCTGCACCTTCTCCGTGCCGACGACGGCGAACGGGACCACGGGAGCGCCCGTCATCAGGGTCAGCCGGGCCACGCCGGTGCGGCCCCGGTAGAGGCGGCCGTCGGGGGAGCGGGTGCCCTCGGGGTAGATGCCGAAGGCCTCGCCCTGCTCCAGGATGCGGCGGCCCGTCATGAGGGCGGCGACCCCGCCGTGACTTCCGTCACGGTCGACCGGGACCATGCCGCAGCTGGTGAAGAACCACGCCATCAGGCGACCCTTGAGGCCCCGGCCGGTGACGTACTCGTCCTTGCCGATGAAGTAGACCGGCCGGTCCACCACCAGCGAGAGGAAGATCGAGTCGATGAAGGTGACGTGGTTGCCCGCCAGGATCACCGGCCCGTCGCCCGGGATGTGCTCGTGCCCCTCCACGGTGGGGCGGTAGAGCACACGCATCAGCAGGCCAAGGATCGCCTTCAGCACAGTGCGGGAGACGGACAACGGGTCCTCCGGTCGTGGGTCGCGTGGCACGGGGGCGTGCCCGGCACAGGACGATACTCGTCGGTCGCCTCCCGGCGCACCTGCGGTTCGTCACCCGGTGGGACCCCGGCACCGCGGGTTCGACCGTCCTTGGCCGGGCATCTGTCGAGTCCATGCCACCCTTCTGTATCGTCTGCCCGTTCTTCCACACGCGGCACCCGCCGGGCGCGGGTGCCTGACGAAAGGCGGGGCCATGCGGGAAGCGAGCGAGGAGACGGCGGTCGACCGGACGCCGCGGCCGGGACGCCGCGCACTGCTGGGGGCCGCGGCCCTGGGGACCGGCGCGGCCGTGCTCGGCGGGGCACTCCCGGCCGCGGCGGCAGGCGCGGGCACCGGCCGCCGCGGGCGCGACGCACTGCCCAGCCCCCTGGTCGTCGGACACCGCGGCGCCAGCGGCTACCGGCCCGAGCACACCTTCGGCTCGTACCAGCTCGCCCTGGACATGGGGGCCGACGTCATCGAACAGGACCTGGTGCCGACCCGCGACGGCCACCTGGTCTGCCGCCACGAGAACGACATCTCCGCCACCACCGACGTCGCCGACCACCCCGAGTTCGCGGGCCGCCGCACCACCAAGAAGATCGACGGCACGGACGTCACCGGGTGGTTCACCGAGGACTTCACCCTCGCGGAACTCAAGACGCTGCGCGCCAAGGAGCGCATCCCCGGCAACCGCCAGCACAACACCCTCTCTGCGCCACGAGGCGCAGTGCCGTATAGCCCGCGCAGCGGGCAGAGATTGGAGGAATATCTCTGGATCTGATGGCTTACCCAAGATCCGA
>NZ_JBHWGP010000100.1:0-1548 GCF_042733155.1 Streptomyces sp. NPDC059740 | reverse complement strand
GGGGGGTGCCTCTATGTCTTTCGTCAAGGCATCCCTGTCGGGTTCGGGGTGGTTTGGTGTTGCTGGGGTTATGCGGCGAGTTCGACGTCCTTGGGCGTCCGGGGTTCGTAGAAGGTGCCGTCTCGGAGCATGGCGAAGAGGACGCTGATGCGTTGGCGGGCGAGGCGGAGGAGAGCCTGGGTGTGGGTTTTGCCGCGGGCACGTTGCTTGTCGTAGTAGGTGCGGGAGGCGGGGTCGGCGTTCATGCAGGCGAAGGCGGAGAGGAACATCGCCCGTTTGAGCTGCCGGTTTCCGCCTCTGGGTGCGTGTTCGCCGTGGATGGAGGTGCCGGAGGACTTGGTGGTGGGGGCGAGTCCGGCGTAGGAGGCGAGGTGGGCGGCGGTGGGGAAGCTGGTGCCGTCGCCGACGGTGACCAGGAGTACGGCGGCGGTCCTGACGCCGACGCCGGGCATCGACGTCAGGACCGGGGAAAGAGGGTGGGCCTCCAGCAGGGCGTTGATCTGGGCTTCCATCGCCCTGCGCTGGGTGTGGACGGCGGCCAGGGAGGCGGCGAGGGAGGGGATGACGATGTCGAGGGTGCCGGTGCCCGGGACGACGACGGTCTGTTCGTCGAGCGCGTCGAAGACATCGTCGATCAGGCGCTGGGCCATGCGCGGTGCCTTCGGGCGGATCAGTTCCACGAGCCGGCGACGACCGGCCTTGCGCAGGGCGGCCGGTGAGCCGTGACGCTCCAGCAGCCAGGTCACCGCCTGATGGTCGAGTCGGGGGCCGAGGACGCGTTCCAGGCTGGGGTGGAACTGGGTGAGCAGGCCGCGTATCCGGTTGCTGGTGCGGGTGGCCTCGGCCGCAAGATCCTGGTCGAAGCCGACCAGCACGGTCAGTTCGGCGGTGATCTCGTCGGTCAGTTCCAGCGAGCGCAGGGTGTGCGGCATGGTGCGGGCCGCGTCCGCGATGACCGCGGCGTCCTTGGCGTCGGTCTTGGCCTCGCCGGGGTAGAGGTCGGCGATCCGTCGCATGGCGAGTCCGGGCAGGTAAGCGACCTTGCAGCCCACGTCCCGCGCGACCGTGAGCGGAAGGGCGCCAATGGAGGCGGGCTGGTCCACGATCACCAGCACGGTGCCGAACTTCGCGGTCAGCTTGTCGAAGACGGCCCGCAGTTTCGGCTCACTGTTGGGCAGGGGCTTGTCAAAGACCTTCTTCCCGGACCGAGTGAGCCCGTGGCCGTGGTGAGTGGTCTTGCCGACGTCCAGGCCGAGGAACACGCCCACGTCTTCGATGTCGAACATCGCCCTCTCCCAGGGTGTTGATGGTGCCGGCCTCGGCTCGGGTGTCGTGCTCGCGCATCCACGTTATGCAGACCTGCCGCCCGCGAACTGTCCGGCGTTGCGCCGGACCGGACGGTGGCCGGACCTCTGATCAGCGTCTCCGACGGCACCTTCCGGACCCGGTGACACCACCCCCCAGGTCATGCCTTCGACAGGGGGCAACAGTCATGCCGGGCCCGGAGGCCAGCGGTCCCATTGCAGGACCGCGAAGAACATAACGGGG
>NZ_JBHWGP010000099.1:0-1829 GCF_042733155.1 Streptomyces sp. NPDC059740 | reverse complement strand
GGGCGGGCCGTGTCCGCCGGCCAGTCGACGGGCTCCTGGAGCAGGCGGACCTCACCCGCCGACCAGTCCACATGCGGGGTCGGCTCCTCGGCGTGGAGCGTCGCGGGCAGCAGTCCGTGCTGCAGCGAGAGCACCATCTTGATGACGCCGGCGACGCCTGCTGCCTGCTGGCTGTGGCCGATGTTGGACTTGACCGAGCCCAGCCACAACGGCCGGTTCTCGGGCCGGTCCTGGCCGTAGGTGGCCAGCAGCGCCTGCGCCTCGATCGGGTCACCCAGCTCGGTGCCCGTACCGTGCGCCTCCACCACGTCCACATCGGAGGCCGACAACCGCGCGTTCGCCAGAGCCGCCCGGATGACGCGTTGCTGCGAGGGGCCGTTCGGCGCGGTCAGGCCGTTGGAGGCACCGTCCTGGTTCACCGCGGTGCCGCGGATCATCCCCAGCACGGTGTGCCCGTTGCGGTGTGCTGCGGAGAGCGTCTCGAGGACGATGATGCCGGCTCCCTCGGCGATGCCCATCCCGTCGGCTCCGGCACCGAACGCCTTGCACCGCCCGTCCGCGGCCAGCGCACCCAGCCGGGAGAAGCCGACGAACTCCGCGGGGTCGGCCATCACCATGACCCCGCCGGCGAGGGCGAGGGTGCATTCGCCGTTCCGCAGCGCCTGGGTGGCGAGGTGGATCGCGACCAGGGACGAGGAACAGGCGGTGTCGACAGTGAGGGCGGGGCCCTCCAGGCCGAGGCTGTAGGAGACCCGACCGGACAGCACGCTCATCGCCGTACCGGTGATCAGATGGGCCTCGGACCCGGACAGGTCGCCACCGGTCCCGTGGTAGCCGGACGGGGCGGCACCGGCGAACACACCGGTGGCGGTGGAACGCAGCGAAGCGGGGTCGACACCGGCCCGCTCGACCGCTTCCCAGCAGATCTCCAGCAGGAGTCGCTGCTGCGGGTCCATCGCCAGCGCCTCACGCGGCGAGATCCCGAAGAACCCCGCGTCGAACCCGGCGGCGTCGGTCAGGAAGCCTCCCTCGGCGACCGAGCTGGTGCCTTCGGCTGAGGGGTCGGGGTTGAAGAGCTGCTCGATGTCCCAGCCGCGGTCGGTGGGGAAGCCGGATATGGCGTCGCCGCCGACGGCCAGCAGGTCCCACAGCTCCTGCGGGCTGCGCACGCCACCGGGATAGCGGCAGGCCATGCCCACGATCGCGATCGGCTCGCCGGTCGTCACCGTGGGGTCGTCCGCGCGTGAGGGCGCGGTCACCGTCTCCTCGGCGCCGAACATGCTGTCGACGATCTGCCGGGCCAACGCCGTCGGGTTCGGGTAGTCGAAGACCACCGTCGACGGCAGCCGGACCCCTGTGGCTGCGTTGAGCCGGTTGCGCAGTTCCACCGCGGTCAGCGAGTCGAAGCCGATCTCCCGGAACGCCTGCTGGGGAAGCACGTCGTCTGCCGTGTCGTGACCCAGCACGGTGGCGGCATGCGACCGCACCAGTTCCTCCACGACCCGCTGACGTTCGGCACGCTCAAGCCCCGCAAGCCGGTCGGCAAGTTCACCGGAAGGCTGGGTGGTCGTGCTCTGCTGGGTGTGGTCGTCCTGCGGCTCCTGCGCTTCGGGGAGGGTGTCCAACAGGGGGCGGGGACGGGCGGCACAGAAGACGGGCGCGAACTTCTCCCACTCCACGTTCGCCACCGCGAGGAACGTCTCATCATCCTGCAACACCTGACCCAACGCCGTAAGCGCCCGCTCGGTGTCCAGGAAGTTCATCCCCTGCCGCAACAACCGATGCGGCGTGACCCGACCAGGACTGTGATCCATCTGCGCATCCACCGC
>NZ_JBHWGP010000097.1:0-2297 GCF_042733155.1 Streptomyces sp. NPDC059740 | reverse complement strand
AAAACCGTCCCACCAGAAACCACCGAACCAGAAACCACACCCCCACCCACACCACCACCAGCCAAACCACCCAACCCCTCAACCACACCCTCCCGGCCACCCCACACCACCGCACGACGACCAAAAACCCCACGCGAGACCACAGACGACCACCCCACCTCACCCACACCCACACCCGAACCACCCACGAGCAGGGCGTGCAGGTCGGCGGCGCGCTCCGTGAGTGCCTCGTCCGTCCTGGCGGACAGCAGGACGGGCAGCGGGGCGTCCTCGGTGACCGGCTGCGGCTCGTCGCCGGGGGCCGGGGCGGGGGCGGCGTCGTCCGGCGCCTCCTCGACGATGACGTGGGCGTTGGTGCCGCTGATGCCGAAGGAGGAGACACCGGCACGGCGCGGCCGCTGCGCGGCGGGCCACTCGACGGTCTCGGAGAGCAGGGAGACGGCGCCGGCGGACCAGTCGACGTGCGGGGAGGGCGCGTCGACGTGCAGGGTGCGCGGCAGGCTGGCGTGGCGCAGGGCCATGACCATCTTGATCAGTCCGCCGATGCCGGCCGCCGCCTGCGAGTGGCCGATGTTGGACTTCAGCGAACCGAGCCACAGCGGCCGTTCGGGGGTGTGTTCCCGCCCGTAGGTGGCCAGCAGCGCCTCGGCCTCGATCGGGTCGCCCAGCGTGGTGCCGGTTCCGTGGGCCTCGACGGCGTCCACGTCGGCAGCGGTCAGACGGGCGTTGGCCAGGGCCTGCCGGATGACCCGTTCCTGGGAGGGCCCGTTCGGGGCGGTCAGCCCGTTGCTCGCGCCGTCCTGGTTGACGGCCGAGCCGCGCAGGACCGCGAGGACGCGGTGGCCGTTGCGGCGCGCGTCGGAGAGCCGTTCGAGGAGGATCAGGCCGGAGCCCTCCGCCCAGCCGGTCCCGTCCGCGCCGGCGGCGAAGGCACGGCAGCGGCCGTCCGGGGACAGTCCGCGCTGCCTGCTGAACTCCACGAAGATGCCCGGTCCCGCCATCACCGTGACGCCGCCGGCCATCGCCATGGCGCACTCGCCCTGCCGCAGCGCCTGCACGGCCAGGTGGAGGGCGACCAGGGACGAGGAGCAGGCCGTGTCGACGGTGACGGCGGGGCCCTCCAGGCCCAGCGTGTAGGCGATGCGCCCGGAGGCGACGCTACCGGTGGAGCCGGTCAGCAGATAGCCGTCGGTGCCCTCGGCCCCCTCGTGCAGCCGGGGACCGTACTCCTGCGCCATGGCGCCGACGAAGACGCCGACGTCCGCGCCGCGCAGCCCCTCCGGGTCCAGGCCGGCGCGTTCCAGCACCTCCCAGGCGTTCTCCAGCAGCAGGCGCTGCTGGGGGTCCATCGCGGCGGCCTCGCGGGGGGAGATGCCGAAGAACTCGTTGTCGAACAGGTCGGCGTCGTGCAGGAAGCCGCCGCGCCGTGCGTAGGTGGTGCCGGCCGCGTCGGGGTCCTCGTCGTACAGCGCCTCCAGGTCCCAGCCGCGGTTGCCGGGGAACTCGGAGGTGGCGTCGCGCCCCTCGGCCACCAGGCGCCACAGGTCCTCCGGCGAACGCACTCCGCCCGGGAAGCGGCAGCTCATGGCGACGACGGCGATCGGCTCGTCGGCGTCGGCCCGTGCCGCGGCGGCGGGTCCGGTGGGGACGGCGTCCGCCAGGCGGGCGCGCAGGTACGCGGCGAGGCGCGCGGGGGTGGGCTGGTTGTACAGGAGGGCGGCGGGCAGCCGCAGGCCGGTCAGCTGCGCGAGGTGGTTGCGCAGTTCGACGGAGCCGAGCGAGTCGAAGCCCAGTTCCTTGAAGGTGCTTCTCTCCTCGACGGTCGTGGTGTCGACGTGGCCCAGGACGAGGGCGACCGCGGTACGCACCGTCTCCAGCAGGACGCGGGTCTGCTCCGCCTCGTCGAGCCCGGCCAGGCGTGCGGTCAGCGGTGCGGTGTCGGTGTCGGTGTCCGCCGGCTGGTCGGCCGGCGCGGTGGGCAGCGCGGCCGTGCCCTCGGCGGTCGTCTCCGTTCCGCCGGTGATCCAGTGGCGGCGGCGCTGGAAGGGATACGTCGGCAGATCCACCACCCGACGCGCCGACGCCGGGAAGAACTGCTCCCAGTCCACCGACGCACCCGCCACCCACGCCTCACCCAACGACCGCCGCATCCGCGCCAGACCACCCTCCTCCCGACGCAACGACCCCACCACCGCACCCGACGCCCCCAACGCCTCCAACGTCTCCCCCACACCCACCAACAACACCGGATGCGCACTCACCTCAACAAAAACACCGAACCCATCCCCCACCAACCC
>NZ_JBHWGP010000096.1:0-2421 GCF_042733155.1 Streptomyces sp. NPDC059740 | reverse complement strand
GTACTGGGTGGGCTGCGCGGCGAGGTCCCGATGTTCCGGGTCTTTTCCGCGCAGCCTCCCGCCGAACCCAGCGGGCATCTATTCGATGCACTGGGCTCTCCAGTGACTACGCCGCGTTCGCTGTTGAGGTGGCGTGGATGTGCTCGTGGCATCCGGTGCAGACAATGAGCGTCTTGCGCCGCATCCTCGCCATCAGGGCTGCCCAGGCGGGCTGTTCCGGACCCGGTGTTCCCAGATCTGCGAGCTTGGCGACCTGGTGAACTGCCACCGTCGCGCCTTGTTCGCACAGTTCGCATCGCCGCCTTCGGAGTCTGTGGATCAGCTCCTTGTGCGGCGGGTGAACTTGGACGGGGGCCGGATCGCGAATAATCGCGCGCCTTGCATGTTTGAGGGGTATTCCACCGAATCGTGATACCAGATCTGGCTTGCCGGGACGTACCTTTCTGGCCTCATAGCAGATCCGCGGCCCGTCTTTGGTTTCAGTCTTTACCCGATAGCGGGCTGACATCTTCCCGACGGAGGAGCGGTGCTTGGCGGCCAGAGTTTTCAGCATGGATGTCTGCGCATTCCAGCACAGCATACCGAGCTGCGACACGTTCTGAGCAAGCAAGTAGTAGTTCACGACGCCCCGATACTCAGCTCCGTAGATCCGAACGATGTCGTGATCGTCCAGGTTTTGGAGCTGGTCCCTGTGCCACGGCTTTCCGTGTTTCCGGTAGGGGGCGCACTTGGCTTTGACCACATCGGTTGGCACGCGCAACGCGATCGTCCCATTGGCCGTACGACGACCTTTGGAGAGTTTCGTGTTGCTGTGCTGGACGATGATGTTGTAGCCGAGGAACCGCGCCGCACGTGTACGGGCGTGTGTAATCAGGGTCTTGTCCTGGTTCAATTCCAGTCCGAGGGTCTCCCGTAGGAACTTCGCCAGTCTGGCCTTGATCTCCTCAGCCTCAGCCTTCGGACCAATGAAGCCCATCAGGTGATCGTCGGCGTACCGTACATAGGTCAGCCTTCGATATCCGGGGTCCATCGGATCTTTTGCGGGCAGACGCTGCATCTGCTTTTGCAGTTCCCGGGCCTGAGCTCGGTCGCCGCGTTGCATAGCACGAAACCGCCGACCCTTCACCCTGAGATACTCGGGGTGTTCTTTTCGGCGGCTTCCCCGCGTGTATTCGGGGATGATTTCCTTCTCTATGAATGCATCGAGCTTGTCGAGGTAGATATTGCTTAATAAGGGTGAGAGGACGCCGCCTTGCGGAGTTCCGCTTAGCGTGTCGTGGTACTCCCAGTCATCCATGTACCCGGCTTTGAGCATGTTACGAACGAGCCGGAGAAACCGGTTATCTTGGATCTTCTCCGCCAATATCCCGAGAAGGATTTCGTGGTCAACGGACCCGAAGCAGTCGGAGATGTCACCTTCGATGAACCACACGGTCCCGGACCAGGTGCGTTGCACCTCGCCAAGCGCGGTATGGCAGCCGCGTCCTTTTCGGAAACCATGCGATCGGGAAGAGAACTGCGGCTCGTAGTACGCTTCCAGCAGAAGACGCACCACTTCGCCGACAAGTTTATCCTCCCATGACGGTAGACCAAGGGGGCGAAGCTTCCCGTTTTTCTTCGGGATGTAAACACGGCGCGCCGGGGAGAACCGGTATCGCTCGCCGCGTATTGCCTCGATGATCTGGTCGATCTTTTCCTCGGACATGCCGTCAGCAGTGTCTTCGCTGACTCCTGGAGTCATCGCACCCTTGTTGGAGTAGATGCCACCATAGGCCAGCAAGTACAGATCCTTGTTGAACATCTGCCTGTAGAGCTGATTACACGGCAAGCCCTTCTCGCCGCGCTCGCGGAGGACAGAAAGCACCGTTTCGGCGTCCTGCATTGCGCATACCTCGCGGTTCTCGTTGTCCCATCACCTGTGCCCCTTCGCCCTGTGGTCCGGTTCTCCCGGTCTCCAGATTGGCAGGACGTTACCCCTGCGACTACTGCGGGCACTCTGTCGCCATAGAACTCGCGCTCCTTAGGCGATCCCACGTTCGTCAGTGCCGTACGTTCTAGCGTGACTTAGGCGTCCCGTTCGTCTCCTTTAATGCCCTTACAGAGCATCGCTCCTGCACCCCAGAGGATTGCGGCAGGCGCCTCTACATCCTGCCGAAGGGGCCGGCGCCGGTTCCAGGCGTCTTTCCGGCGGGTGACAACATTTACACCTTCTGGAAACTGGGATTCAGGCAATCCAGCTTTCGCCATATCACGCGGATCTCCCGACGCACCGCCCCATACGCCTGGGCACGGCCGCCGGTTTCCTGACATGCTATTGTCCCCTTCACCTTTCGGATCTTGGGTAAGCCATCAGATCCAGAGATATTCCTCCAATCTCTGCCCGCTGCGCGGGCTATACGGCACTGCGCCTCGTGGCGCAGA
>NZ_JBHWGP010000095.1:0-2718 GCF_042733155.1 Streptomyces sp. NPDC059740 | reverse complement strand
CCCAAGGACGTCGAACTCGCCGCATAACCCCAGCAACACCAAACCACCCCGAACCCGACAGGGATGCCTTGACGAAAGACATAGAGGCACCCCCCCCGCGGTCCGGCCGCGGGGTGGCGGTGCTCACTTGGCGAGCATCTCGGCGTACTGCTTCAGCATGCCCGCGCACTGGGCGCCGCGCAGGCTGCTGGGGTAGTCGCGGTAGTGCACGATCTTGCCGTCGCGCACCCGGACGACACCGATCGAGGACGGGAAGGAGAAGGGCTCGCCGCTGGCGGAGTTCTCTCCCTCGACCGTGAACTCGACCGTCATCACGTCGGGGTCGGTGCTCTGGTGGACGTCGACGCTGACCTTCCTGATGTCCAGGAGCTGCGACATGGGGTTGTCCCGTGTCAGCAGCGGGCGGATCGTCTCCAGCCCCTCGAACCTGGACGGGGCGCCCTCCAGGGCGAAGGGCAGCTCGTAGACGCCGTCCTCCGCGAACTCGTCGACGAAGGCGTGCTTGTCCTTGCTCTCCATCGCCGCACGCAGGCGTTCGGCGATCTCGGCGGCCGGACCGGTGGTGTGGGTCACGGTGAACCTCTCTCGTGGTCTGGCGTCCACCGCAGGCGAACGTGGCCGGTGGACTGCCCGGCACGATACGGAGACCGCTCTCCGGTTGTCAACGCGGCTTGCCACCACGCGCGTTGGGGCCCGACGACACAGGTCCCCGGGGTGCCGCCGCCTGCCGGTGGCACCCCGGGGACCTGTGGCCTACTCGCCGAGCGTCCCGGCGAGGTGCGCGGCGAGCGCGTCGGGGGTGGGGTGGTCCATCACCGTCCGGGGCGAGAGGTCGACCGCCAGCTCCTCCCCCAGCGCGGTGCACAGTTCGACCACGGTCATCGAGGAGAACCCCAGGGTGAGGAAGTCCTCCGCACCGTCGAGCTGCTCGGGTTCGGCGCCGAGCACCAGGGCGGCGTGTTCGGCCACCAGCTCCCGCAGCATCGCCGAGCGCTCCTCGGGCGTCGCGGCCAGCAGGCGGGCCCGGGTCTGCTCGGGTGCCGCCCGGCGGCGGTCCCGGTCGCCCTCCGGCAGCACGTCGGCCAGGAGGCGGCCCGGCCGGGTGTGCAGGCCCGCCCAGTCGGTGCCGGTCGCCACCAGTGGTGCGCCGGCGCTGCGGGGTGCGCGGCGCAGCAGCGCCGCCGCACCGGGGCCCGGGTCGCCCCACAGGACGGAGACCCCGGCCAGGCCCGCCCGGCAGCGCTCCCGCACCACCGCGTCGGCGAGGGCGGCGACGGACGCCGCGGCCGGCTCGGCGGGCGCCGCGAGCACCGCGGCGAAGTCACCGACGCAGGCGAACACCTCCGGCCCGGCGTCGCGGGTGGCGCGGTCGAGGGCGTCGAGTGCCGCCCGGTCGCGTGCGGCCCGGGCGGCGTCGGGCGCCGGGTGCGCCAGGTGGATGACGGCGTGGGGCCGGCGCTCCGCCACGACGGCGGTGAGGGCGTCCGCCAGGGCACCCGGTGCGTCCGGGCAGGTGAGCACCTCCACCCCGGTGGGCAGCCCGGTCTCCCGCCCCGGCTCCTGCCCGGCGAGGGCCACCACGACCTCCGAGGCCCCCGCGCGCGCCAGCCAGCGGGCGACGCGCGCACCGGCCGCCGTCGCCCCCGCCCACACCAGCACGGTGCCGTGCGGGTGCCAGGGCTCTTCGGCGAGCTCGCGGGGCGCCATCCGGACCAGACGCGGCGCGTAGATCCCCGAGGGACGGACGGCCACCTCGGTCTCCCCCGTGGCGCCGCTGAGCACCACCGGCAACAGGCGTCCGCAGTCCGCGTCCAGGACGGCGGGCAGGTCCACGACACCCCCGCCGGCCGACTCTCCGGCAGCGACGACCGCCCGGCCCGCGCCCCACAGGGCCGCCTGTGCCGGGTCGACGTCAGCGTCGAGACGGAGGGCGGCAACCGCCCGGCGCGTCGCCCACCAGACGGGGACGCCGGGGGCGACGCGGGAGAGCGTGTCCTGCGTGCGCTGCCACTCCTCCTGCGCAGCGGCCGGGTCGTGGAAGACCAGCACGCCCACGGGTGCGGACCCGGGGGCGAGGGGGTCCGGCTGCGGGGCCGCCTCAAGTTCGGCCGGGGTGCGCAGGTCCACCGTCGCGCCGGCGTCCGCCAGCGCAGCGGTCAGGGCGGCGGTGTCCTTGGGGTCGGGGCCGGTGGCGGGGGTGACCAGCCACCAGGTGCCGGGGCGCACCGGGGCCGGCGGTTCGGGGACCGACCGCCACACCGTGCGGTACCAGGAGCGGCGGTCGCGGCGCCAGTCGGCCAGGGCGGGGACGACCTCGCCGAGCGCGGTGCGCTGCTCCTCGTCCAGGTCGAGGTCGGCGGCCAGGCCGCTGAGGTCGGAGTCGTCCACCGCCGCCCAGAAGCCGGCGTCCTCCTCGCCCCGGGGGGCCGGTGCGTCGAGCCAGTAGCGGCGGTGCTGGAAGGGGTATCCGGGCAGGTCCACGGCGCGCGCCCCCGCAGGGACCACGGCCGGCCAGTCGACGGGGTGTCCGGCGGCGTGCAGCCGTGCGGCCGCGGTGACCACGGCCACGTCCTCGGGCTGGTCACGGCGTTGCGCAGCGACGATCGCGTACTCCTGGGAACGACCGAGGGTGTCGTTGATCATCGGGGTCAGGACCGCGTCGGGCGCCAACTCCAGGAACGTACGCACCCCCGCCCCGGCCATCGCCGCCACACCCTG
>NZ_JBHWGP010000094.1:0-3306 GCF_042733155.1 Streptomyces sp. NPDC059740 | reverse complement strand
AACACACGCGCTTCCAATGAGTCTCACCTTTTGCATCCGTGCAGTTCAGAGCGCTGCAAAAGAACGTCTTCATACAGAACAGATGAGATCAGGCAGCCGTGCGGGCGGGTGTAGGTCGCACGGCGGCGGGGCCGCGGCTCGCGGTCGAGATCCTTGCGCTTGCCGCCGCGCTCGGCCCACTGGCGTCCGGGGGTGGGGGTGGAGGTTGATCGTGCCGATCTCGCCCATGCAGAAGATGACTTCGGGCTCGCCTTCCTCGGGGACGACCTCGCCGTTGGCGATCGCGTAGAGGTGCTCGACCCGGGCCCTCTTCGCGGCGTAGTCCGGGTCGTTCGAGGACTTTCAGGTCTTCACGGGTTGAAAGGAGACGCCCTCCTCATGGCAGGGCTTGGGCGAGTTCCCGGGTCGGGCGATTGGTCGGGGCGTGACCGGTTGGGGTGGATAGCAGAGCAGGCACGGGCTTCGTGATCATTGGGGTGTCGAAGCTCAACGATCACGAGGTGGCCCGTGCCTGCCGCTGCATCTTCTCTTATCCCGCCGGTGCTGGTGAAGCTGGGTCCGCTGGATGCCAGTCAAGTCGCTGAACTGCAGCCCTTTCTGGAGCGGGTGCCCGACCCGCGGGCGAGGCGGGGCTGCTGGTACTCGCTGACCGCGATCCTCCTCGTCTGTGCCTGCGCGACCGTCTCCGGAATGAGGAGTGTGGATGAGATCGCCGAGTGGGCGGCACGGGCCTCGGACACCGTGCTGACGGCCGTCGGAGTCCGCTGGCATCCGCTCGGGTGGCGCCGTGCCCCCTCGCGGACCACGATCGGCCGCGTGCTCGCGGCCGTCGACGGTGACGCCTTGGACCAAGCGGTCGGCGCCTACCTGACCGCCCGGAACACCGCGGGAACAGTCTCGGGGAAACGACAGGTGATCGCCGTCGACGGCAAGTCACTGCGAGGATCGGCCCGCCTGTCCGCCGGCCGCAGACACCTGCTCTCCGCCGTCACTCACCACCGGGCCCTGGCCCTCGCCCAGGCCGAGGTCGGAACCAAGACGAACGAGACCGCGCACTTCCGGCCCCTGCTTGAACCGCTGGACCTGGACGGATCCCTGGTCACCTTCGACGCCCTGCATTCGGTCAAGGCGAACGTCACCTGGCTGGTGGAGACGAAGAACGCCCACTACATCGCCATGATCAAGCGGAATCAGCCGACCGCCCACCACCAGCTCGCCGCCCTGCCCTGGCCGGACATCGCCGTCCAGCACACCGCTTCCTCCGCCGGACACGGCCGCCGGGAGTCCCGCTCGGTCAAGACCTGCGGCATCGCCGACGGACTCGGCGGGATCGCCTTCCCCCACAGCCGCCTCGCCCTCCGCATCCACCGACGCCGCAAACAGACCGGCGAGCGCGAGAGTCGCGAGACCGTCTACGCCGTCACCAGCCTCGACACCCACCAGACCACCCCGGCCGAACTCGCCGCCACCGTCCGCGGCCACTGGGCCGTCGAGGCCCTGCACCACGTGAGAGACGTGACCTACGCCGAAGACGCCTCCACCCTCCACACCGGCACCGCACCCCGCGCCATGGCCACCTTCCACAACCTCGCCATCGGCCTGCTCAAAACCCTCGGAGCCGTCAACATCGCCAAGACCACCCGCGCAATCCGCGACCAGCCCGAACGAGCCCTCCCGCTACTGGGCATCACCAACAACCCGGACGCCCAGGGAACTTGATCAACCCCTGCGTCACCTCTGCGCCCAGTTCATCCACATCAGCGGCCGGATCTCTTGCTCTTCCTGATCAACCGCAACACCGCTTACTGACCCGTTCCCCGCCGCGGCTCCGGCTATGACGACCCACCGGTGGGTCGTCATAGCCGGAGCCGGGCGCTATAGCCCCACCCAGGTGTTCCTGAAACATGACGCAGCAGCCGGCCCACCGGGCCGCGGCTGAAGGATCCGCGTTGCCGCCAACGGCTCTCGAGCGGCGGCGTGTTTAGAAACTCGCACCCACCTCAAGAGCATGGGGAGCTACTACACGTCGCCGCAGTCTATTTTCAGAGGCGAGAGAAAGCGTAAAACAGTCCACCGAGCGCTATCGCGCTACCGACGATCACGAAGATGAAGCGGTTCCAAACACGCATCCCCTTCCCGCCGGACGACCCGAGAATTTTTTGTCGGCTTGCAGTTGAAGTCTCAGCGAACCTTTTGGAAAATACGGCAAAGCACGCACCAAACACAAAGAGAAGAAACCCAACGAACACACCCATAAAACCCTCCCTGGCAATAAGAATGCTAGGCGAGCAGATAACCGCCGCGGGGGCGACCGACACGCCAGTCGCCCCCACCTACATCAATTCACCGCTTCCTGCGTCCCACAAAGCGCACCAGCAGCCATATTCCCACCAGCACGACCGCCGCGAGGAAAGCATACGGGAACCATGCAGGACCATCGGGACGCCTGTCCTGTGACAGGAAAATCAAGGTGTTCATGAAATCCTCCTGCCCAAATTACACATCAGAACGTGTACTTCGCTGTGGCCGAGCATTTTCCGGTACTCCCTCCGGTACCAATTCCGAGCGATCCGTCGGTGCTGGCGGATACTTCAGCCGGGCCGATCCCGCAGCTCGCCTCGCCTGTCAAACCGGAGTTCGCGCTCCCTGAGGACAAACTGCCGTCAGCACTGACGCCGGGAGTACCAGTACCGAGGGAGAAGTAGGGGTGAGCACTACCATCCTCGTTGAATCCGATGCCACCTCCAATGCAAAGCACATCGCACGCTTCTATACCCACCTCCGCCGAAAGGGTGCCGTTGGGGTCGATGCGGTTGACGGGGTCGCCTTCGGCGTAGAGGTAGGGGTTCTTCTCTTGGCCGGTGGGGTCGGGTTGGGTGAAGCGTCCGATGTTGGGGTCGTAGTAGCGGGCGCCGTAGTGGTAGAGGCCGGTGGGGTCCTGGTAGCCGCCGGCGAAGCGGAACGGTTGGGGGATGGTTTCGTCGGTGGCGGTGCGGGTGACGCCGCGGGGGCTGTAGCTGTAGGTGTCGACCTTGGTTCCGTTTTCGTCGGCGAGGCCGATGACGGAGCCGAGCGCGTCGGTGAGGTAGTAGTAGGTCTTCCCCCCGGTGTTCATGGAGTTGAGCGTGCCCCCGGGTTCGCGGATGAAGCCCTTCTCTTTCGGTCGCCGGCTCCTGTCTTCCTCCTTTGTCGCGGCCTCAGTTGGCGGAGACGCGTCGTGTTCGGGCAGTCGAGTTGTTTGAGGGTGGTGTCTCGAACGCGGAGATCGCGAGGGCGGTGGGGGTGTGTGCCGAGAGTGTGCGGCGT
>NZ_JBHWGP010000093.1:0-3482 GCF_042733155.1 Streptomyces sp. NPDC059740 | reverse complement strand
GGCGCCCCGCCGCGGCTCGCCCCGCGGACGGCCCCGACCCCCCGGGCGGGCCCGGGGGCCCCGGGCGCGCCCCCCAACCCCCCCCGCCCCCCCCCCACCCGTTCTCCGGGGGGGCCCGGGGCCGTTCCGTCCGTCACAGCACAGTGCCGAGGCGGGGGGCCGCTCGGCCACGGACCGTCACAGCACAGTGCCGACGCGGGGGGCCGCTCGGCCACTGACCGTCACCGCATCCCTCGCGCAACCGGCCACGCCACCGGCCCCGCCGCGCAGCCCCGCGGGGCGGACGGGGCGGACGGGGGCCTTCGGCCGCCGCAGGGGCCGTTGCGCGTCAGCCGCGGTCCAGGAGCAGCGCCGCCACGTCGTCGGTCAGCTCGCCGCCGTTGAGGTCGCGGGCGGCGGCCATGGTCGCGTCGAGCAGGTCCTCGCCGTGCAGGCCGGCGGCGAGGTGGTCGCCGACCAGCCGGGCCAGGCCCTCCTGCCCCAGCCGCTCGCGGCCCTCCCCGATGCGCCCCTCGATCAGGCCGTCGGTGTACATCAGCAGGCTCCACTCGCCGCCGAGCGCTACCTGGTGGCGTGGCCACCGCGCCCCGGGCAGGACGCCGAGAGCCGGCCCGCTGCCCTCGTAGGGGAGCAGCCGGGGCCTGCGCCCCGCGCCCATGAGCAGGGGGGAGGGGTGCCCGGCCAGGCACACCCCCGCGCTCCGGCCGTCGGGGGCGATGTCGACCGTGCACAGCGTCGCGAAGATCTCGTCGCCCACCCGCTCGTTCTCCAGCACCCGGTGGAGCGTGCCGAGCAGCTCGTCGCCGCAGAGCCCGGCGAAGGTCAGCGCCCGCCAGGCGATGCGCAGCTCCACGCCCAGCGCCGCCTCGTCGGGGCCGTGCCCGCAGACGTCGCCGATCATCGCGTGGACCGTGCCGTCGGGGGTGCGGACGGTGTCGTAGAAGTCGCCGCCCAGCAGGGCACGGCTGCGGCCCGGCCGGTACCGGGAGGCGAAGTGCAGGTCGGAGCCGTCCAGCAGCGGCGTCGGCAGCAGACCGCGCTCCAGGCGGGCGTTCTCCTCCGCCCGCAGCCGCGTCTCGGTGAGCTGCCGCTGGGCCCCGTCGGCCCGCTTGCGGGCGACCGCGTAGCGCACCGCCCGGCTCAGGACCGCGCCGTCCAGCTCGTCGCGGAAGAGGTAGTCCTGCGCGCCGACGCGCACCGCCTCGACGGCCCGGTCCGCGTCCGCCTCCGCGGTCAGCACCACCACGGCGTGGTGGGGGGCCAGTCGCAGCACCGAGCGGAGCGCGTCCAGCTCGAACCGGGCCTCCGGAGCGTCGCTGCCGCCGGCCGCGGCCTCGTCCCGCCGGCCCGCGGGGGACGCGGCCTCGCCTTCGGCCCGGCCCTCGCCGTCCAGCGGGGCGAGGTCGAGGACGATGCAGTGGACGTCGTCGGTGAGCAGCCGCTGCGCCTCGGTGAGGTTGCGGGCGTTGCGCACCCGGGTCCGGCGGCCCTTCCAGTCGCGCATCTCGGGCAGCGCCCGGGTGGGGTCGTCGCCGATGACGAGCAGGGTCAGCGCGCCACCGGTGGCCGCTGCCACCTGCGGCGCGTCCTCGGACGTGTCGTCGTGGGAGTGCTCCTCGCCGGCCGCGGCCTGCGCGGGAGCCGCCCCGCCGGGCGTCTCCGCCTCCGGGGCGCCGACTGCCGGCGCCGGCTGCGGGGTGTGGTGCGGGGTGGCCGGGGCATCCTGCGGCGCCTCGGCCCGCGGCGGGGCCGAGGCGGCCTCGGGCGCGGGCCCGGCGGGGGCGTCGACTGCGGCCCCGCGGCCGGACACGGCAGCCTCGGCGGGTGCGCCGCACATCGCGTACGCGCCCGTCGCCGGCTCGGCGGCGCCCTGGGCGGGCGCTGCGGCCGACCGCTGGCGCGGCACGGGTACGGTCATCGTCTTGAGCTTCCTTCCCTCCCCCGAGGGTGTGGTGATGACCGGACCGGCTCACCACCCTGCCCGGCTCCCCCGCCGGACCGGGCCCGTCGGGGCGCCTCACGGCGGATGAGCACCGGGCACCAACTGGCGACCATAGCGGCCGGTCCGGCGGTGCGGGAACGAGCGGCGTCGGGGGCCTGCGTCATATGACGGGATATGCCGGGCCGACCAGCCCTTTGCCGGCGCGGCCCGCGCGCCCCATGACGAACGTCACGTACCGCGACTGCAACCGGAGGGCGATCCACCCCACACTCCGGCCGTCCGGTGACCATCCCGTCACCCACCGTCCTCCCGGCCGTCCCCGGTCCGGCGGAGGCCCCGCCCGGCCCGGGCCGCGGCCCGCCACCGACCGCCCCTGCCCACCGTCAGCGCTCACTCCCGCCGCCGGTCACCGGCCGTCTGTCACTGACCGTCACCGCTCCCCCGTCTCCCCCGCCCGCACCGTCGCCATCGGGCCGGACCACGCCGAGGATCTTCATGGTGCCGGCGCCGGTGACGGTCACCTGGCGGCCCGGGCGCGGGGCGTGGATGATCCGGCCGCCGCCGACGTACAGGGCGACGTGACTGGCGTCGTCGAAGTAGACGACGAGGTCACCGGGGCGTATCTCGCGCAGCGGTACGTGCGGGAGCCGGCGCCACTGCTCCTGCGAGGTGCGCGGCACCGGGTGGCCGGCGGCCTGCCAGGCGCGCATGGTCAGCCCCGAGCAGTCGAAGGTGTCGGGCCCCTCGGCTCCCCACACGTAGTCCTTGCCTAGCTGCGCCGTGGCGTAGGCCACCGCCTTCCGGCCGGCGGGGGAGGCCTTCGCCGCGTCCTTGCCGAGCTTGCCGGAGGCGAGCCACTGGCGCTGCTGCTCCGCGGCCCGTTCGGCCTCCAGCCCGGCCAGGCGTCTGCGCTCCGCCTCCTGCAGGCGCGACTCCACCTTCCTGGCGGCGGAGATCCTGTGGCGGACGTTCCGCTCGGTGGCCTCCTTGGCCTTGCGGTCGGCCACCAGCTGCCGCCAGCGCGTCCTCGCCTCCCGCGAGTGGTCGCGCAGCGTGTCCTTCTCCCGGGCCAGGCGGTTCAACGCGGTGTGGGCGGCGGCCTGCGCCTTGCGGGTAAGGGTGGCTCCCTCCAGGAAGCTGCCGGGGTCGGAGGAGAAGGCCAGCTTCGCCCCCGGTGGCACGCCTCCCGCCCGGTACTGGGCGCTGGCGAGGGCGCCGACCTGCTTCTGCAGGGCGTTGATGCGGGACTGGGTGTGCAGGATGTCGCGGCTGAGGGCGTCGACGGCGCGTTGCTGGCGGTCGGTCTTCTCCTTCGCCGCGTCGTACGCCTCGGTGGCGCTCTCCGCCTCCCGGTAGAGACGGTCGATCTGCCGGTGGACGGCTGCGAGCCGGGCGTCGGCCGCCTCCCCGCCGTCCGCCACCGGGTCGGCGTAGGCGGCGGAGCCGCCCGCGAGGAGGGCACCGGTGGCGCAGAGCACCAGGGCGGTGCAGGTCACCAGCGTGCGCCGGACCGCGGCCAGGCCCCGGGGCCGGCCCGGGC
>NZ_JBHWGP010000092.1:0-3508 GCF_042733155.1 Streptomyces sp. NPDC059740 | reverse complement strand
ACCTCGTGGGAGAGTAGGTCGCCGCCGAACAATTTTTGATGGGGGAGCCCCGCACCGTTGGTGCGGGGCTTTCCTGCGTTCAGGACCCGACGCGGCGGATGCCACGAGCGGCGGGCCCGTCGTCATCGCCGCAGCAGTCGGTGCCGCCGGCACCTCGCCGGGCAACCCGACGACCAGACGCCGCCCCCGTACGAGTAAGGTCGGGTGGCACCGTCAACGTTCGCCCACAGGAGGCCCCCGGGTGGAGGTCCAGGAGACGCGAGTCCAGACCGACCGCGTCCTCACAATCCCCAACGTCCTGAGCATGGCTCGCCTGCTCGGCGTTCCGCTCTTCCTGTGGCTCATCCTGCTGCCCGTATTCGGCGGGCCGAAGGCCGACGGCTGGGCACTGCTGGTGCTGGCCCTCAGCGGGATCAGCGACTACCTGGACGGGAAGCTCGCCCGCCGCTGGAACCAGATCAGCAAGCTCGGCCGTATTCTCGACCCCGCAGCTGACCGGCTGTACATCCTCTCCACGCTCGTCGGCCTCACCTGGCGGGAAATCCTGCCCCTGTGGATCACCATCGCCCTGCTGGCCCGTGAAGTGGTCCTAGCCGTCGCCGTTGTTCTGCTGGCCCGCCACCGGTACGGACCGCCGCAGGTCAACTTCCTCGGGAAGGCCGCGACGTTCAATCTCATGTACGCCTTCCCGCTGCTGCTTCTCAGTGACGGGCACGGATGGCTTCACTCGCTCGCTGCGATTTTCGGATGGGCGTTCGCCGGATGGGGTACAACCCTCTATTGGTGGGCAGGGATCCTTTACATGGTTCAGGTCCGCCGACTCATCCGCGCGGACACCGCGACCGCCTGAGCGCCGCTCTCCTGGGACCCTGCGCCGACCGACGTGATCGTCGCCGTCGGAAGGGCTCCCGGCAGCGGGCTCGTCCTCGGTCGCGCCAGCCGTCTGTTCAAGGAGGACGCTTCCGACATGAAGGCCGTCGTGATGGCCGGTGGCGAGGGCACACGCCTTCGCCCCATGACGTCGAGCATGCCCAAGCCGCTGCTGCCCGTGGCCAACAGGCCGATCATGGAGCACGTGCTCCGGCTGCTCAAGCGGCACGGGCTCACCGAGACCGTGGTGACCGTCCAGTTCCTCGCCTCACTGGTGAAGAACTACTTCGGTGACGGCGAAGAACTCGGGATGGAGCTCACGTACGCCAACGAAGAAAAACCCCTCGGGACCGCCGGAAGCGTCAAGAACGCCGAGGAGGCCCTGAAGGACGACGCCTTCCTGGTCATCTCCGGAGATGCGCTCACCGACTTCGATCTCACCGACCTCATCCGTTTCCACAAGGAAAAGGGCGCTCTCGTCACCGTCTGCCTGACGAGGGTCCCCAATCCGCTGGAGTTCGGTATCACCATCGTCGACGACGACGGCAAGGTCGAGCGGTTCCTCGAAAAGCCGACCTGGGGCCAGGTCTTCTCGGACACCGTGAACACCGGTATCTACGTCATGGAACCGGAGGTGTTCGACTACTTCGACCCGGACGTCTCCGTGGACTGGTCCGGTGACGTCTTCCCGCAGCTCATGAAGGAAGGCAAGCCGATCTACGGCTACATCGCCGAGGGCTACTGGGAGGACGTCGGCACCCACGAGAGCTACGTCAAGGCCCAGGCCGACGTGCTGGAGGGCAAGGTCGACGTCGACCTCGACGGCTTCGAGATGGCCCCCGGCGTGTGGGTCGCCGAAGGCGCGGAGGTCCACCCCGACGCCGTCCTGCGCGGACCGCTGTACGTCGGCGACTACGCCAAGATCGAAGCCGGCGTGGAACTGCGCGAGCACACCGTCATCGGCTCCAACGTCGTCGTCAAGAGCGGTGCCTTCCTGCACAAGGCGGTCGTCCACGACAACGTCTACATCGGCCAGCAGAGCAACCTGCGCGGCTGCGTCATCGGCAAGAACACCGACGTCATGCGGGCGGCGCGGATCGAGGACGGCGCCGTCATCGGCGACGAGTGCCTGGTCGGTGAGGAATCGATCGTGCAGGGCAACGTCCGCGTCTACCCCTTCAAGACGGTCGAGGCCGGCGCGTTCGTCAACACCTCGGTCATCTGGGAGTCCCGCGGCCAGGCGCACCTCTTCGGCGCCCGCGGCGTCTCCGGCATCCTCAACGTCGAGATCACGCCGGAGCTGGCCGTACGGCTCGCCGGCGCCTACGCCACCACCCTGAAGAAGGGCTCGACCGTCACCACGGCGCGAGACCACTCCCGAGGCGCGCGGGCCCTCAAGCGCGCGGTGATCTCGGCGCTCCAGGCGAGCGCCATCGACGTCCGGGACCTGGAGAACGTCCCGCTGCCCGTCGCCCGGCAGCAGACCGCGCGGGGCAGCGCCGGCGGCATCATGATCAGAACGACTCCCGGCGTCCCGGACTCGGTCGACATCATGTTCTTCGACGAGCGGGGAGCCGACCTGTCGCAGGCGGGCCAGCGCAAACTGGACCGCGTGTACGCGCGCCAGGAGTACCGGCGTGCGTTCCCCGGAGAGATCGGCGACCTCTCCTTCCCCTCCAGCGTCTACGACTCCTACACCGGCTCCCTGCTCCAGGCAGTGGACACCACCGGGGTCAAGGAGTCGGGGCTCAAGGTCGTCGTCGACGCCTCCAACGGCAGCGCCGGCCTCGTCCTGCCCAGCCTCCTCGGCCGCCTCGGCGTCGACTCACTCACCATCAACCCGGGTCTGGACGAGTCCCGGCCGACCGAGACCAAGGACGCCCGCCGGTCCGGCCTGGTCCGTCTCGGCGAGATCGTGGCCTCGGCCCGGGCGGCCTTCGGCGTCCGGTTCGACCCCGTCGGTGAACGCCTCTCGCTGGTCGACGAGCGGGGCCGCATCATCGAGGACGACCGTGCGCTGCTGGTGATGCTCGACCTGGTGGCCGCGGAGCGCCGCAGCGGCCGGGTGGCGCTGCCCGTGACCACCACCCGCATCGCCGAGCAGGTCGCCGCCTACCACGGCACCCAGGTCGACTGGACCACGACCTCCCCCGACGACCTGACCCGGGTCGGACGCGAGGAGAACACGGTCTTCGGCGGTGACGGACGCGGCGGGTTCCTCATCCCCGAGTTCAGCAGCGTCTTCGACGGCACCGCCGCCTTCGTCCGCCTGATCGGACTCGTGGCCCGGACGCAGCTGACGCTCAGCCAGATCGACGCCCGCATCCCCCGGGCCCACGTCCTCAAGCGGGAGCTCGCCACGCCCTGGGCGGTCAAGGGCCTGGTCATGCGGCACGTCGTGGAGGCCGCAGGGGACCGCAAGGTCGACACCACCGACGGCGTGCGCGTCGTGGAGCCCGACGGCCGCTGGGTCCTGGTCCTCCCCGACCCGGCCGAGGCCGTCACCCACCTCTGGGCGGAGGGGCCCGACGACGCCTCCGCCCAGCAACTCCTGGACGAGTGGTCCGCCGTGGTGGACAGCGCCGGGCACTGACGGCACGGTCGACGCACAGGGGTGGTGCCCCGGCCCTCCCGGGTC
>NZ_JBHWGP010000091.1:0-3625 GCF_042733155.1 Streptomyces sp. NPDC059740 | reverse complement strand
GCGCGTACGTCTCGTCGTACGCGCCGCGCACCGGGGCCGGGCTGTTTCCCGGGGAGCATGTTCCGGGCCGGGCGTCGGCCGGAACCGGCCCGGCGCTCTCCGGGCGTCCGCGGGCGCCGGGCGCCGGTTCAGCCCCGTTTGACCGCGCAGAGCAGACCGTCGCCGACGGGCAGCAGGGAGGGCACCAGCGTGGTGCTCTCCCTTATCGTCCGCAGCAGGTCCCGCAGGTGCCGCACGTCGGCGGCCGGGGCGGTGGAGTCCACCGTGCGCCCCTCGGCGAAGACCCCCTCGAAGCAGACCAGCCCGCCCGGGCGCAGCAGCCGCAACGATTCGGCCAGGTACTCCAGGCTCTCGCTGGGGTCGCCGTCGCAGAAGACGAGGTCGTAGCCGCCGTCCGCCAGCCGCGGCAGCACCTCCAGCGCGGGCCCGGGGATGAAGCGGGCGCGGTTGCCGGCGAACCCGGCGGCGCGGAACGCCTGCCGGGCGAACTGCTGCCGCTCCGGATCGAGGTCGACGGTGGTCAGCACGCCGTCCGGACGCATGCCGTGCAGCAGGTAGAGGCCGGAGACGCCGGTTCCGGTGCCGATCTCGGCGATCGCCTTGGCGTCCACCGCCGCGGCCAGCAGCCGCAGCGTCGCCCCCGTGCCGCCGGAGACCGCGCCGATCCCCGTCTCCTGGGCGCACTCCCGTGACCAGCGCAGAGCCGCCGCCCCGGCGTCGTCGACGCTCCCGGCGCCGTACGCCTCGGCGAAGGCCAGGCTCGTGTGCCGGTTGCCGGTAATGGCCCTCTCCTGTCCCCGTAGTTGACGCAACCGTGACTGTATCCGCTGCGTCCGGGAACTCGCAGATGGGACCGGGCGTTGAGGAGAGGACGAGAGGTGCGGGAGTGACCGGCGGAGCACAGGAGCGGCACGACGGGCGCGGCCGGGGGGACACCGCGGATCACCCCGCGGCCTCGCGACGAGACGCGGCTCACCAGGGAATGCAGGTCAAAACCGCTTATCCGGAGCTAACGGGCGGAGTGGATATGGTAGGGGCCCTACTGGACACCACCAGAGCCACCAGGGGAGGTGCGGCGAGTGTGGCCGGCCGGGCGACGCGTCGACGTCTCCGCAGGTCCACCACCGAGCCGGAATCCGTGACAGACACCGCTGATCGATCCCGCGCCCACAGCCGGCAGGCCGAGGGCGCCGCCGAGTCCGCCACCACCGCGACGTTCGCCACCGACGCGGACGGTGCGCAGGCGTGGACCCCGCCCAGCTGGGAGGAGATCGTCAGCACCCACAGCGCCCGTGTCTACCGGCTCGCCTACCGGCTCACCGGCAACCAGCACGACGCCGAGGACCTCACCCAGGAGGTGTTCGTCCGCGTCTTCCGCTCGCTGTCGACGTACACCCCGGGCACCTTCGAGGGCTGGCTGCACCGCATCACCACCAACCTCTTCCTCGACATGGTCCGCCGACGGCAGCGCATCCGGTTCGACGCCCTCGGCGACGACGCGGCCGAGCGCCTGCCCAGCCGCGAGCCCACCCCGCAGCAGCACTTCAACGACACGCACTTCGACGCCGACGTGCAGCACGCGCTGGACACCCTCGCGCCGGAGTTCCGCGCCGCGGTCGTGCTCTGCGACATCGAGGGCCTCAGCTACGAGGAGATCGCCGCGACCCTCGGCGTGAAGCTCGGCACCGTCCGCAGCCGCATCCACCGGGGCCGCTCCCACCTGCGCAAGGCGCTGGAGCACCGAGCTCCCGAGCCGCGGGCGGCGGGCGGACGCACCCGGCGCTCGCTGCCGTCCATGACCGGGGAGGTCGGGATCGCGTGAGTGGTAAAGGCGGTCCGTCCCCCGCCGAGCACCACCTCGGCGACCGCCTGGCGGCTCTGGTCGACGGGGAGCTGGGCCACGACGCGCGCGAACGCGTCCTCGCCCACCTCGCCACCTGCCACCGGTGCAAGGCGGAGGCGGACGCACAGCGCCGGCTGAAGTCGGTGTTCGCCGCGAGCGCGCCCCCCGGGCCCTCGGCGGGCCTGCTGGCGCGCCTGCAGAACCTGCCCGGCGGCGACGGCTTCGGGCCCCGCCCCCTCGACGGCGCGGCCCACGACCCCACCGGCCCGGACGGCCGCCCGGACCCCGACTCCCCGGCCCCCCGGGACGGCCGCTTCGGCACGTCCCAGGCGCGCAGCCGACTGGGCGGCGGCGGTCTCCTCGGATCCGGTGGCCGCCTGCCGAGCGCGGCGCTGCTGCCGGACACCCCACCCACCGCACTCGGCGCCGTGGCCCCGTCCCTGCCGCCGCGCAGCACAGCGGGCACCACCGGGCGCCGGCCGGAGACCCTGCGCACCGCCGCCCAGCGGCGCCGCTTCGCGTTCACCGCGGCAAGTGCCTTCTCCCTCGCCGCCCTCGCGCTCGGCGGAGCGGTGTCGCCCGACGCCGGTGCCGACCCGGGCAGCGGGGCCGACAGTGCCGTCACGCCGCTCAGCGCCACCCCCGACAGGGCCGAGGACCGCCCCAGCCGTGACCGGCAGCTCCTGGCCGTCCAGGACCGGGTGCACACCTCCGGTGCCACGGCAGCGGCTCCGAGCGCACCCAAGGGCGGCCAGGCCCCGCCGAGCCGGCCGGCCGCCTCGCCGTCCCCCTCCGGCTACGCCTGGACGGCGTTCGGCGGACCCCGGCGGACCCTTCCGCCCCGGACCTCCCCGCTGCGCGACGCCGCAGGCCTGCCCCAGCTCTCCCCGCCGTACGCCGGACTCCTCCCCACCGGGCAGGCCGGCACGGCGACCGCTGCGCCGGAGCCGGCCCGCTCCTTCGGGTCCTGGCCCGGCGGAGCCGTCACCGGCAGCGCCACGACCGCCGGTGACCCCGCCGCGTCCTCCTTCCCCTCCGGGAGCCTCCCCGGCCCGTGGCGGACCGCGGCCCCGGCCGGCGACTGACCCTCCGCCCACCACCGGGCCGGACGGAACTGGTTGAATCCCGGGAGGGACCGCACCCCGACGGCTCCAGGCCGCGTCCGCCCCGCCCTTCCAGCGCCCGCCCCGCACCGCCCGTCCGCGTTCGCGCGGTACCGGCACCGGGCCCGGGCCCGGTGGGGCCTCCGGCGCGGCACGGGAGGGCGTCGGGTGGCGCGGGTCGAGGGAGTGGGAGAGCACGGGATGAACAAGCCAAGCACCGGCCCGGAGATCACCTGGTGGAGCCGGCCGGAGCCGATCCGGCCGCCGGAGGTGCCCGGGGGCGAGGCCGCCGGACGGCGCCGCAGCCCGGCCGACGGCAGCCCGGCCGGGGACGAGGCGGCCGATGCCGGCCCGGCCACGGACACCTCCGGGCCCGCCGGTCGGGCCGGTCGCACCGCGGCCGGCGGCCCAGCCGAACCCGGTCACCGCGGGGACGGCGCGGAGCGGGCCCCCCGGGTGCCGCTGCACCCCGAGGACCCCTACGGCACCCCGCCCTACGGCCGCCCCGGCCCCTGGGCCCCGGCCCCGCCGGTGGCCCCCCCCCCCCCCCGGGCGCCGGCCCTCGGCACCGCCGGTCCCCCCCCCCCGCGGGCCCGCCGCGCCGGCCCCCCCCGACCGTCGTGCGAGGCTGGGGCCGGCACCCCCGACCGGCCGCCGGCCCGCCGACGCGCCCTTCACC
>NZ_JBHWGP010000090.1:0-3697 GCF_042733155.1 Streptomyces sp. NPDC059740 | reverse complement strand
CCGCCGAACCCCGCACCACCGCCAACACCCGATGACCCGCCGCACGCGCCACCGACAACCGCTCCAACACCAGCAAACCCACACCCTCACTCCAGCCGGTGCCGTCGGCAGCAGCCGAGAACGGCTTGCACCGCCCGTCGGCGGCCAGGCCGTTCTGGCGGGTGAACTCGGTGAAGGTGTGGGGGGTGGCCATGACGGTCACGCCTCCGGCCAGCGCCAGCGTGCACTCCCCCGAGCGGAGCGCCTGCGCCGCCAGGTGCAGGGCCACCAGCGACGAGGAGCACGCCGTGTCCACCGTCACCGCCGGCCCCTCAAGACCGAGGCTGTAGGACACCCGGCCGGAGGCCACACTGCCGGTGTTGCCCACCAGCAGCAGGCCCTCGTAGCCCTCGGGTGCCTCTCCCAGCCGGCTTCCGTAGTCGTGGTACATGACGCCGGTGAAGACACCGGTACGGCTGCCGCGCAGCGTGGTGGGGTCGATCCCGGCCGACTCGACCGCCTCCCAGGCGGTCTCCAGCAGCAGCCGCTGCTGCGGGTCGGTCGCCATCGCCTCGCGCGGACTCATCCCGAAGAACGCGGCGTCGAACTCCGCCGCGTCGTACAGGAATCCGCCGCGGCGGGTGGCCGACCGGCCCGGGGCGGCCGGGTCGGGGTCGAAGAGCCGCTCCAGGTCCCAGCCGCGGTCGGTGGGGAAGTCCCCCACCGCGTCGGCCTCGCGGGCGACGAGGTCCCACAGGTCCTCGGGCGTCCGTATCCCGCCCGGGTAGCGGCAGCTCATGGCGACGATGGCCAGCGGCTCGTCGGGGTCGGCGGACGCCTCGACCGGCGGCGCCTCGTGGCTGCTCACCCCGGCCAGCAGGTCGCGCAGGTGGGCGACCAGGGCGTTGGCCGTGGGGTGGTCGAAGGCGAGGGTGGGCGGCAGCCGCAGGCCGGACGCCGCGTTGAGGCGGTTGCGCAGCTCCACGGCGGTCAGCGAGTCGAAGCCGAGGTCCCGGAAGGCGCGCTGGGGGTCGACCGTCGAGGGGTCGGCGTAGCCCAGCACCATGGCCACCTGGGTGCGCACCAGGTCGTGCAGTTCCTGGTCGCGGTCGCCCTCCGGCAGTGCGGCGAGCCGCGCGGCCCAGGACGTGGCGGCGGGGCCGCCGGCCGCGGCGCGACGGGCGGCCGGACGCACCAGCCCCCGCCACACGGCGGCCAGCCCGCCGGCCGCGGCCCGGGCGCCGAGGCCGGCCCGGTCCACTCGCAGCGGGACCAGGTGGGCCGCCTCGCAGGACAGGGCCGCGTCGAGCAGCGCCAGTCCGTCCGCGGTCTCCAGCGGGGCGATCCCGGACCGGCTCAGCCGGGCCAGGTCCGCCTCGGACAGGTCGGCGGTCATGCTGCTGGCCTCGGCCCACAGGCCCCAGGACAGGGAGGTGGCGGGCAGGCCCAGGCCGCGCCGGTGGCCGGCGAGGCCGTCCAGGGCGGCGTTGGCCGCGGCGTACCCGGCCTGTCCCGCGTTGCCCGCGACGCCGGCGACGGAGGAGAAGAGCACGAAGGAGCACAGGTCGGCGCCGCGGGTGAGGTCGTGCAGGTGCCAGGCGCCGTCGACCTTGGGGGCCAGCACCTCCTGGAGCAGGTCGGGGGTGAGGTTCTCGACCACCGCGTCGGTCAGGACGCCCGCGGTGTGCACCACGGCGGTCAGGGGGTGTGCGGGGTCGACGGAGTCGAGCAGGGCGGCGACCTCGGAGCGGTGGGCGACGTCGCACGCCACCAGGGTGACCTGCGCGCCGAGTCCCTCCAGTTCCCTCACCAGCTCCGCGGCACCGGCCGCGGCGGGACCACGCCGGCCGGCCAGCAGGAGGTGGCGCACGCCGTGCTGCTCCAGGAGGTGCCGTGCCACCAGCCGGCCGAGGGTTCCGGTGGCCCCGGTCACCAGGACCGTGCCTTCGGGGTCCCAGGCCACCGCCCCGTCGGCGGAAGGCGGGGCGGTGCGGGCCAGGCGGGGCACCCGGGCGAGGCCGCCGCGGAGCGCGAGTTGGGGCTCCTCGTCCACGGCCACGGCGGGCAGGCCGGGGTAGGCCTCGGAGTCGGCGTCGACCAGGGCGAAGCGCCCGGGGTGCTCGGACTGGGCGCTTCGCACCAGTCCCCACACGGCGGCCTGGCCCGGTGCGCCCACCCCGGTGTCCTCGGGCGTCGCGACCGCGCCACTGGTGACGATCACCAGTCGGGACGCCGCGGTGCGGGGCTCGGCGAGCCAGGAGCGCACCAGTTCCAGGGCGCGGGCGGCGGCGGTGTGGGCGACGGTGGCGTGCGCCCGGTCGCCGGCCGGCTCGGTGAGGTCGGCCAGCACGCTTGCGGGCAGCGTCTCCTGCTCCCGGTGTGCGGCGAACAGGTCGGGGAGGCCGGGGTGCGCGGCGACGCGGTGGCCGGCCTCGTCCAGGGCTGCGGCCAGCGGTCCGGTGCCGACCACCGTGACCGGCTCGTCCGGGACGGCGGGGAGGGTGTGGGCGGGCCAGGTCAGTTCGTAGAGGGCACCGCCGCCGTGGGCGGCGCCGGCCGCGCTGCGGGCGTCGGTCCAGGGACGCAGGCTGAGCGCTTCGACGTCGGCGACGGGCGCGCCGGCGGTGTCGGCCAGGGCGAGGGCGGTGGTGCCGTCCTGGCGGGGGGTGATGCGGACCCGCAGGGCGGTGGCGCCCACGGCGTGCAGGCGGACGCCCGACCAGGCGAACGGGAGCAGTGGTGCTCCGGGCTCTGTTCTCTGCACGGTGCCCAGGCCGAGGACGAGCGGGTGCAGGGCGGCGTCCAGGAGCGCCGGATGGAGTCCGAAGTGTCCGCTGTCGGCGTGGGCGTCCGCGGCCAGGGCGACCTCGGCGTACAGCTCGGTGCCGCGGCGCCAGACCCGGCGCAGCCCCTGGAAGAGGGGGCCGTAGCCGTAGCCCTGGTCGGCCAGGCGGGCGTAGGCGTCGGTCAGGTCGACGGGCTCGGCCTGCGCGGGCGGCCACTGGGTGAGCGCGGTGCCGGTGGCGCCGTCGGCGGCTGCCAGTTCACCGGTGGCGTGGCAGGTCCAGGGCTCCTCGTCGTGGGTGCGGGCGTGGACGCTGAGCGTGCGGTGGGTGGCGCCGTCGGGGCCGCCGACCCGTAGCTGCACCTGGACGGAACCGTCCGCCGGCAGCAGCAGCGGAGCCTGGAGGGTGAGGTCCTCCACCCGCGGGCAGCCGACCAGGTCTCCTGCGCTCGCGGCGAGTTCGACGAAGGCGGTTCCGGGCAGCAGCGCGGACCCGAAGACCATGTGGTCGGTGAGCCAGGGGTGGGTGTGGCGGGAGAGCCGGGCCGTCATCAGCAGGCCGTCGTCGTCGGCCAGCGCCACGCTGGCTCCCAGCAGCGGGTGGTCGGACCGGGTGACGCCGAGGTGGGAGGCGTCCTGGGGGGCGCTGTTCGCGGTGATCCAGTGGCGGCGGCGCTGGAAGGGATACGTCGGCAGATCCACCACCCGACGCGCCGACGCCGGGAAGAACTGCTCCCAGTCCACCGAGGCACCCGCCACCCACGCCTCACCCAACGACCGCCGCATCCGCGCCAGACCACCCTCCTCCCGACGCAACGACCCCACCACCGCACCCGAAGCCCCCAACGCCTCCAACGTCTCCCCCACACCCACCAACAACACCGGATGCGCACTCACCTCAACAAAAACACCGAACCCATCCCCCACCAACCC
>NZ_JBHWGP010000089.1:0-4356 GCF_042733155.1 Streptomyces sp. NPDC059740 | reverse complement strand
CAGGGTGTGGCGGCGATGGCCGGGGCGGGGGTGCGTACGTTCCTGGAGTTGGCGCCCGACGCGGTCCTGACCCCGATGATCAACGACACCCTCGGCCCGGACGTCGTCGCCGTCCCCGCCATGCGGCGCGACCGCCCCGAACCGGAGACCGTCGTCTCCGCGCTCGCCGCCGTCCACCTGGCCGGACACGACGTCGACTGGGACGCCTTCCTCGGCAAGCGGACGGCGCACCGCACCGAACTGCCGACCTACCCCTTCCAGCACCAGCGCTACTGGCTGGACGCGCCCTCCGCGTCCGGGGGCACGGCCGCGGGCCAGACGGCGACCGGGCACCGGCTGCTGGGCTCGGCCGTCTCCCTGGCCGGTGAGGGGCGAACCGTCCTCACCGGCGGCCTCTCCCTGGCGGCGCAGCCGTGGCTGGCCGACCACGCGGTCCTCGGCACCGTACTGCTCCCCGGTGCGGCCCTCGCCGAGTTCGCGGTGACGGCGGGCCGGCACACCGCCTGCCCGCGACTGGCCGAACTCACCCTCCAGGAACCCCTGGTGCTGACGGCCGGAACCGGCGCGGCGGTCCAGGTGAGCGTGGACCCGCCCGAGGCCGACGGCTCCCGCGCCGTCACCGTCTACTCCCGCCCCGAGGACGCGCAGCCCGCCGACGCCTGGCGCTGCCACGCCCGCGGCCGTCTCACCCCCGGGGACCCGGCTCCGTTGCCGGCGGGCACCACCTGGCCGCCCGAGGGGGCGCAGCCGGAACCCGTGGAGCACCTCTACACCGCACTGGCCGACCGCGGCATCGAGTACGGCCCGGTCTTCCAGGGACTGCGCGGGGCCTGGCGGCGGGGCGAGGAGGTGTACGCGGAGGTCGAACTGCCCGGCACCGCAGACCCCTCCGGGTTCGCCGTCCACCCGGCACTGCTGGACGCCGCCCTGCACTCCCTCGCCCTGCGCGCGGACGAGAGCGCCGACGGCGGCATCCTCCTGCCCTTCTCCTGGCGGGAGGTCGAACTCTTCGGGACGGCCACCGCACCGCGCACCCTGCGGGTCGCCACCCGGCCCACCCCGGACGGCGAACTCGCCCTGACCGCACACGACACGGAGGGCCAGCCGGTCCTGAGCGTGGCGGGCCTGGCCCTGCGGCCGGTGACCGGGGCGCAGCTGCGGGCGGCCGGCGCGAGCGACGCGCGACTGCTGCACGAGACGCGCTGGCGGCCGGTGCCCTCCGCGAACCCGGCGGCCGGGGACTGGGCCGTCGTCGACGACCTCGCCGAACTCGGCCGGGACGCCGACCTGCCCGCCACCGTCCTGCTGCGCCTGCCCGCCGCGGGCGAGGACGCCGGGAGCGCCCTGCGCGCCGCGTACGAGTGTGCCGCGCGGCTGCGGCAGTGGGCCGAGGACCCCCGCACCACCGGCAGCCGGCTGGTGGTCCTGACCCACCGGGCGCTCGCCGTCCGCGAGGGCGAGGTGCCCGACCCGGCGGGCGCCGCCGCCTGGTCGGTGGTACGCACCGCCCAGTGGGAGCATCCGGGCAGCTTCGCCGCGGTCGACCTCGACCGGACGGAGGCGCCTGAACTCCTCGCGCTCGCCGCCGCACTGCCGGCCGACGAGGAGCAGGCGGTGGTGCGCGAGGGCGAGATGTCCGTGGCCCGGCTGGCCCGGACGGCCGACGGGACACCTCCGGCCGCCCCGGCCGCCTCGTTCCCGGAGTCGGGCACCGTCCTGGTCACCGGCGGAACCGGCGGCCTCGGCGCGGCGGTGGCCAGGCACCTGGCCTCCGTCCACGGCGTCCGCAGACTGCTGCTGCTCAGCCGCCGCGGCCCGGCGGCGGAAGGGGCCGAGGCCCTGGTGCGCGACCTGGCGCTGGCCGGGGCGGAGGCCACCGTGGTGGCGTGCGACGTCGGCGACCGGTCCGCTCTCGCCGAGGTGCTGTCGGACCTTCCGCCGGACGCGCCGCTGGGAGCCGTGGTGCACACCGCGGGCGTGGTGGACGACGCACTGCTGCGGAACCTGACCGAGGAGCAGTTCGCCCACGCCTTCCACGCCAAAGCGGCCGGGGCCCGGCACCTCCACGAGCTGACCGCCGGCCTCGACCTGAGCGCCTTCGTCCTGTTCTCCTCGGCCGCCGGCACCCTGGGCAGCCCCGGGCAGGCGGCCTACGCCGCGGCCAACGGCTACCTGGACGCCCTCGCCGCCCTGCGCCACGGGCGCGGCCTGCCGGCACTCTCCCTGGCCTGGGGCGTGTGGGACCTGGACAGCGGCATCGCCGGCCGCCTGGAGGGCACCGACCGCGCCCGGCTCTCCCGCAGCGGACTCGCCCCCATGGCACCGGAGGAGGCGCTGGCCTGCTTCGAGGCGGCCCTGCGGCAGGACCGGCCGGTGCTGCTGGCGGCCCGCACCGAACCGGCGGCACTGCGCGAACTCGCCGCCGCCGGAATGCTGCCCGCAGTGGTGCGGGAACTGGCGCCCGCGGTACCGGCCGGAGGGGACGACGGCGCGAACCGGTTCGGCCCGGTCACCGGCCTGCCGCCCGAGGAACAGCGCGCCGCGGTGCAGGGTCTGGTGAGCACCACCGTGGCGGACGTGCTCGGCCACGACTCGGCTCTCGCCGTCCCGCTCGACCGCCCCTTCCAGGAACTCGGCTTCGACTCCCTCACCGCGGTGGAACTGCGCAACCGCCTCGGCGCCGCGACGGGCCTGACCCTGCCGGCGACCCTGGTCTTCGACCGTCCCACCCCCGCGGCCCTGGCCGACTGGCTGCTGGAGCGGCTGGCGCCCGCCGAGGACCCGGGCGCCGAGGAAGCACGGCTGCGCGCGGCCCTCGCCGCCATCCCCTACGGCCGGTTCCGCGACGCGGGGCTGCTCGACGCACTGTGGCGGCTGGCCGGCGGTGACGAGGACCCCACCACGCCCGAGGCGCAGCGCCCCGACCAGGAGGCGGTCGACGCCATGGACGCCGACGCACTGGTCGACCTGGTGCTCGGCGACACGGACAACGATCTCGTGAAGTGAGGCAGATGTGACCACCTCCCCCGACCGGCTGCTCGCCGCCCTCCGCACGTCGGTGAAGGAGAACGAGCGGCTGCGTGAACAGAACCAGGCGCTGCGGGACGCACAGCAGGAGCCCGTCGCCATCGTCGGCATGGCCTGCCGCTACCCGGGCGGGGTGCGCTCCCCCGAGGACCTGTGGCGGGTGGTCGCCGACGGCACGGACGCCGTGGGGGAGTTCCCCGCCGACCGCGGCTGGGACCTGGAGGCGCTGTACGACCCCGACCCCGACCACCACGGCACCAGCTACACGCGCCACGGCGGCTTCCTCTACGACGCGGCCGAGTTCGACGCCGGGTTCTTCGGCGTCAGCCCGCGCGAGGCGGTCTCCATCGACCCGCAGCAGCGGCTGCTGCTGGAGGTGTCCTGGGAGACCCTGGAGGCGGCCGGCATCGACCCGGCCACCGTGCGCGGCAGTGACACCGGTGTGTTCGTGGGGGTCATGTACGGCGACTACGCCACCCGGCTGCCGGCCGTGCCCGAGGAGCACGAGGGCTTCGTGGGGACGGGCAGTGCGGGCAGTGTGGCCTCCGGCCGGGTGGCGTACACCTTCGGCCTCGAAGGGCCGACGCTGACGGTGGACACCGCCTGCTCCTCCTCCCTGGTGAGCATGCACCTGGCCGCCGAGGCGCTGCGCCGCGGTGAGTGCCGGCTCGCGCTGGCCGGCGGGGTGACGGTGATGGCCTCCCCCGGGGTGTTCGTCGAGTTCAGCAGGCAGCGGGGGCTGGCACCCGACGGACGGTGCAAGCCCTTCGCGGCGGCGGCCGACGGCACCGGCTGGGGCGAGGGCGCCGGCATGGTGCTGCTGGAGCGCCTGTCCGACGCCCGGCGCAACGGCCACCGCATCCGGGGCCTGCTGGTGGGCGGCGCCGTCAACTCCGACGGGGCGAGCAACGGGCTGACCGCGCCCAACGGCCCGTCCCAGGAGCGGGTGATCCGCCAGGCGCTGGCCACCGCCCGGATCGGGGCCGACCAGGTCGACGCGGTGGAGGCGCACGGGACGGGGACGGCGCTGGGCGACCCCATCGAGGCCCAGGCGCTGCTGGCGACCTACGGTCAGGACCGGGGTGCGCAGGCGCCGTTGTGGCTGGGGTCGGTCAAGTCGAACCTGGGCCACACCCAGGCCGCCGCCGGGGTCGCCGGCGTGATCAAGATGCTGCTCGCCATGGAGCACGGGGTGCTGCCCCGCACCCTGCACGTCGACGCGCCGACGCCGCACGTCGACTGGGGCGCCGGGCAGGTGGCGCTGCTGGCGGAGCCGGTGCCGTGGCCGGAGCTGGGGCGGCCCCGGCGGGCGGCGGTGTCCTCCTTCGG
>NZ_JBHWGP010000088.1:0-4578 GCF_042733155.1 Streptomyces sp. NPDC059740 | reverse complement strand
CTTCAGGAACCCGGTGTCGTCCACGATCAGCACGCCACCCGGATCCGCCAGGTGCTCGACGACGTACTCGCGCACGTCGTCGAGCACCCCGTCCGCGTCCCAGTCGATCCGGTTCAGCAGCCGCTGGACCCGGTCCGGGCCGCCATGGCCGGCTTCCTCGGCCACCGTCCAGCCGTTTTTGCGTTCCAGCGGCGACAGCAGACCCCTCATGTAGGCCAGCACCGACTCCCGCGACTTGCTCCGCGCGAACCGATGGGCAAACCGCTCGTGCAACCCCGCCAGCCCGTCCGACCAGCAACGAGCATCGATCTCGGATATGCCCCACCCATGAACAGCCCAACGAGCGAACCCGACAAACCGTCACGGTAAGCACCATTGCAGTACTAGCCGTGGCACACTTCCCGGGCCAGCTTGTGGCGGGACTCCGGCACGGTGAGCTGCCGGTTCATCTGCCGCCGGTAGGTGTCGTCGACCGGGTCGACCACCCGCAGCAGGTGCTCGGTCTACGCGATCCGCCCGTACTCCGCGAACGTGGCACCCGGCGGAGTCGGGCGCCCGTCGCGTCCGAACATGCGCAGCAGGTCGTAGGCGCGGACCTGGTTGGTGACCAGGGAACCGGCGACCTTCAGCATGTCCGGCCAGTGCGTGATCACCCTGTTCAGGTTCACGCCGGTTGCGGGAAGGTTGTCCAGGGCGCCGTAGATGCCAATCTCGACGCCGGGCATCGTTGCCCGCCAGAACCGCTGGTCGACCAGGCCGCGGAAGCGCGGACTGAAGTTGTAGCCGAGGATCTTGAACAAGTCGAACACCTCGAAGCCGGGGTTCACCACTGCGGCCAGACCGATCTTGCACATCTCCGACACCAGCAGCGCGACCACCGAGGTGGACAGGTCCTACATCCGCCTGGAACACCTGGATTTCGAGCTGTAGTGACCCCGGCCTCGGCTGCGGCGACCCCACCGTGTGACTGAGCGCTTCAGTTGGCTGCTCTGAGTGGCACAGTTGGTCACGTCCCGTGCCCTCAGTCTGAAGGAGTGTCCTGGTGAACTCGATCGTGCAACCGGATGGAGTCGCAGGCCAGTGGCCGGATCGAGTGGCCGCCGTACGCCGCGAGCTAGCGGAACACGGGCCGCCCCGACGTCCCGATGGGGCTCCGGACTTCGCCACCGTCACGCTGCCGGAGCACGACTGTGATCAGGTACGTGACCTCCTGGTGGACGAGCGAGCCGGCACGGTCGTCGAGGTGGGGCTTGGCTATGCCAGTTCGGCTCTGGCGATCAGCGAGGCGCTGCTGCGTACCGGTGCTCGGAACCTGCGGCATGTGGTGATCGACCCGTTCCAGTTCACGGCGTACGACGGTGTCGGGTGGGAGCTGCTGCGCAGCGGCGGCTTGGACGACATCGTCGAGCTGGTGACCGAACCATCGCAGCGGTTCCTCGCTCGGTTGGCCGACGCAGGCTTCACCGCGGACGCGGCGTTCGTCGACGGCAGCCACCACTTCCACAACGTGTTCGTCGACCTCCACTTCCTGAGCGAGATCGTCCGACCTGGCGGCGTCGTGCTGCTCGACGATGTCTGGTGGCCATCGGTCGGCTCTGCCGTGGCGTACTTCGAGACCAACCTGGGGTGGCGTCCGGTACCGGGTGCTCTGGCCGACGGAAGCACCGCCCCGGCCACCGGTCGGCCGCGTGCCGGCGCCTACCGGTTGCCCGACCCGCGGCCGACGCCGGACTTCAAGGAGTTCCGACCGTTCTGCTGATTCGGGCCGGGCTCGCAAGGCCCCACCCGAATCAGGCGACCGCACGTCAGTCACACAGCAATGGCTCTGCGTTGAGCTCGGAATGTTCCATTGGAGCGCTGACTGGCCAACTGAAGCACTCAGTCATACAGCGGTGGTGGTCGTTGCGGCCGGGGCCGCGGAGGGGCGGGTAAGAGGTCATCTCATTTGGTGAGTCGGCGGTAGCAGATGAGGGTGCAGGCGATTCCGGTGAAGGCGAGGAAGTGGTCGGCCTTGTGTTCGTAGCGTCGGTGGAGGCGGCGGCAGCCGGCGAGCCAGGCCATGCTGCGTTCGACGGTCCAGCGATGGCGGCCCAGTCGTTGAGAGGACGAGAGGGATAAGCGCTTGACTGTCGTGCAGGTTGGCCCCACTGATGCCAATGGTTTCGGCGAACGCGCGCGGGCCATGGCGACGCGCTGGTGGTAGGTGAGCACTCGGGACAGGCCGTGGGTGCGTGCGGCCGTCAGGACGGCGACCTGGAGGGCTGTGAGGCGGGCCCGGTCGGGTTCGTCCCTGGGGGTTGGCCCGCTCGCGCAGGCCCTCGTCCGCCAGGACGGGCACCAGGATCTGCTGGACCCGTGTCTGTGAAGCTCATCCGGCGTTCATCACAGTGATCATTTCTCTCGGTGCTGAGCACTGGACAAGGAGGTCATGATGAACAAGCGTGCCGTGTTCACGGCAGCGGCCGTTCTGATGGCGATGATGCCCGCCACCGCGCAAGCGGTTGCGGAGCCGACCGCTTCTGCTTCGTCTGACGGGTGCAAGTCGCGGGCTGCCGGCAGCCCGACTCACGTGTACGTCTACGAAGGCAAGGGAGCCCTCGGCTTCCACATGCGGGAGAGGAGGACCTCGCCGCTGAAGTACGGCGAGTGCCTGAAGACCTTCGGCAAGACTATCGAGGGACACTTCAGCTACCACGACGATCAGGGCACCACCAGTGACCACTCGTACTACTACAAGAACCCCGGCGGGGGGTACCGGTACTTCTACCGGGTGCTGACCACCTCCCAGCACGACTTCACCAAGACAGAGCTCTTCGTCGAAGACAGCGAGCTCGGCCACTGCCCGAGCGCGAAGTGCCAGGAACTGGCGGCCTACGACCCCCAGTAGCCTCGGCAGGCGGAATCTGCGGGCCAGTCACGCCGCACTGAAGCCTTGTGCCAGAGCGACTCGCTACCTCCGGTGAACGGCCGAGGCGGTGCCACGTCACCGCCTCGGGCGCCCGGCGTTCTGAGCTGGTCACGGGCTGCTTGATCAATCCCGGCCACGGTTGAGCTGGGGCATGAGCTCGCGGTTCGCGGCGCGGACGGCGGCAAGAGTCTCGTCGCGCTCCTGGAGTTTCCTCCAGGTCGACCACCTGCTGTTCGAGGGCGGTGATCCGGGCTTGAACTGCTCGGTGTCCTGGGGCCGCCGATCCCGGATTCGCGTCAGACCTGCTTGCCCAGGGCTTCGCTGAGGCGACCTTCGAGGCGACGGACCTGGGTGGCGAGCCGGGCAGTTCGGCCGTCGGCAGATCGGCTTGCAGGGAGGCCCGGCTGACGGCCGGGCCTCGACCGCCGGGAATGGTGGACGGCTCGGCGACCTGGGCGTGGATCTGGTTGAGGAGGTCACGGTGGTGGTAGAGGAAGGTGCGGTCGACGCGAGCGGGGCGGGCGATGGCGGCGACGCTGATGTCCGCTCCTTCCTTCGCGGCTTGGGCCAGGGCGGCCAGCGCGCGCTGGCGCGGTCGTCCATTGTCGGCCCGGCGGCCGGCGACCGTCGCCTGGATGGTCCAGCGGGGGCTGGCTCTTCCCCAGCCAGCTCGCCGACCAACCCATTACCGCCCACCACCTCACTTCTAAGAGTCATCGTGTTTGGTGAGCCGGCGGTAGCAGACGAGGGTGCAGGCGATTCCGGTGAAGGCGAGGAAGTGGTCGGCCTTGCGTTCGTAGCGTCGGTGGAGGCGGCGGCAGCCGGCGAGCCAGGCCATGCTGCGTTCGACGGTCCAGCGATGGCGGCCCAGACGTTGAGAGGACTCGACGCCCTTGCGGGCGGTGCGGTGGGTGATGCCGCGCTCGCGTAGCCACCTGCGCAGGTGGTTGTAGTCGTAGCCCTTGTCGGCATGCAGTTTGTCGGGCTTGCGCCGTCGGCGTCCGCGGCGGGAGCGGATCGGCGGGATGCCCTTCACGAGAGGGATGAGCGCTTGACTGTCGTGCAGGTTGGCCCCGCTGATACCAACGGAGAGGGGTAGACCTGAGCGTTCTGTGACGAGGTGGATCTTCGAGCCGTACTTGCCCCGGTCGATAGGATTCGGACCTGTCAGGTCCCCCTTTTCATGGCCCGCATGTTCACCGAGTCGATCGCGCATCGCGACCAGTCCAGCTCGCCGCGGGCCCCCAGTTCGTCCAGGACCAGGCGGTGCAGCTTGGCCCAGACCCTCGCCTTGGACCACTCCGAGAAGCGTCGATGGGCGGTTGCTCCTGACGGGCCGAATGCGGCGGACGGCAACTGCTGCCAAGTGCAGCCCGACGTGGCCACGAAGATGATCGCGGCCAGCACCTCCCGGTCACCGTGCCGACGCCGACCACCCCCCTGAGGCCGCGACGGCACCTCCGGCACCACCCGCTGAAACAGCTCCCACAACCCCTCCGGCACCAGCCGATCAACGATCCCCACCATGAACGACATCGTACCGAGGCGACCAAATGAGATGACTTCTAATACTGTAACGGTGCTTACCGTGACGAGGCCTCAGCTCTTGGGCGGTGGCCTCGTCTCTTGTAGTGGCTGGTCCGAGCCTGTTGTTGGCGTCGGCGGCGCCA
>NZ_JBHWGP010000087.1:0-4876 GCF_042733155.1 Streptomyces sp. NPDC059740 | reverse complement strand
CCGCGGTCGTTGTTCGCGCAGGAGCCGTCCGAGCATGTGGACTGGGCTTCGGGTGGGGTGGAGTTGCTGGCGGAGTCGGTTGCGTGGGAGCGGGGCGGGTGGCCGCGGCGGGCGGGGGTGTCCTCGTTCGGGATCAGCGGCACCAACGCCCACGTCATCCTCGAAGAACCGGACACCGCCGGCACCGAGGACACCACGCCGGCCCCCCTGCCCGCTGAGGAGTCCCGGGACGAAGCCGCCGCGCACACCGGCGCCGCCCCCGTGCCGTGGCTGCTGTCCGCCCGCAGCGAGCGGGCGCTGCGCGCCCAGGCCGCCAGGCTGCTGGAGCACCTCGCGGACCACCCCGGACCCAACAGCGCCGACCTGGCGGCCTCGCTGGCCGCCCGCGCCGCCCACCACCACCGCGCGGTGGTGGTACCGGAGGGCCCGGACGGTCACGCCGCGGCACTCACCGCCCTCGCGGCAGGCGAGCCCACCGCGGACACCGCGCTCGGCACCACCACGACGACGACCGGTAGGCGGACGGTGTTCGTCTTCCCCGGCCAGGGCGCGCAGTGGGAGGGCATGGCCCGCGAACTCCTGGCCACCTCACCGGTGTTCGCCCAGCGCATGGCGGAGTGCGGCGAGGCGCTGGCGGAGTTCACCGACTGGTCGCTGCTGGACGTGGTGCGCGGCGAGCCCGGCGCCCCGGGCCTGGACCGCGTCGACGTCGTCCAGCCCGCCCTGTGGGCCATGATGGTCTCCCTCGCCGCGCTCTGGGAGGCCCTCGGAGTCCACCCCGACACCGTCGTCGGCCACTCGCAGGGCGAGATCGCCGCCGCGACCGTGGCCGGCGCCCTCTCGCTGCGCGACGGCGCCCGCGTGGTGGCCCTGCGCTCGAAGGCCATCCGGGCCCTCGCGGGCACCGGCGGCATGGTCTCGGTGGCGGCCTCCGCCGACCGGGTCGCCGCCCTCACCGGACCGTGGGGCGACCGCCTCTCGGTGGCCACCGTCAACGGCCCCGCATCCGTCGTCGTCTCCGGCGACGTGGCCTGCCTCGACGCGTTCACCGCCGCCTGCGAGGAGGCCGGGGTGCGGGCCCGGCGCGTCCCGGTCGACTACGCCTCGCACTCACCGCACGTCGAGGCGATCGAGCAGGAGATCCTCACCGCGCTCGCCGGCATCACCCCCGCCGACCCGCGCATCCCCTTCCGCTCCACCGTGGCGGACGCCGAGGACCACGGCCCGCTGGACGCCGCCTACTGGTACCGCAACCTGCGCCGCACCGTACGGTTCGACCCCGTCGTCCGCGAACTGGTGCGTGAGGGCGCCGGGTTCCTCGTCGAGATCAGCCCGCACCCGGTGCTGACCACGGCCATGGCGGAGTCCGTCGAGGCGGAAGCGGCCGACGCCGTCACGGTGCCGAGCCTGCGCCGGGACCAGGGCGGCCTGACGCGCCTGCTGCGGTCCGCGGCACACGGCTGGGCCCACGGACTCGACGTGCGCTGGCCCCTCGTCCTCGCCCCGTTCGGCGGACGCCGGGTGGACCTGCCGGCCTACCCCTTCCAGCGCGAGCGGTACTGGCTTCAGGCCCCGGCGGACACCGGGGACGTCACCGCCGCCGGCCTCGCCCCGGGCGGCCACCCGATGCTGGGCGCCGCCGTGGCCCTCGCGGCCGACGACGGACTGCTGCTCACCGGCCGGCTCTCGCTGCGCAGCCACCCCTGGCTCGCCGACCACGCCGTCCGCGGAACGGCCCTGCTGCCCGGCACCGCGTTCCTGGAACTCGCCGCCGAGGCGGGCGCCCGCGCGGGCTGCCAGGTGGTCGACGACCTCACCCTCCAGGCACCGCTGGTCCTGCCGTCCGAGGGCTCGGTCAGCGTCCAACTGGCCGTCTCCGCCCCCGACTCCGCAGGCCACCGCAGCGTCAGTGTCCACGCCCGCACCGGGGACGAGGACACCCCGTGGACCCGGCACGCCACCGGCATCCTGCGTCCCGTGGCGCCCGCCGATGCCACCGCCGGCGACCTGCCGGGCGGCGCCTGGCCGCCGGTCGGGGCCGAGCAGGTCGAGCTGGCCGACGCCTACCCGGACCTCCTCGCCCGGGGCTACGCCTACGGCCCCGCCTTCCAGGGCCTGTCACGGGTCTGGCGGCGCGGCACGGAGGTGTGGGCCGAAGTGACCCTGCCCGAGGCCCTGGAACGCTCCGCAGCCGACTTCGGCCTCCACCCGGCCCTGCTGGACGCAGCCCTCCACCCGGTGGTCCTCGGCCACCTCGGGGACCGCGAGGCCGGACTGCTGCCCTTCGCCTTCGGCGGAGTACGGCTGCACGCCGCCGGCGCGTCCACGCTCCGCGTCCGCCTGCAGCCCGAGGGCGCCGACGGCGTCACCGTCACCGCCTGGGACACCGCAGGCCGGCCGGTGCTGGAGATCCCCTCGCTCCTCCTGCGCCCGCTCGGCGAAGGCGGCCTGACCACCGCGGGCCGGCACGGCCAGGCCCTCCACGCGGTGGAGTGGCGGCCGGTGGAGCCCACCGCCGGCCGTCCGGCCGGTGACGCCGGGCGGCCGGAGGTGTGGCAGCTGCTCCCCACCGCCGACGAGGCGGCCGAGGACCTGCCCGGTGCCGTGCGCGCCCGGCTCGACCGCGCCCTGCGGATGCTGCACGAGCGGCCGGCCGACGCCGCCCCGCTCGCCGTCGTCACCAGGCAAGCGGTGACCACCGGAGCCGACGACGCCGCACCGGACCCCGCCGCGGCGGCCGTCTGGGGCCTGCTGCGCTCGGCACAGAACGAGCACCCCGGCACCCTGCTGCTGATCGACGCCGACACCTGGTCCGAGGAGTGCCTGGACGCGGTGCTGGCGGCCGGCGAACCGCAGACCGCCGTACGCGGCGGACGCGTCCTCGTCCCCCGCCTGCGCCGGGTGCCGGCCGCCGTCGGGGAACGGCCCGCGGCCTTCGGCCCCGAGGGCACCGTGCTGGTGACCGGCGGCACCGGGACGCTGGGCGCACAGGTGGCCTGCCACCTGGCAGCCCGCTACGGAGTACGCGACCTGCTGCTCACCAGCCGGCGAGGATCGCAGGCACCGGGCGCCGCCGACCTCGTCCGCCGGCTCGCGGACCTCGGGGCGCGGGCCACCGTCGCGGCGTGCGACGTGGGCGACCGGGCGGCACTGGCCGAGCTCCTCGCCGCCGTCCCGCAGGACCGTCCGCTGACCGCCGTGGTGCACACCGCGGGCGTGCTGGAGGACGCCACGGTGGACCGGATCACCCCCGAGAGCTGCGACCGCGTCCTGCACGGCAAGGCCGACGCCGCCTGGCACCTGCACGAACTCACCGCGGACACGGACCTGTCGGCGTTCGTCCTGTTCTCCTCCGTCGCCGGCACGCTGGGGACCGTCGGACAGGCCAACTACGCCGCGGCCAACGCGGTCCTGGACGCCCTCGCCGTGCAGCGCAGGGCCGCGGGGCTGCCAGCCACCTCACTGGCCTGGGGCCTGTGGGCCGAGGCCAGCGGCCTGACCGCAGACCTCGACGGCACCGCACACGCCCGGCTGGGCCGCACCGGGCTCGCCCCCATGAGCACGGAGCTGGCGCTCGACCTCCTCGACGCCGCCCTCGCCGCCGCGCCGGCCGCCGTGGTGCCCGCCCTGCTGGACCTGCGGGCGCTGCGGGCCGGAGCCGCCGAGGGCACCCTCGCGCCGATCCTCTCCGAGCTGGTCCGCCCCTCGCTCCGCCGTGCCGCGGCCACCACCCGGACCGCCGGGGACGCCTCCTGGGCGGAGCGGCTGCGCGAGCTGCCGGAGGACGAGGCACGGGCCGCCGCGCTGGAACTGGTCCGCTCCTCGGCCGCCGCCGTGCTCGACCACGCGAACGCCGACGCCGTGGACGCCGCGCGCCCCTTCCGGGACCTCGGCTTCGACTCGCTGACCGCCGTGGAGCTGCGCAACCGGCTGTCGGCCGCGACCGGCCAACGCCTGCCCGCCACCCTGGTCTTCGACCACCCCACCCCCCGCGTCCTCGCCCGGTACCTGACCGAGCGGCTGCTGGGCGGGCAGGGCCGGGCGGCCACCGCCGCACCCGTCGCCGCCACCGAGGACGACCCCGTGGTCATCGTCGGCATGGCCTGCCGCTACCCGGGCGGGGTGCGGGACGCCGAGGGGCTGTGGCGACTGGTGGACCAAGGCGTCGACGCGACCGGCGACTTCCCCGCCGACCGCGGCTGGGACCTGGAGCACCTGTACCACCCCGACCCCGAGCACGTCGGCACCAGCTACGTCAACCGGGGCGGGTTCCTGCACGAGGCGGCGGAGTTCGACGCCGCGTTCTTCGGGATGAGTCCGCGCGAGGCGATGGCGACCGACCCGCAGCAGCGGCTGCTGCTGGAGACCGCCTGGGAGGCACTGGAGACGGCGGGCATCGCACCCGGCAGCCTCGCCGGCACCGACACCGGCGTGTTCACCGGCGTCATGTACGACGACTACGGCTCCCGCCACGCCCGCTCGCCCGAGGGCTACGAGGGCTACCTGGTCAGCGGCAGCGCCGGCAGTGTGGCCTCGGGCCGGGTGTCCTACAGCCTGGGTCTTGAGGGGCCGGCGGTGACGGTGGACACGGCGTGCTCCTCGTCGCTGGTGGCCCTGCACCTGGCGGCGCAGGCGCTGCGCTCGGGGGAGTGCTCGGTGGCGCTGGCCGGTGGTGTGACCGTCATGGCGACCCCCGCCGTGTTCGTCGAGTTCAGCCGCCAGCGCGGCCTGGCTCCCGACGGGCGGTGCAAGCCGTTCTCGGCTGCTGCCGACGGCGCCGCCTGGAGTGAGGGTGTGGGTTTGCTGGTGTTGGAGCGGTTGTCGGTGGCGCGTGCGGCGGGTCATCGGGTGTTGGCGGTGGTGCGGGGTTCGGCGG
>NZ_JBHWGP010000086.1:0-5013 GCF_042733155.1 Streptomyces sp. NPDC059740 | reverse complement strand
GGCCAGCGGTGTCCGCACCTTCCCGGGATCGGCGAGCGGCGCCCAGTGCGGTGCCTCGCAAGGCGCAGGGCCGTTCGCATACTGGGTTTATTGGGACTTTTCGACAGTGCGGTGTGGCCTTCCGGACGCGGTCCCGGAACGTGCCGTGCGGGGCGTCGGGAGCCCGCCGGGAATTGCGGGACAGCCCTGAGCAGAAGAAGGTGAGCGTGTGGACCGGTCGACCGGGGACGAGGAGCGCGGGGTGACCACCCCGCCCGGGGGTCTGCTGGACCTCCTTGGGGTCGCGGCGACGGTCCTCGACAGCGAGGGCCGCATCACGCTGTGGAGTCCGGAGGCCGAACGGCTCTTCGGGTACAGCGCAGCCGAGGCACTGGGCTCGCCCGCGGCGAACCTCCTGATCGATCCACCGAACAAGCCCAGGGTGCTGGAACTCTTCCGCCGCGTACTCGCCGGCGAGTCGTGGGCAGGCGGATTCCCCATCCGGTGCAAGGACGGCACCGTACGGCAGACCGAGTTCCGCAACGTACAGCTCCAGGACGACCAGGACCACACCTACGCCCTGGGGATCGCCAGCGACCAGGAACAGTTGCGCGAGCTGGAAACCGGCCTGGCGCTCACCTCACGGCTGTTCCACCACGCGCCGTTCGGACTGGCCGTGCTCGATTCCGACCTGCGCTACATGCTCGTCAATCCGATGCTGGAGAAGATCCACGGGAAGCCGGCCGGTGAGACGGTGGGCCGGCGTCCCCCGGAGGTCATCCCCCTCCCGGACACCACTCCCATCGAAGCGGCGATGCGCCAGGTGCTGGCCACCGGGGAACCGCTGCTGAACCAGCTCACCTTCGGCACCACCCCCTCCGACCCCGACCCCCACCGGGAACACGCCTGGTCCGCCTCCTACTACCGCCTGGAGGACCAGCGCGGCCGCATCGTCGGGGTGGCGGTCAGTGTGGTCGACGACACCGACCGGCACCGGGCTTCCCTGGAGGCCACACGGATCCGCAAGCGCCTGTCCACGCTCGCCGAAGCCGGCATGCGCCTGGGCGCCACCCTCGACCTCGAGCGCATCGCGCACGAACTCGCCGACATCGCGGTCGACGACCTGGCCGACGTGGCAGCGGTGGACATCCTCGACGTCATCGTCACGGCAGCCGACCCCACCCTGCCCGGCCGGGGAGAGACCTTCCGGCCCCTGGCCGTCGCCTCCCGCCCACCCGTCGACGCCGCCCTGGTCGCCGACCCGGTCGGGGAAGCGGTCGTCTACTCCGCCGACCGGCTGGTGACGCAGTGTGTGACCACCGGGCGCCCGGTCCTGGTGCCACGCCTCACCCGGGAGACACTCGCCCGACTCGGCAGCAAACCCAGGCCCGAGGTCCTCGCCCGGACCGGTGCCCACTCCTACCTGGCCGTTCCCCTCAGCGCACACGGCAGCGTCCTGGGCGCCCTCACCCTCCTGCGTGCCCACGACCCACACCCCTTCGACCAGGACGACCTCGCGTTCGCCACCGAACTCGCCGACCGGGCGGCAGTCTGCATCGACAACGCACGCTGGTACCGGTACGAGCGCAACACCGCCCTGGTACTGCAGCGCAGCCTCCTGCCCCGCCGCGCCCCCGACCGGCCCGGACTCGACATCGCCACCCGCTACCGGCCCGCCGACGACACCTCGGAGATCGGCGGAGACTGGTACGACGTGCTCCCCCTGCCCGGCGGCAGCACCGCACTGGTCATCGGCGACGTCATGGGGAGTGGCGTCGGAGCCGCCGCCACCATGGGGCAACTGCGCACCGCCACCCGCACACTGGCCCGCCTCAACCTTCCGCCGGCCGATGTCCTGGCCCACCTGGACGCCCTCACCGCAGGCTCGGAGACCTCCTTCGCCACCTGTGCCTACGTCGTCTGCCACCCGGCCGGCGGCAGGTGTGAGATCGCCACGGCAGGCCACCTGCCGCCCGTGCTGGTGCGCCCCGACGGCACCGCCGAACTCGTCGAGGCGAGCCCGGGTCCACCTCTCGGCCTGGAGGGCACCGCCTTCACCACCCACCGCTTCACCCTTGCCCCGCACAGCCGTCTCCTGCTGTACACGGACGGCCTCGTCGAGACCCGCACCGACGCCATCGACACCCGGCTCCAGGTCCTGCTCGGCCTCCTCACCGGGAACCCGCAGGGCCTGGAGGAAACCTGCGACCTGCTCCTGGAACACCTGCGCCACCCCGGCTCCAGCGATGACGTCGCCCTCCTCCTGGCGCACCTGTTGCCCCACCACCCCCCGGCCGGCGGGTGAGGGGCAGTGCACCCGGCCAGAGGACCGGTGATGCCCCGCCGGCACACCGCCGCAGCCGGGGCGGGGCGTGCCGTGCGGAAGTGGTTGGCCGGAACTCAACCCTGCACGGGTCCGGCGGGGAGGGCGTCGTTTACCACCTTCCGGCAGCGGCTAGTAGGCGGAAGAGCAGCGGGCAGTAGGTTCGACGACCCGGAGATCCTGTGCAGACGCCAACCGAGCACGTAGCGCCTCTCAGCGAAGGCGCGCGAAGCGAAGTCACCGCCTGGCTGGAGGACGTCGCGGAGCCGTTGGCGGGCCTGGCCGCGGACGCCCCGGCGAGCGACCTGCACAAGCTCGTCGAACGGGCGCGCGCCGCGACGGTCGTGGGCATGGGGGCGGGCACCCGCGGGGCCCACGAGGTCTCGTGCCTCCAACTGCGGATGGTGGCGGCACTGGTGCGGCACCTCGGGTTCCGTACCGTCGCCCTGGACGAGGACTGGACCCTCGGGGTCGAACTGGACCGGTACGTCCGCGAAGGCACCGGGGACCTGGCGCAGCTGCTGGGCGGGGCCGGGGGCGCCTGGCGCACCGAGGAGATGCACCAGCTCCTCACCTGGGTCCGGGAGCACAACGCGCACCGGCCCGAGGACCCCGTCCGCCTGCTCGGCGTCAACGTCCGGGAAGTGCGCGACTGGGCGTACGACGCGGTGGTCGACCATGTGCAGGCGGTTGCCCCGGACCGGTCATCCCTGGTGCGGCAGTGGTACACGGGGCTGCGGCCGGGAGCCGACATCGCGGAGCACGTGCGCCGCTTCCGGGCGAGCCCCGACCGGGCGGAGTGCGTCACGCGCGCCGCAGCCGCTCGCGACCTGGTGCTCGGGCTCCCCGCGCGTACGGGGGAGGAGCAGCATGCTTTTGCGGTGCACGCGGCCGAGGCGATCCTCTCCTTCTACCGGTTGCACGCCGACGGGAAGCCGGGGGAGGCGCGGTACATGGCCCGCCTGGAACGCTGCCTGGCGGACAACGTCATCCGTTGGTACGACCTGACCGGGAAGAAAGTGGTGCTCTGGTCCGCACTCACCCACACAGCGGACGGCCCCACCCGGGCCGTCCGCTTCCCACCCGCGCCACCGCGCCGCCAGGCCAACGCGGGCAGCCATCTGCGGAGCCGGTTCGGCGACGGATACCTCTCGGTGGGGCTCACCTTCCACTCCGGGAGGATCGCCTCCTTCGCCGGCGGCCCCCACCAGGTGCCGGAGGCCGCCGGTGAACTGGCCGAGTCCGTGCTCGGCACGGCGTCCCCCGACATGTACCTGCTCGACCTGGAGGACACGGCCGGCGGACGCCCCGCGCCGGTCAGCGCATGGCTGGACGGCCCGGCCGCCGTGCGGGTCATCGGCCCCCACTACGACCCGGACGCCGACGGCGCCCACCACATGACCGGCGGCAGTCTCTCCGCCTGGTTCGACCTCCTCGTCCACCTGCGGCACGTGACGCCCTCACGTCCGTTGGGGTAACGGGTGCCCGGGGAGGAGAGGCCGCTTCGGAGACGAGGTACACGCGTCATGCGCAGCGTTCGGCGAAGCCCCTGCAGCAGTCTGGACGGAGACCATGCACCACATACGGGTACTGATCGTCGGCAGGCATGCTCTCTTACGCGATGCTCTGACAGCGGTGCTCAGCGCCCACCGCACCATCGTCGTCGTCGGGCAGACCTCGCGGGAGAGCGAGGCGCCGCGCCTGGTGGCGGAGACCTGTCCGGACGTCGTCCTGCTCGAGCCCTCCCACCGGGCGAGCCAGAAGGTGGTGACCCGGCTGAGGCGTGCGGCGCCGGAGACGGCTGTGCTCGTCGTGCCCCGGCTCATCCCCTCCCTTGCCGAGCCGGAGCTGTGCCGGCTGGGTGCGCACACCTGCCTGCCGGTGAACGCCGGCCGTGACGGACTGGTGGCGGCGGTGACGGCGCTGGTGCCCAGCCGGCGTCCCGAGAGCGCGGAACCCTCTGTGCCCTGCCTGTCGCCCCGGGAGCAGGAGGTGCTCAGCTGCGTGGAGTCGGCCATGACCAACCAGCAGATCGCGCACTGCCTCGACATCGCGACCGGTACCGTCAAAGCTCACCTGCACAGCATCTTCCGCAAACTCGACGCCGTCTCCCGGCTCGACGCCGTCACCAAGGCCGCCGCGTACGGACTGCTTCCCTGACCGCCGGCCACCGGGGCCCTTCGTCCAGGCTCCGCCGGGGTCGCGACGCCCGGCGTCGCCCCGGCCTTCGTCCGGGCAGACTCCGCCTCCGTCCTGCGATGCACAGGGCCGGGCGCCGCTCCCCGAGCCGGCCTGACCGGGGGTGTCCTCGGCGCCGCACGGCCCACCCTCCGGACATGACGGGTCGGTCCCGCGGCCGGACCGGCCCCCCCTTCCGCACAGCCCACGGCCACCCCGGTCCTCCCGCAGCCGGGAGTGACCTGATGGTGTGCTGGCGCGCCTCTGACCCGGACGTGACCAAGTCCCACATCCCCTCGCACTCCTTGCACGGACCTGTTGTGGCTGATCTTGTGCCTCCTTCCCCACCCGAGGAGGGTGGGGCCACGTTCCGGAGGAGTCGTCCCGCGGGCAGTGGCCGCCGCCGACGGTGGCCGCCGGTCGTGGAGTGGGGAGCTGTCGTGCGCAAGGTGCTCATCGCCAACCGAGGCGAGATCGCAGTCCGCGTCGCCCGCGCCTGCCGGGACGCGGGGATCGCGAGTGTGGCGGTCTAC
>NZ_JBHWGP010000085.1:0-5666 GCF_042733155.1 Streptomyces sp. NPDC059740 | reverse complement strand
TCAAGCACAACACGCCTTACGTGTTGTGCAAATGTCTGGTGGGTGGGTTTTGTTTATAAGAGACCGGGCGCACCCCGCCGCCCGTCCCCCCGCTCATCCGGCGAGCGGGGCGACGGCCTGCTGCGGCTCCTCCTGTCCGGTCTGCGTCCCGGCGTCGGGCCGGGCGGGCGAGGGGATGAAGAGCGAGAGGACCGCGGCGCCCTCGACCACCGCGACACCGACCCAGATCGCGGAGGTCATCCCGTGCACGAAGGCGCGGGCGGAGTCGAAGGGGAAGGCGTGCACCACGGTGAACCGGGCCTGGAACACCGTGGTCAGGACGGCGATGCCGAGCGCGCCACCGATCTCCCGGACCGTGTTGTTGGCGCCCGAGGCCTTGCCGTGCTCGTGCGGGCGCACCGCGCCGAGCACCACGGCCATGGTGGGTGCGAAGACCAGGCCCATCCCGATGCCGGAGACGGCGAGTGCCGGTACCAGGCGGGGGTAGGACAGGTCGACCGAGGCGATCGACGCGATCCAGGCCAGCCCGGCGCCCTGCAGGGCCAGACCCATGGCCATCAGCCGGTGGCCGCCCACCCGGTCGATCAGCAGCCCGGCCACCGGCGCCACCAGCATCGGCATCGCTGTCCAGGGCAGGGTGCGCACCCCGGCCTGCAACGGCGAGAAGCCGAGCGAATCCTGCATGTACTGGGCCAGGAAGAAGATCGAGCCGAAGACGCCGAAGTACATGGCCAGCGAGACGATGTTGCTCAGCACGAAGGCGGGCTCGCGGTAGAACCGCAGCGGCAGCAGCGGCACCGAGGCCCGGCGTTCCCAGCGCACGAACGCCACCAGCAGCAACGCCGCCGCACCGAGCGGCACCAGTACGGCCGACGACCCCCACCCGGCGGTGGCGACCTGGACGATTCCCCAGACGGCCAGCGTGACCACCGCCGCCACCAGCACCATGCCGGGCAGGTCCAGGCCGCGGTCCTCGCCGGTCGACTCCCGGACCGACACCAGCACCAGCGGGATCGCGACGAGGGCGACCGGGATGTTGATCCAGAAGATCCACTGCCAGGCAAGGCCCTGGGTGACCAGACCGCCCACCAGCGGGCCCAGCGCCACACCGAGTCCGTTGACCCCGCCCCACAACCCGACCGCGGCGCTGCGTCGGGCGGCCGGCACCGCGCCGACCACGAGGGTGAGCGAGAGCGGCTGGACGGCGGCGGCACCGACGCCCTGGAGCACCCGCGCCGCCACCAGCACGGTGCCCGAGGCGGCGAGCGCGCAGCCGACCGAACCAAGGCTGAACAGCACGATCCCGGCGACGAACGCCCGCCGCCGGCCGTAGCGGTCACCCAGCGTGGCGCCGGTCAGCAGCAGACCGGCGAAGGCCAGGATGTAGCTGTTGACGACCCACTGGAGACCGCCCACCGAAATGGTCAGACTCTTGGCGATCTCGGGCAGGGCGTTGGTCACGAGTAGGTTGTTCAGCGAGACCATGAACATCGGGAACGAGGCGCCGAGAAGCGCCAGTGCGGTGCGCTGCCTCCTGGCCATCTAGTCCCCCCGGGCGCTCGCCGGGCGCTCGCCGCGGCTCACGCGGTCCAGCCCGGGTTGCGGCCGCTGACCGCCAGCGCCCGCTCCAGCGCCGACGACGTCTCCGGGACCGCCACCGCCGATCCGAACATGCCGTGCTGCCGGGTCTCCTCGGCGGTCTCCTCGACCAACCGCAACGTCGCCTCGGCGACAGCCGGGTCGCAGTCGAAAGGCTGTCCGGTCGCCCGGGCGAGGTCCCAGCCGTGCAGCACGAACTCGCACAGCGTCTTGCCGCCGATGACGGTGGCGGGCACCTGGATGAAGCCGAGGTCGGCGACGCCCTCCCAGGCCGCGTCCGGCTTCCAGGCGGTGAGGCTGCGGTCTATCCAGCGCAGGTACTCCGCGCGCCAGTCGCCCGTCATGTGGTCGGTCTGCTCGTCCGGACGGCCCGAGGCGAGCGGTGCCCGCAGCCCCACCCCTTCGATGATCGGCGACCAGGCGATGAGGTGGTTGATCAGCCGGCGCACGTCGAACTCGTGGCACGGGGTGGGCGCGCCGAGCTGCCCGTCCTCGACGGTGCTGACGACGCGGGCCATCGTCTCGGCGGCTGCCGACAACTGGTCCTGCAAGTACATGATGAACTCCCTGTCGGGCCCGGGCCCGTGGTCAGTGGCACAGCCTGATCGTCACCTGGAGGCGGGTGTCGGGCTTCGGCGGATGCTGGATCGGCGGCGGGAAGCGCCAGTCACGGGTACCTTTCTGACCGAGGTACTTCCCGCTGGTTCCCACCACGTCGAAGTGCGCGGTGGCCCCGTCGAACATGGCGAAGCGGTCGACGATCCCGCTGTCGCTGAAGGTGCCGTCCGGCAGCTTGACCGTCTCGTAGTACTGGGTCATCAGATGGCCGTCGGAGGGGCGTTGGTAGATGCCGCTGACGAAGCCGACCGCGTGTCCGACGACTTTGCCCCGCGGGTCGTAGAGGTCGTCGTAGTAGACCAGGCTCTCCCCGACGTGCTGGACGGGAATGGTCAGTGACTCGCCGACGTACCGGTGGTTCACGGTCGCCTCGGTGAGGTCGTCGATCACCGTGCACCGCCGCTGCGCCGGCGCCCCGGCGGCGCTACTGCCGCTGAACGCGAGGGCGCAGAAGAGCACCGAGGCGAGAACGACGGCCATCGCCGCCGCCAGCGCCGGGTGTGCGGTCAGCCTGCCGCGGACGACCATGGGCGTGGCCTCCTTTCGCACCGTGCGTTCACCAGGTGACCGGGAGCTCGTGGACGCCGTAGAAGTTGCTGACGTTCTTGAACCGCAGCTCGTCGAAGGGCACCGCCAGGCGCAGGTCCGGGATCCGGGAGAAGACGGTGGTGTAGGCGACCTGGAGTTCCAGCGCGGCCAGGTTCTGGCCGATGCACTGGTGGATGCCGAAGCCGAAGGCCATGTGGCGCCGGGCCTCCTCCCGCGCCACGTCGAGCCGGTCGGGGTCGGCGAAGACCGCGCCGTCCCGGTTGGCCGCGCCGTTGGGGGCGATCACTCCCTCGCCGGCCTTGATCAGCACCCCGTCGAGTTCGATGTCCGCCGTGGCGACCCGGCTGGTGGCGTAGTCGGAGACGCTGAAGAAGCGCAGCAGCTCGTCCGCCGTCCGGGGGGCGATCGAAGGGTCGGCGACCAGCTTCGCCCGCTCCTGGGGGTGTTCCAGCAGGGCGAGGACCCCCAGCGCGATCATGTTCGCCGTGGTCTCGAACCCGCCGGTGAGCAGCAGGGTGGCGAGGCCGGACAGGTGGGCGTGGTCGTAGGTGCCGGCGTCGCGGTACTTCTTGATCAGACGGCTCAGCAGGTCGTCCCCGGGGTCGGCGTCCTTCTTGACCACCAGGTCGCCGAGGTAGGCCTGGACCTCCTTCAGCGCCTTGGTCCGCTCCTCCACGCCGGCCTGGAGGTCGACGACGATGGTGGTGCGCTCGTGGAAGAGCTCGCGGTCGGCGTAGGGCACGCCCAGCAGCTCGCAGATCACCAGTGTCGGCACCGGCAGCGCCAGCGCCTCCACCAGGTCGACGGTCCCGCCCGCGGCGAGCATCTCGTCCACGCAGCCATCCACGATCTCCTGGACCCGCGGGCGCAGTGCCTGCATCCGCCGGGCGGTGAACTCGTTGACGAGCATGCGCCGGTGCTCGGTGTGCTCCGGCGGGTCCATCCAGGTCAGGAACCCGGGCGGTCGGTGGGTGAAGGTCGCCTGCTGGGGGATGACGCCCGGGTAGCCGGGGTGTGCGCGGTCGACGCTGACCCGCGGATCGGCCAGCAGCTGACGCGCGAGGTCGTGCCGGGTGACCAGCCACGCGGTCCGGCCGGTCGGGAGGAGGACCCGGGAGACCGGCTCCTCCTCGCGCAGCCGGGCGTACTGTTCGGGCGGCTGGAACGGGCACTTCCTCGGCATGGGGAACGCCGGCGGTTCGGAGTCCGCCGCTTCTCTCTCGACGGTTTCAGTCACGTTCGTACCTTTCCGTTGCGCGTCCCGGCACCTGCTTTCGCGTACCGAATCGACCACGGGCGGCTAAAGGCGGTCTTGTCCCGCCCTTGCGCACGTGCCCTGGTGCGCGTCGCGGGGGCGCAAGTCTCGGAAAAGACCTGCTTAAGCCCGCGAACCGACACTCGGACTCCGGCCGGCCACGGCCGAATCACGCGTCGCGCAGGCGAGTCGAGGGAAGGCGGCAGGATGACCGAGCCAGTCGGAACGGGCACGACCCCAGCGGAGTTGCAGGCGTTCCCCATGCCGAGGAAGTGTCCGTTCCACCCCTCCGAGCAGTACGCCCGGCTGCGGGAGGAGGAGCCGGTCTCCCGGGTTCTGCTCCCGACCGGTCGGACGGCCTGGCTGGTCACCCGGCACGACCTCGCGCGTCAGCTGCTGGCCGATCCGCGGGTCAGCGTCGACCGCGGACACCCCGGCTACCCGGCCCTGGTGGCCGGTCTCAAGGGCGTCAGCACCCAGGTCAAGGGCTTCCTGACCTGGATGGACCCGCCGGAGCACACCGAGCACCGGCGCATGCTGGTCAACGAGTTCACGGCGAACCGGCTGCAGGCCCTGCGCCCCAAGGTGCAGGAGATCGTCGACGGCTGCGTCGACGCCATGATCGCCACCGGCCCCGGGGCCGACCTGGTTCCGGAGCTCGCGCTCGCGGTGCCGTCACTGGTGATCTGCGAGCTGCTGGGCGTGCCCTATGCCGACCGCGACCTCTTCCAGCGCCGCTCCAGCGTGCTGGACAGCCGCAGCAGCACGCCCGAGGAGAAGATGACGGCCTTCCGCGACCTGCGGGTCTTCATCGGGGAACTGGTCGCCAAGAAGGCCGTCGAGCCGGGCGAGGACCTGCTCAGCCGGCTGATCGGCAAGTACCGCGAGGCCGGCACCTACGACCACGAGCTGGTGAGCGGACTCGCCACCCTGCTGCTCACCAGTGGTTTCGAGACGACGGCGAACATGATCTCGCTCGGTGTCCTCGCCCTGCTGGAGTACCCGGAGGAGCGCGCCCGGCTCGTCGCCGACCCCTCGATCGCGTCCCGTGCGGTGGACGAACTGCTCCGCTTCTTCAGTATCGCCGAGGTCTCCACCAGCCGGGTGGCCGCGGCGGACATCGAACTCGGCGGAGTGCTGATCAAGGCCGGCGAGGGGGTGATCGTGGCCAACGGCGCGGCCAACCGGGACGCCGCGGTCTTCCCGGACCCCGACCGGCTCGACCTGGGCCGGGAGGAGGCCCGGCACCATGCGGCTTTCGGCTACGGCATCCACCAGTGCCTCGGCCAGAACCTGGCCCGCCTCGAACTGCAGGTCGTCTACACCACGCTGTTCACCAGGCTGCCCTCCCTGAAACTGGCCGCGCCGTTCGAGGAGTTGCGGTTCAAGAACGACACCAACTTCTACGGGGTCCACGAGGTCCCGGTCACCTGGTGAGTGCCGACTGGTGACTGCCGGGCGAGCACACGGCGGTGGGGCGACGGGCCCGCCGGAGCGGGGGACCACCTGACGGGGTGGTCCCCCGCTTCCCTGTGCTCACGGTCGGCACGCCACCCCGTTATGTTCTTCGCGGTCCTGCAATGGGACCGCTGGCCTCCGGGCCCGGCATGACTGTTGCCCCCTGTCGAAGGCATGACCTGGGGGG
>NZ_JBHWGP010000084.1:0-5879 GCF_042733155.1 Streptomyces sp. NPDC059740 | reverse complement strand
GGACATGTGGTGATCCCGGGCCGCCACCACCCCGTCCCCACCAACCGGGGGTGCTCACGGTGAGAGGACTCCCGTGCTCGTCGGGTGGTCGCCGCGGTGGGCTGGGAGGTGAGGACGGTGCGCGGACTGCGAGGACGAGGACGCGCGGTGGGCGTCGCCGCCCTGCGGGTTCTGGTGGTGTGGGCCGTCTCCACCCTCACGATGCTCGCGCTGGCCGCCGTCCTGCCCGACTTCAGCCTCCAGTCGCCCGGCGGGGACAGCGTGACCCGCACCGCCGTGAGCGCCGCCGTGGGCGCCGGTGCCTTCGGCCTGCTCTCGGCGCTGGTCTGGCCCCTGGTGGTGCGCGCCTTCCTCCTGGTCCCGGCGCTGCTGCTGGGCCTGACGGTCTTCTTCCTCAACGGCTCGCTGCTGGTACTCGCCCTCGCCCTCATCCCCAGTGGCCGGGGGCAGGCGGCGCCCCAGACGGCGGTGGTGGTCGCCGCCGTGATGTCCGCGGCCTCCTCGGCCACCTCCACCCTGCTCGCCGTACGGGACGACGCGGGGTACGGCCACCGCCTGGTACGGCTGGCCGGCCGCCGCGCAAGGCGGCGGCAGCACCACCGTTCGGACGGGCCCGGCACGGTCTTCGTCCAGCTCGACGGTCTCGGCCACGCCGTGCTCCAGGAGGCGACCCGCGGACCGGACCCCGTCATGCCGACCGTCGCGGCGTGGCTGGCGAAGACGCACCGGCTCACCCCCTGGCGCACCGGCTGGTCCAGCCAGACCGGCGCCAGCCAGCTCGGCATCCTGCACGGCACCACCGAGGACGTCCCCGCCTTCCGCTGGTACGAGAAGGAGACGGGGCGCGTGGTGGTCAGCAACCGGCCCAGCGGCGCTGCCGAACTGCAGCGCCGCGCGGTGCGCCGCAGTGGCGACGGCGGCCTGCTGGCCCTCGACGGGGCCTCCCGCGGGAACCTCTTCAGCGGCGGCGCCGACCAGCTCGCCCTGGTGATGTCGGTGGCCGGCCGCCGTGACCGCTACCACCGCTCCCGGGCCGGCTACTTCGCCTACTTCTGCGACCCCGCCAACGCCACCCGCACAGCGCTCTCCTTCCTCACCGAGGTGGGACGGGAGGTGTTCCAGTCACTGCGGGCCCGCGGCCGCAAGGAGCGCCCGCGGGTGGGGCGGGGCGGGCTCTACCCCCTCATCCGGGCGTTCGCGACGGTCGTCGAGCGGGACGTGGTGGTCGCCGCCGTCATCGGCGACGTGCTGGCGGGCCGCACCGCCGTCTACGCCGACCTCGTCGCCTACGACGAGGTCGCCCACCACAGCGGTCCCCGCCACCGCGACACCCGCCAGGTGCTGCGCCGCCTCGACCGCTGCGTGCGGCTCATCGCCGACGCCGCGGCGCACGCCCCCCGCCCGTACCGGGTGGTGCTGCTCTCCGACCACGGGCAGAGCTTCGGCGAGACCTTCGCCGGCCGCTTCGGGCTGGAACTGGGCGACCTGGTGCGGGCCGGGTGCGGGCTGCCGGTGCCGCGCCGTGCCCGCCGCACCCGCAGTGGCGCAGAGGCCCGCGAGGCGGCGCGGGCGGCGCTGAAGCGGCCCGAGGAGAGCGACGGCCGGGAGCCCTCCGCGCCCATCGTCCTGGCCTCCGGCAACCTCGGCCTGATCTCCTTCCCCGACCTGCCGGGCCGGGCGACCCGGGAGGACATCGAGCGCCGCCACCCCTCGCTGCTGGCGACGCTGGCCGACCACCCGGGCGTCGGCTTCCTGCTGGTCCGCTCCGCCGAGCACGGTGCCGTGGTGCTCGGCCACGGCGGGGCCGAGCACCACCTGGACAGCGGGCTGGTGGTGGGGGAGGACCCGCTCGCCCCCTTCGGCCCCGGCGCTGCGGACGTGGTGCGCCGGGCGGCGACCTTCCCCCACGCACCCGACGTCATGGTCAACTCGGTGTGCGACCCCGTGACGGGCGAGGTGCACGCCTTCGAGGAGCAGATCGGCTCCCACGGGGGCCTGGGAGGCGAGCAGAGCCGCCCCTTCCTGCTGTGGCCGCGCCTGCTGTCCGAACCGGTGCCGGCCGGGGAGACGCTGCGGGGTGCCGAGGCGGTACACGCGGTGTTCCGGCGCTGGCTGCGCGAGGCCGCGGGGCCCGAGGTGCCGCTGGGCGGGAGCGGACCGGTGCACGGCGGGCAGAGGGCGCCGGCGGAGTCCGAGAGGACCGGGGCGGGCGGCGGTGCGGTCCCGGGCCAGGGCCGGGGCGAGCCCGAGCCGGGCCCCGCGGCCGGCCCGGGCGGCCGGAACGAGCCGACGGCAACGAATGTGTCCCGGGCCATGGCGGAAAATCGCCTATCGGGAGAGGATGCCACCGCAGTAATTTCCGTCTCGGAGGGCACTGCGCCGGACAACAGCCGATGATTTTGCGCCTCCGCCCACATCGCGGACCATAGGCATCCGCTCGGTGACCGACATCTCGGTGTCACCGGGCTCCAGCACGTCGAGAGGCCCCCCACCACCATGCAAGACCGGCACACGCGCCGCTTCGGACTGGGGACCGCCACAAGCCTGGTGATGGGCAACATCATCGGTGGCGGCATCTTCCTGCTCCCGGCATCCGTCGCCCCCTACGGAACGGTCAGCCTGCTCGCCTTCGGCGTCCTGACCGTCGGCTCGATCGCGCTCGCCCTGGTCTTCGGCCGCCTCGCCCGGCGCCATCCGGACACCGGCGGCCCCTACGTCTACGCACGGGAGGCGTTCGGGGACTTCGCCGGCTTCCTCTCGGCGTGGAGCTACTGGACGATGACGTGGGTGAGCAACGCGGCCCTCGCGGTGGCCGCCGTCGGCTACGTCCGCGTCCTGATACCGGGTCACGAGTCCACCGGCGCGGACATCCTGGTGGCGCTGGTCGCCCTGTGGCTGCCGGCCGTGTCCAACTTCGCCGGCACCCGCTACGTCGGCGCGGTGCAGATCGTCTCCACGGTCCTGAAGTTCGTACCCCTGCTGTTCGTCGCCGTCATGGGGCTGTTCTTCTTCGACCCGCACAACCTCGGCGGCTTCAACGAGGGCGGCGGCAGCGCCGTCGGCGGCCTCTCGGCGGCGGCGGCGATCCTGCTCTACAGCTACGTCGGCGTCGAGTCGGCCTCGGTCAGCGCCGGCGAGGTCCGCGATCCGGGCCGCAACGTGGGGCGCGCCACCGTGCTGGGCACCGTCGGTGCGGCGGTGGTCTACCTGCTCGGAACTGTCTCGGTCTTCGGCACCGTCCCCCACGACCGGCTCGCCAAGTCCCAGGCGCCCTTCTCCGATGCCATCGACGCGATGTTCGGCGGCCACTGGGGCGGCACCCTGATCGCCGCCGCCGCGGTGATCTCCATCGTGGGCGCGCTGAACGGCTGGACGCTGATGAGCGCGCAGTCCCCGTACGCCGCGGCGGGGGACCGGCTGTTCCCGAAGATGTTCCTGACCAAGCGGCGCGGGGTGCCCACCGTCGGCGTGCTGACCTCGTCGCTGCTGGCCAGCGCCCTCATCGTCATCAACTACCTCGGCGGCTCCGACAAGGTCTTCGAGACGCTGGTGCTCATCACCACCTTCTCGGCCACCGTGCCCTACCTGCTGGCCGCCGGCGCGCAGGTCTACTTCCTGCTCACCGGGGAGGGCGAGCGGGTGCACACCGGCCGGTTCGTCCGGGACCTGGTGCTGGCGCTGGTCGCCTTCGGCTTCACCTTCTGGCTGGTCGCCGGGGCCGGCTACGCGGCCATCTACCAGGGCGTGCTCTTCCTCTTCGCCGGCATCCTGGTCTACGTGATCATGGCGGCCAGGCGCACCCGGGCCGGGGCCGTGGTGCCGGCCACCGAGGACGGGCAGCCGGACGCGGTGGCTGCCCCTGCCCAGGAGCCGGGGGAGCCGGTCGCCGCCGCCCCTGCCGCCGGTCCGACGCCCACCGCCACGGCGGCCACCGCCGACGAGGGGTGACGGCCGCCGGGACGGGGTGACGCGGACGCCGCCGGGTGCCCGGGGAGAGCTCGGGGAAGAATGGGGACCCGGGCCGGCCCCGGCCCGGCGAACCGAGAGGGAGACGGCAGCGATGTACGAACGTCCCGACCTGCTGAGCGCCGAGGAGACCGAGGCCCGGTTGGTGCAGCTGCCCGGGTGGTCCGTCGAGGACGGCAGGCTGACCCGCAGCTACACCTTCGACCAGCACCTGCAGGCCGCGGCGATGGTGATCCACGTGGCGCAGATCCAGCAGGAACTGGACCACCACTCCGACCTCACCCTCGGCTACCACTCGCTGGTGCTCGCCGTGAACACGCACAGCGTGGGCGGTCTGACGGAGCTGGACTTCCGCCTCGCCCACCGGGTGGAGACCATCGCCCCGGGCCACGGCGCCCGCTGAGCCCGGTCGCACCCGCCCGGCCCGGGGCGGGACCTCAGCCCCGGGGCGGGGCCGCCCCCCGCGCCCGGCGCAGCTCCAGGTTGAACTGGGCGCCGGAGAGCAGCGACAAGTGGGAGAACCACAGCCAGATCAGGAAGACCAGCGGTCCGGCCAGTGAGCCGTAGAGCCTGTTGAAGGTGCCGACGTAGGACACGTAGGCGGTGAAGAGCGCCGAGGCGACCAGCCACATCACCACGGCCACCACGCCACCGGGGGCGGCCCTGCGCACCCCCCGGCCCTCCTTCGGCCCCGACCGGAAGAGCACCATCACCAGCACCGCCGCCAGGCACAGCAGCAGCGGCCACTTGACCAGTGTCCAGGCGTCCTCCCCGGCCGCGTCGAGCCCCACGGCCCTGGCCACCGCACGCGCGAGCGGGCCGCTCACCAGCAGCGCCACCGCGCTGGTGATCAGCAGGAGCAGCAGCACCACCGCGGTCACCAGGATGCGGGGCACCTTGCGCCAGGGCGGCTTGTCGTCGCGGACGCCGTTCATGGCGTGCAGCGCCCGCCGGAAGACGGCCAGGTAGCTGCACGAGGACCACACCGCGCTGACGGTCGCACCGCCGACCAGCACCCAGGCCGCCGTGTGCTGGTCCGCCATGGTCGTCAGCGCCCGGCGAACGGTCTGCCCGGACTCGGCCGGGACGATCGAGCTGAGCTGGGCGATGAGGTCCCCGGTCGCCCCCGGATCGGCGAGGCCGATGAGGGAGACCGTCACGATCAGGGCGGGCAGCAGCGCCAGTACGGAGTAGTAGGTCAGGCTGGCCGCCCAGTCGGAGACGTCCTCGGCCCACACCGACACCGGGGTCCGGCGCAGCGCCACCCGCCAGTGCCGCCAGGTGAGCGCCTCGCCGGCAACCGGGCCGGCTTCGCCGTGCGCACCTGCGGCGCCCTCCGCCCCGTCGGCCGGGTCCGCTGCTCCGGCCGCGGCCGGTGACGAGGTCCCAGCCGTCATCGCCGGCCACCCGCTCCGGGCCGGCCGGCGCGGAACAGCAGCCTCCCGGCGACCGTCCGCGTACCGTTCCGCTTCCACAACCACCCGTCTCCGTCTCTCCGGTACGCACCCGCGGCCCGGTCGGCGACCCTGCCGCCGGCGCACCGCTCGTCCAGCGGTCACCTTTCCCCTGCCCCACCGGAGGTCCGCCACGCCGACAGCCGAGGCGGAAGGCGGGCGGGGCCCCCGGGGGCGTCGGCCGGCCGGCGGACGGGGAGCGGGACCCGTGAAGCCGCGGCACCGACGGTGCGGGCCGGCCGCTTCCCGGCAGGTGCGAGGCGAGGACCGCGAGGCCTTCGCACGTCAGCCTACGTGCAGGTGACAGGGGCCCCGGACGCGCCTCGGCCGCCGGCCCCGGGGCAGGCCCCGGCCCGCCCCGGTGGCCCGCGCCGGGGTGCGGGGGGGGGGGGGGCCCCCCAGCCCCCAGTCGCACGCCTCGGCGGGGGTGTAGGCGGGTGCGGGGGGGGGGGGGGCCCC
>NZ_JBHWGP010000083.1:0-7171 GCF_042733155.1 Streptomyces sp. NPDC059740 | reverse complement strand
CGCGTCCCCTCATGCGCCGCGGCCAACTCCCGCAACGCCTCCGGCTCACCGGAAACCACCGTCGACCGCGGCCCATTGACCGCCGCAACCGACAGACGGTCTCCGAACGCGGCGATCCACTCCCGCACGGTGACCGCGTCCTGCGCCACCGCCATCATCCCGCCACGCCCCGCCAACGCCCGAAGCGTCCGACTGCGCAGCGCCACCACCTTCGCCGCATCCTCCAGCGACAGGATGCCGGCCACCGTCGCAGCGGCGATCTCACCCTGCGAATGACCCACCACCGCATCGGGACAAACCCCCGCGGCCTGCCACACCGCGGCCAACGACACCATCACCGCCCACAACGCCGGCTGCACCACATCCGCAGCCTCAAACCCGTGTCGACCAGCCAGAACCTCGTCCAACTCCCAATCCACGAACGGCGACAGAGCCCGACCACACTCAGCCAACCGCGCCGCAAACACCGGCGACACCTCGGCCAACTCCCGGCCCATACCGACCCACTGGCTCCCCTGGCCCGGAAAGACGAACACCGTCCGACCGCTACCACCGACAGCCGCCGTCCCAGTGATCAGTCCGGACGAGGGCTCGTGGGTGGCCACGGCCGTCAGGGCTGCTGTGAGCTCCTCTCGTCCGGTGCCCAGTGCCACTGCCCGGTGCTCGAAGTGCGAACGCGTGGTAGCCAGCGACCAGGCCAGGTCCACCGGGTCGAGTTGTGGGTTGGCCAGAATGTGTTCACGCAGTCGGCCGGCCTGGGCGGCCAGCCCGACGGCGTCACGGCCGGAGATCGGCCAGGGCAGGGCAGAGGTCTCGGTCAGCACCGGAGTAACCGGCTCGTCCTCGCCTTCCGTCTCCGCCGGCGCTGCCTCTACCTCCTGGACGATGACGTGGATGTTGGTCCCGCTGATACCGAACGCCGACACCCCGGCCCGCCGCAGCCGACCAGCCTCGGCCGGCCACCGCACCGACTCCCGCAGCAACTCCACATTCCCCGAAGACCAGTCCACATGCGGCGACCGCTCCTCCACATGCAACGTCCTCGGCAACACACCATGCTGCAACGCCAACACCATCTTGATGACACCCGCAACACCCGCCGCCTGCTGCGCATGCCCGATATTGGACTTCACCGACCCCAACCACAACGGTCGGTCGTCCCCGGGCCGATCCTGACCGTAAGTGGCCAACAGCGCCTGCGCCTCGATCGGATCACCCAGCTCCGTACCCGTACCGTGCGCCTCCACCACGTCCACATCCGCAGCCGACAACCCCGCACTCGCCAAAGCCGCACGAATCACCCGCTGCTGCGCAGGACCATTCGGCGCCGACAACCCATTCGACGCACCATCCTGATTGACCGCACTACCCGCCAACGTCGCCAAAACCCGATGACCCTTGCGCCGCGCCTCAGACAAACGCTCCAGCACCACCAGACCCGCACCCTCACCGATACCCATCCCGTCAGCACCGGCACCGAACGCCTTGCACCGCCCACTGGACGACAAAGCCCGCAACCGCGAGAACCCCACAAACTCCCCCGGATCGGCCATCACCATGACGCCACCGGCCAACGCCAACTCACACTCACCCGACCGCAACGCCTGCGCCGCCAAGTGCAGAGCCACGAGCGAGGACGAGCACGCGGTGTCCACCGTCACCGCGGGTCCCTCCAACCCCAAGGTGTAGGAGACGCGGCCGGACAGCACGCTCAGGGCATTGCCCGTGATCAGGTGCGCTTCGGAACCCGACAGATCACCCCCGGAACTCAAGTAACCGGAAGGGGCTGCACCTGCGAAGACACCGGTGGCCGATCCCCGCAGCGTCTCAGGGTCGATACCCGAACGCTCCAAGGCCTCCCAGGAGATCTCCAACAGCAACCGCTGCTGCGGATCCATCGCCAACGCCTCACGCGGCGAAATCCCGAAGAAGCCCGCATCGAACTCCGCCGCCCCCGACAGAAACCCCCCCTCCACCACATACGTCGAACCGGGCGCATCCGGATCCGGATCAAACACCGCACCCGCATCCCACCCACGATCAGGGGGAAACCCGGAAATGGCATCCCCACCACCGGCCAGCAACTGCCACAACTCCTCCGGACTACACACCCCACCCGGATACCGGCACGCCATCCCCACAATCGCGATCGGGTCATCCGACACCACCACCGAACCAGCCGGCCCGCCCGCAACCCCCGACGCCACCTCCAACGCACCGAACATGCCCTCGACGATCCGCCGGGCCAACACCGTCGGGTTCGGGTAGTCGAAAACCACCGTCGACGGCAACCGCAGACCCGAGACGGCATTCAGACGGTTGCGCAACTCCACCGCCGTGAGCGAATCAAAACCCATCTCCCGGAACGCCCGGGTGGGAAGGACGTCGGCAACGGTGTCGTGCCCCAGAACCGCGGCTGCGTGCGACCGCACCAGTTCCTCCACCCTCCGTTCCTGCTCTGCCCGGTCGACGCCGGTGAGCTTGCGGGCGAGTTCACCCTGCGGCTCGGCCGCGGTGGTGCCTTGCGAAGAGTGGTCGTCCTGCGGTTCCTGGGCTTCAGGGATGGTGTCCAGCAGGGGGCGGGGGCGGGCGGCACAGAAGACGGGCGCGAACTTCTCCCACTCCACGTTCGCCACCGCGAGGAACGTCTCGTCGTCCTGCAACACCTGACCCAACGCCGTGAGCGCCCGCTCGGTGTCCAGGAAGTTCATCCCCTGCCGCAACAACCGATGCGGCGTGACCCGACCAGGACTGTGATCCATCTGGGCATCCACCGCGTCCCAGTCCCGCGTGTTCCACACACCCCAGGCAATCGACGTACCCGGCAGACCACGCGCCCGACGATCCTCCGCCAACGCATCCAGATACGAATTTCCCGCGGCATAGGCGGCGTGATCGTTACTGCCCCAGGTCGCCGAGATCGACGAGAACATCACGAACTCGTCCAACTCCAACCCGACCGTCGCCTCATCCAGATAAGAGGCGCCGGCAGCCTTCGCGCTCAGGGAGTAGGCCAGTCCTTCGAGGTTTGTCTGCTCTACTCGCGCCAAGAACGGGGCGTTGGCCGAGTGCAACACCGTCGAGAGGGCCGGGCCCGTGCGCTGGACGTGCTCGACCAGGCCGAAGACCTGCTCACGCGAACTGGTGTCACAGCACAGGACATCGACAGCCGTGCCCTCGCCCGCCACTGTCGCGGCAAGCTCAGCCACCGCCGGAGCCGAAGGACCCGAACGGCTGGTCAACACCACACGCGAGGCGTCATGGTCAGCCAGCCACGGCGCGATACACACACCGATCGAACCCGTACCACCAGTCAACAAAACCGTGCCCCTGGGCGACCACGAACCCTCACCGTTACGTCGACGGCCGGCCCGCACCAAACGCCGCACCAGCACACCCGACGACCGCACAGCAACCTGGTCCTCCCGGCCATCAGCCACCACCGCCGCCAACCGGGCCCCCACCCGCTCATCCACCACCGACGGCAGATCGACCAGACCACCCCAACGATCCGCATGCTCCAAACCAACCGCACGCCCCAAACCCCACACCTGCGCCTGCACCGGACTGGTGGTCACCTCACCACCACCGGTCTGCACCGCACCACGGGTCACCACCCACAACGGCGCCGCAACACCCTGCTTCCCCAACTCCTGCACCAACTCCAACGTGGCCGCCGTCCCCCGAGGCACCCACCCCTCACCCGGCAGCAACGACTCATCCAACGCCAGCAGCGACACCACACCAGCCACATCCCCTGACATGACCCCGCCGAGGCCGGCCAGATCCACCCGAACGACCTCCGCACCCCTCTCGCCCAAGGCGCGCCCGATCACCTCAGCCTCATCACCACCACCGTCGCCGCCACCGACCAGGAGCCACGTCCCCGACAGGACACCCGCACCCTCGCTCCCCGGCTGCCACACCACCCGATAACGCCAGTCCGCCACCAACGCATCAGCCTGCCCACGACGCCGCCACGCCGCCAACGCCGGCACCACCGCACTCAAACTGCCGCCATCAACCTCAAGCGTCTCCGCCAAACCACCCAGATCACCGGCCTCCACCGCAGCCCAGAACTCCGCGTCCACGGGATCAGCGGTCGGCTCCGGCGTCGGGAGACCGGTCTCCGGCCAGAAGCGCCGGTGCTGGAAGGCGTACGTGGGGAGATCGACCACCGCGCCGCCGCCGAGAACATCCGCCCAGGAGACGGGCACGCCCCGCACGAAGCCTTCGGCGAAAGAGGTGAGGAGCCGGTCGGCCCCGCCGTCGTCACGACGCAACGTCCCGGCGACGACCACCCCCCGCTCTTCCAGACTGTCCCCGACTGCCGTGGTGAGCACAGGGTGCGGCGACACCTCGACGTAGGTGCCGTGCCCCCGGTCGGCGAGAGTGCGGACCGCCCGCTCGAACTCGACCGTCTCGCGCAGCGAGGCATACCAGTAGGCCGCGTCCAGTTCCGGACCAGTGACCGACTCGCCACTCATCGCCGAGACCATCGGCACCTGACCCTCGCGGGGGGTGATGCCGTCCAGGGCGGTCAGGATGTCGGCGCGCAGCTCGTCCACGTGCGCGCTGTGCGAGGCGTAGTCCACCGGCAGGATTCGCGTCCGCGTCCCCTCATGCGCCGCGGCCAACTCCCGCAACGCCTCCGGCTCACCGGAAACCACCGTCGACCGCGGCCCATTGACCGCCGCAACCGACAGACGGGCTCCGAACGAGGCGATCCATTCCCGCACGGTGGCCGCGTCCTGCGCCACCGCCATCATCCCGCCACGACCGGCGAGCGCCCGAAGCGTCCGGCTGCGCAGCGCCACCACCCGCGCCCCGTCCTCCAGCGACAGGATGCCGGCCACGGTCGCAGCGGCGATCTCACCCTGCGAGTGACCCACCACCGCATCGGGACGCACCCCCGCGGCCTGCCACACCGCAGCCAACGACACCATCACCGCCCACAACGCCGGCTGCACCACATCCGCAGCCTCAAAGCCATGCAGCCCGGCCAGGACGTCGTCCAACTCCCAGTCCACGTGCGGCGACAGAGCCCGACCACACTCCGCCAACCGCGTCGCAAAGACCGGCGAAGACTGGGCCAGCTCCCGGCCCATACCGACCCACTGACTCCCCTGCCCCGGAAAGACGAACACCGTCCGACCGCTACCACCGACAGCCGCCGTCCCGGTCACCACACCCGGGGCAGGCTGACCCGTCGCCACCGCCGCCAAGCCGGCCGACAGCTCCTCACGGCCGGAGCCCAACACCACCGCACGATGCTCGAAGACCGCACGCGTCGTCGCCAGCGACCACGCCACGTCACCCGGCTCCAGCTCCGGCCGCGCCAAGACGTACTCACGCAACCGACCCGCCTGCGCCGCCAGACCCTCGCTCGTCCGGCCCGAGAGCACCCACGCCGGTGCCGGCGACTCCAGCAGCCCGGATGCGGGTTCTTCCGCTGCTTCAGCTGGCCCGGCCAGGGGCTGCGGGGCCTCTTCGAGAATCATGTGGACGTTGGTGCCGCTGACGCCGAAGGCCGAGACCCCGACCCGCCGCAGGCGCTCGCCGTCCTCGGCGGGCCACGCCACCGGCTCCTTCAACAGGGCCACATTGCCGACCGACCAGTCCACGTGCGGCGACGGCTCCTGCGCATGCAACGTCCGCGGCAACACACCGTGCTGCAACGCCAACACCATCTTGATCACACCCGCCACACCACCAGCACACTGGGCATGGCCGATGTTGGACTTCACCGACCCCAGCCACAACGGCCGGCCATCCCCAGGCCGGTCCTGCCCGTAGGTGGCCAGCAACGCCTGCGCCTCGATCGGGTCACCCAGCGTCGTCCCCGTACCGTGCGCCTCCACCGCGTCCACATCGGCAGCCGCCAACCGGGCGTCCGCCAGAGCCGCCCGGATCACTCGCTGTTGCGAGGGACCGTTGGGGGCGGTCAGCCCGTTGGACGCACCGTCCTGGTTGGCGGCGGTGCCACGGATCACGGCGAGGACGTGGTGGCCGTTGCGCTGTGCGTCCGACAGCCGCTCCAGCACGACGATGCCCGCACCTTCACCCCAGCCGATGCCGTCGGCCTGGGCCGAGAACGCCTTGCACCGCCCGCTGGAGCCCATCCCACCCTGCTGCGAGAACTCCAGGAAGGCGCCGGGCGTCACCATCACCGCCACACCGCCGGCCAGTGCCATCGAGCATTCCCCCGTCCGCAGTGACTGAACGGCCAGGTGGAGTGCCACCAAGGAGGAGGAACACGCCGTGTCCACGGTGACAGCCGGGCCCTCCAGGCCGAGCGTGTAGGAGATCCGGCCCGAGGCCACCGCCGTCACGTTGCCGGTGAGGAGGTAGCCCTCCAGGTTCGGGTCCTTGCCCATGAGGCCTTCGCTGTAGCTGGAGTTGTTCGCGCCCACGAACACGCCGGCGCGGGAGCCCTTCAGCGACAACGGGTCCAGTCCGGCCCGCTCGACGGCCTCCCAGGCCACCTCCAGCAGCAGACGCTGCTGCGGGTCCATCGCCAGGGCCTCACGCGGCGAGATACCGAAGAACCCCGCATCGAACTCCGCGACATCACTGACAAAGGCACCCTCGCGCACATAGGTCCGATCTGCGGTGTCCGTGCCGTATGCCTGCTCGAACTCGTCCCAGCCGCGGTCGGTGGGGAAGCCGGAGACCGCATCGGTGCCGGCGGTGAGCAGTTCCCAGAACTGCTCGGGCCCCGTCACGCCACCGGGGTAGCGGCAGCCCAGGCCGACGATCGCGATCGGCTCGCGTTCGCCGGACTCCAGTTCCTTGACCTGCTCCCGTGCCTCGTAAAGGTCGGCGGCCAGCTTCTTCAGAGCGCCGAGCAGCTGCTTGTCATCGGCCATGGCGGATCCTCCTCGGCATTGCACCGGCCTGCGCATCGGTGGTCGTCAGGACGTCAGTGGTCGTCATGACGCCCCCAGTTCCTTGTTGATGAAGTCCAGGACCTCGTCTGCGGAGGCCTCTTCCAGACGTCCCGCCACGGCTCGACGTCCGGCCGGCCGGTCGGTAGCCGTGCCGGTACTGGTACCGGCTGCACCGGGCGCGCCCCTCAGCCATCGGGAGAGCAGGGTCTGCAGTCGTGTGGTGACTTCACGGTGGAGTTCGCCGCTTCCCGTGGTGTTGTCCAGGGTGGCTTCGAGGCGGT
>NZ_JBHWGP010000082.1:0-7719 GCF_042733155.1 Streptomyces sp. NPDC059740 | reverse complement strand
GACGCCAACAACAGGCTCGGACCAGCCACTACAAGAGACGAGGCCACCGCCCAAGAGCTGAGGCCTCGTCACGGTAAGCACCGTTGCAGTACTAGCGGGCGCCGTAGTGGTAGAGGCCGGTGGGGTCCTGGTAGCCGCCGGCGAAGCGGAACGGCTGGGGGACGGTTTCGTCGGTTGCAGCGGTGCGGGTGACGCCGCGGGGGGCTGCAGCCCTCCCTTTCGACGTGCATCGGAAGGGGGATGACGGGTCAAGCACTGCGGCACAGCTTTTGAGTCCTGCAAAATCGCCGCAAACACGGAGGTTCACGGTGTCGGCCCATCGGCGTTGCTGACGGGCCGACACAGGAGAAGCTGTCGGCGCCCAGAATCAGCGTTGACGGTTACGCCAGTATGCCACCAGGGCAAATACTCCAGCGATGATGCAGACCGCCACAAAAGCCCAGATCCCCCAGGCGGGAAGCTTCATCGGGTGAGAGCTCACCGCTGCCATTAGGTGCGAGATCTTTACCACGTATACTCTCCCGTCACACTACACTCCGGGTCACTGTGGTATTCAGTGCCGGCTCCGACGCTCACGTCGCCAGAGTTCGATAGGGAAACAGTGCCACTCCCAGCACCACACTCACCATTCACCGAGAACCCGCTCCCTGCATCCGCGGAACTCGTCTCCAACCCACCATTGACGCTCGGAGAACCCACTCCAGTCCCGAGGGAAGCATGGAGACTGCCATCCGAATTACGTGTCAATCCTCCGGATACACAGGCTACGTAACAGCCTTCAACGGTGGCTTTCCAGGACGTGCCGGAGGCATCGATGCGGTTGACGAGGTCACCCGCTGCGTAGAGGTAGGGGTTCTTCTCCTGGCCGGAGGGGTCGGGTTGGGTGAAGCGGCCGATGTTGGGGTCGTAGTAGCGGGCGCCGAGGTGGTAGAGGCCGGTGGGGTCCTGGTAGCCGCCGGCGAACCGGAACGGCTGGGCGACGGTTTCGTCGGTTGCAGCGGTGCGGGTGACGCCGCGGGGGCTGTAGCTGTAGGTGTCGACCTTCTTGCCGCTCTCGTCGGCCAGGCCGATGACCGAGCCGAGCGCGTCGGTGAGGTAGTAGTAGGTCTTCCCCCCGGTGTTCATGGAGTTGAGCGTGCCCCCGGGTTCGCGGATGAATCCCTGGTCGACGCCGTCTGTGGTCTGGCCGGCGATGCCGAGGGGTCCGTTGTGGAAGACAGTGTTGCCGAACTTGGTGCGTTCGCTTGCGTCGGTGGAGGCGTACTGGCCGCGGTAGGTCGTCCCGCCCACGGTGACAGTCAGCAGTTGCTTGAAGTCGGTGTAGGTCTCGCCGGTGCGGGTGCCGGCTGGGGTGGAGGCGGCGGCGGTCTCGTTGCCCGCGAGGTCGTAGGACCAGTTGTCGGAGGTGCCGTTCTTGGCGGTGATCTGCGAGGCGTCGTTGACGTCGTAGGTGGTGCCGCGGGGGCAGCCTTCGGTGATGCCCTGGGAGGTGAGGTTGCCGGCCGGGTCGTAGCAGTACTGCCAGGACTCCTTGGTGTCGCCGTCCTTGGCCTCGCCTGCGTAGGAGAAGCGGCCGGCACTGTCGTAGGTGTAGGTGGGGCCTTGACCCCGGATGTTGGACACACGAGACACTGGATCCTAAGGATCTGAGAACGGACATCTCGTGGTCATGAAGAACTACCCGCCGCAGTTCAAGGTGGACGCGGTCGCGCTGTACGAGTCGCGGCCCGAAGCGACGATCAGGTCGGTCGCAGCCGACCCGGGGATCAACCCGGAGACCCTGCGGAACTGGGTTCAGGCAGCCGGGGTGAGCCGCCCCCGGGGCCGCCGGGCGGAGGCGCCGTCTCAGCCACCGGCTCCGTTGGAGACGGAGAACGCCGCCTTGCGCAAGAAGATCCGCGAGCTGGAGGAGGAACGCGAGATCCTGCGCAAAGCGGCGAAGTATTTCGCCGGGGAGACGCGCTGGTGAACCGCTTCCAGTGCGTCGCCGACCTCCAGCACCGTTACGGCGTGAAGCGGCTGTGCAGCGTCCTCGGCTCAGCCGCTCGAGCTTCTACTACTGGCGCCGGACGGCGGCGGACCGGGCCGCCCGGCAGGTGACCGACGCCCGCCTGGCCGCCCGGATACGGGCGGTGCACCTCGAGTCGGACGGCACCTACGGAGTCCCGAGGATCACCGCCGAGCTCCGGGAGACCGGCGGTGAGGCGGTCAACCACAAACGGGTCGCCAGGATCATGCGAGCGTCCGGGATCGAAGGGGTCCGCCTTCGTCGCCGGCATCGCACCACCATCCCCGACCCGGCCGCTGCCAAGGCCCCGGACCTGATCGGCCGCAACTTCACCGCGGACAAGCCGAACACGAAGTACGTCGGCGACATCACCTACCTGCCCACCGAGGGCGGGAAGTTCTGCTACCTGGCGACCGTCATCGACCTCGCCTCGCGCCGTCTGGCCGGCTGGGCGATCGCCGACCACATGCGCGCGGACCTCGTCGCCGACGCCCTGGCCGCGGCGATCCGAACCCGCGGCAGCCTCACCGGATCGATCATGCACACCGACCACGAAGCCCAGTACACCAGCAGACCCTTCGCCGAAGCCCGCAGGTCAGCCGAGGTGCGGCGGAGCATGAGTGCGGTCGGGTCCAGCGCGGACAACGCACTCGCCGAGTCCTTCAACGCGACCTTCAAACGCGAAACCCTGCAAGGACGAAAGACCTGGCCAGACGAGCGTGAGGCGCGACTCGACGCCTTCCGATGGTTCCACCGCTACAACACCCGACGCCGACACTCCCACCTCGGACAACGAGCACCGATCGCCTTCGAGAACGCCCTCCACCACACACCAACTACGCTGCCACAAGCCGCATAACCCGTGTCCAGGATTCGGGGTCAAGGCCCGATGATCGAGGCCAAGGCTCGTGGTCGAAGCCACCGTCGCTTGTGACCTGCTTACGCGGGTGTACCCGGGAGGTGGCGAGCCATCAGGGCCCGCCACCCCAACCGGCCGAGGTGGCTATCCGCGCCGATTTGCTCTGGTGAAACCGATCCCGGCGCCGACTACGAGAAGTACGGGGAGTGGCGCCAACCACGCCTCACGTACCGACGAGCCTGTCAGTGTCATCACTGTCCCCGACAACAGGTAGAGGACGAGGAAAGCGCCGACGAGCGTAGCCCAGGGCCTCTTTCGGGTGCGGTCCTCGAAATTTTCCACTTTACGGCCGATGCCCATTCCTCGCTCCTTCTTGCAGTGCCCACTGTCCGAACGGCTACGAGAGCCAGGTCTCAATGTCCTTGCTGGTCAGCGTACCGGCAGCAAAACATCCCGCCGTCGAGAGGAATCCTGACTCCGGGCCCGTAGCGGCTTCGCATACTGCACCGACCACGTAGCCACCTGCGAGGCTGGCCGCCCCACGGGCGGCGGCCACGACATCTCCGGATGTGAGATCGTCACCGATGTCCCAGAGAGATTTACCGTTCTCCAGTTTCCCGATGATTCCGTCCAGCCCGGACAGAGAGAGGCTGCCGTTGGGGTCGATGCGGTTGACGGGGTCGCCTTCGGCGTAGAGGTAGGGGTTCTTCTCTTGGCCGGAGGGGTCGGGTTGGGTGAAGCGGCCGATGTTGGGGTCGTAGTAGCGGGCGCCGAGGTGGTAGAGGCCGGTGGGGTCCTGGTAGCCGCCGGCGAAGCGGAACGGCTGGGGGACGGTTTCGTCGGTAGCGGTGCGGGTGACGCCGGTGCGGCGGTGTTCATGCGGACTCGATTGTCTCTCAGCGCGGCCTCACCTCAGAGGTGGGAGAGGGCGTAAAACAGCCCACCGAGCGCTATAGCGCCACCGACTGCCGCGAAGACGAAGCGGTTCCAAACGCGCATTCCCTTCGCTCCAGGCGACCCGAACATTCTTTGCCGACTGGCAGTTGAGGCCTCACTGAATCTTCCGGAGAATATAACAAAGCACGCACCGAACACGAAGAGGAAAAATCCGACGCATACACCCACAACAGCCCTCCCTGGCAAGCCGGCTGCTCGACGAGCAGGTAACCATTGCGGGGGCGGCTGAAAATACAGCCGCCCCACCTACATCACTTCACCGTTTCCTGCGGCACCACAAAGCGCACCAACAGGACAATTCCTACCAGCACGGCCACCGGGATGAACGCGTATGGGAACCATGCAGGGCCGTCGGGACGCCTGTCCTGCGACAGAAAAATCGAGGTGTCCATGAAATACTCCAACGAAACTTACGCCACTACCTCGCATTCCTTGACTTTGCCGCCGCCCTCTGCTCCTACATATTGCTTATCCGTCCCCCCTCAGGACACCATCTAGACCCCGGGGTGCGCCTTAGATCGCTGGTGCGCCGTGCGCCTCCACCGCTTTCCGTTGACGGCACCACGCCAGCCGATGACGATGAAGGCACCGAGGAAGAACCAAGGGCGCGCCTGCGCCGGTCCCCGCATCAGTGAATCGAAAAGGAATCCACTCAAGGCCAGAAGCACTGCTGTTAGGTAGCACCAGAAAGCGAGACGCGCACCTCGCGTTCCCTTTTCCGACAGGGGCAGGTTTTCTTCATCAGCCGACACGCCGTCCCACTTCCCCAATCAGTCCTCGACTCTCTGACCCAGGTTGAACTACCTCCCCTTCCCACCCTTTCCCTTTGCGACGCTTGAAGCGATGCCCAACATCACCATGGATCCCAGACCCATGAATGCCAGCACTAGTAGAATAACCCTGTCGACACCTGCCGACATGAAACCTTGCACAAAGGCGAGGACTGTGACGATGGCAATAATCGCCACGAATACCCTTATCTTGATCTTGCCGCTCAAATCTTCCTCTCCCGACCCGCATTGGCTCTGGGTGGCACACCTGACAGGCCTGCCACCCAGAGCAGTCGAAACTATGCTCCGTTTATCCGTAGCTGATCACGTCGCCGCCTTCGTAGCCGATGTAACCGCCTACCGCACAGCTTCCGACCACCGCTCCTGCCGTCCCCAGGGGCCCGGCGACACTGGCAAGCTCAATTACTCCTGGTTTCCCCCGCTGCACCGATGCCGCCCACGCAACCCGTTGCCACTCCGAAGATGTCTCCTGCTACGTCGAACCAAGACAACCCACCGGGATCGATGCGGTTGACGGGGTCGCCTTCGGCGTAGAGGTAGGGGTTCTTCTCCTGGCCGGAGGGGTCGGGTTGGGTGAAGCGGCCGATGTTGGGGTCGTAGTAGCGGGCGCCGTAGTGGTAGAGGCCGGTGGGGTCCTGGTAGCCGCCGGCGAAGCGGAACGGTTGGGTGACGGTTTCGTCGGTTGCAGTGGTGCGGGTGACGCCGCGGGGGCTGTAGCTGTAGGTGTCGACCTTCTTGCCGCTCTCGTCGGCCAGGCCGATGACCGAGCCGAGCGCGTCGGTGAGGTAGTAGTAGGTCTTCCCCCCGGTGTTCATGGAGTTGAGCGTGCCCCCGGGTTCGCGGATGAATCCCTGGTCGACGCCGTCTGTGGTCTGGCCGGCGATGCCGAGGGGTCCGTTGTGGAAGACGGTGTCGCCCAGGCGGGTGCGTTCGCTTGCGTCGGTGGAGCCATAGGTGGCCTGGTAGTGGGTGCCGGCAACGGTGAGTGCGGCGAGCTGGTTGAAGTCGGTGTAGTTCTCGTCGGTGCGTGTGCCGGCCGGGGTGGAGGCGGCGGCGGTCTCGTTGCCCGCAAGGTCGTAGGACCAGTTGTCGGAGGTGCCGTTCTTGGCGGTGATCTGTGAGGCGTCGTTGACGTCGTAAGTGGTGCCGCGGGGGCAGCCTTGGGTGACGCCCTGGGAGGTGAGGTTGCCGGCCGGGTCGTAGCAGTACTGCCAGGACTCGTTCGTGGTGCCGTCCTTGGCCTCATCGGCGTAGGAGAAGCGGCCGGCGCTGTCGTAGGTGTAGGTGGTCTTGTAGCCGGATGTGTTGTCGGTGACGGTGCGGATCTTGGTGCCGTCGGTGGCGCTGTCGGGGCCGTAGCCGTAGTTGTAGGTCAGGTTGACCAGGGTGCCTTGGGGAGAGGTGGTCTTGATGGTTTTGGGGCGGCTGGAGTCGTCGAGGTCGACGTGCTGGACGGTTCCGCCGGGGTATTTGGTGTCGGTGCGTTTGTCGTTGTTGTACTCGTAGGTGGTGGTCTTGCCGGAGGGATCTTTCAGGTCGGTGAGGCGGTTGGCGGCGTCCCAGGTGTAGTCGGTGAGGCCGACGGGGTCGGTGTAGGTGTCGACGTTGCCGTCGGGGGTGTAGGCCAGGATGGTCTAGGAGCCGTCTTGAAGGGTGCGGATGGTCTCCCGGCCCAGGGCGTCGAACTGGTAGGTGACGGTGCCGGAGGCGTCGGTGCGGATGCGGAGGTTGCCGTCGCCGTCGTTCGCCGATCTCACCGAGCGCTGGTTGCCTCTCGTGGGAAGTGCCGGGCATCGGCTGGCAGGTCATGTGCTGCGCCACAGAGCGGTGTCGGCCAGATGGTGCAGCGCCGTGCGGGCGTGTGGTGTGATCGGCGCCGCGTCCAGTGCCTGCAGGGACTGCTGGTGGCATTCGGCGATCATCGCTTCGACTGCGTTGACGGCGCCTGTCTCGACCAGGATACGGCGCACACGAGTGGCGCCCTCTTCATCGAGACCGCGCTGGCCGACGAGGTGGTCAAGAAGTGCACGCTGGCGTGTGGTGGCGCGCTCACGTGCGGTGGCCAGCAGTACCGTGGGCTTGGCGTCTCGCAGATCCTCCAGCACCGACTTGCCGGTCTGCCGGAGGTCGCCGAAGACCCCGAGCAGGTCATCACGCAGTTGGAAGGACTCTCCGACTGGCAGGGCGTACGCGCTCAGCGCCGACTGCAGTTCCTCGCCAGCTCCGGCCAGGGCCGCTCCCACGTGCAGAGGCCGCTCGAAGGTGTACTTCGCCGTCTTGTAGCGCGCCACCTGCAGTGCCACCTCCACTCCGGCGTCAGGCCGCCCGGTGGCGGTGAGGTCGAGGTATTGCCCGCAGACGATCTCCGTGCGCATCACGTCGATGAGCGGGAGAACCGCGGTCAGCTGCGCCGGCCGCAGACCAGCGGTGTGCAGGAGTTCGTCCGACCAGGCCAGGGCCAGGTCTCCGGCGAGGATTGCGGCACCGATTCCCACCCGCCCGGGTGCGGGCCCGCCGGCTGCCGCGTGGTGAAGTGCCATGGTCCGGTGCACGCTCGGGTGGCCGCGGCGCATGGCACTGTCGTCCATGACGTCGTCGTGGATGAGCGCGAAGGCGTGGAACAGTTCCAAGGCAGCAGCTGTTTTCAGCACTGGCATGGGCATGTCCCGCCTCGGCTGTGCGGCCTGCCAGCCCAGGACACTCAGGACGGGACGAAGCCGCTTACCGCCGCGAGTCACGAATTCCCGCACGCAGCGCACGAGTTGATGATGCGGCGCCTGGCCCAGTGTGCGCATCCGAGCGTCGAGGAAGTCGGTCAGTGCCTCCTCGATCCGTGATCGCACGGTGTCCAGATCGGTTTCCTGTGCGGCTGAGGGAACCGCTGTACTTGCCATGTCCCACCTCCCCATGGACGAGACGGTTGCCCACTGCCGTTCCTACTGATCGCCCCCCGGACGGGATGCCGGACGAGGCCCGGGCTTCGGGCTTGGCCTCGTCCGCCCGGGCGCCCCTAGTACTGCAACGGTGCTTACCGTGACGGTTGTTGGGTTCACTCGTTGGACCGTTCATGGGTGGGGATATATCCGAGGTCGATGCTCGTCGCT
>NZ_JBHWGP010000081.1:0-9398 GCF_042733155.1 Streptomyces sp. NPDC059740 | reverse complement strand
CAAGGACGTCGAACTCGCCGCATAACCCCAGCAACACCAAACCACCCCGAACCCGACAGGGATGCCTTGACGAAAGACATAGAGGCACCCCCCGCCGGTCCGGTGAGGGCGGACTGCCGCAGGGACGGGGTGAGTGCGAGTGCCCGGGCACGCCACTGGGCACCCTCCCCGTCACTGCGCACAGACCCGCAGCGTCGTCTCCAGGCTGGGGCCGGCCGAGTCCGGGATCAGCATCCCCGCCTCCACGCCGCTCCTGAGGCAGGCCACGATGTCGGCGGTGATCACCTCGCCGGGTGCCAGGACGGGTACGCCGGGCGGGTAGGGACTCACCATCTCGGCCGCGACCCGGCCCACGGCACGGTCCGCAGGGACCTGTCGGCGGGGCCGAAGAAGGCGACACGGGGTGAGACGGCCTGTTCCAGCTCGAAGGCGTGGGAGGGCGGGAAGGTCACCTGGGCAGGCCTCTCGATGTCTCCGCCTCCTGGGTCAGGCGGCGAACGGCGTCCAGCAGTACCGCCTCGGTGGCGTCGTCGTCGGCATGGGTGAGCTGCGCGTTGATCCGGCAGGTGTCGGCGGCCCCCACGTCGACATGGCAGTAGGTCCGCAGCCACTCAGCGGCCTGCATGCCGCTGATGCCAAACCCCCGGACGTCGATCGAAAGCTTCAGCGGGTCCAGGTCGGCCGCGGCCCCGGGACGCACGACCTCCTCGCCCATCACGGACAGGCCCGGCAGCGCGTCGATCGCCTCTTGCACCCGGGCGGCCCGCTCCACGGCGGTACGCAGCAGCCCCTCCCCCTGCTCGACCATGTGCCGGCGCCAGCCGCCGGTACCCGCCCACGAGCCGGACAACCCCGGCACCCGCCACCCGCCACCCGCCACCCGCACGACCACAGCGGACGGCCGGGACGAGAGTTCCGGTCGGCCGGCTCCTCAGGGCTCGGCGGGTCGGCGAGCGGTGCGGACGTCCCTCCGGGGAGCGGGGCCGAGATCCCCCCGAGCGCATCGGCACGGTCGCGCTCCGCCGGTCACCCCGCCCGGACGACGGGAGAGGCGTCGGGGTCCGCAGGGGCGGTGGAGGAAGGAGCGGTGGGAGAAGGGAGGGTGGGAGAAGGGACGGTGGGTGAGGCGGCGGAGCGGAGGGCCTGGACGACTGCCCGGACGGAGGGGCGCCGGCCGCCGTCCTCCCGCCAGACGGCGTAGACGTGCCGGCGTATGGCGTGCCGCACCGGCACGATGCGCACTCCGTCGGGGACCGGCCCCCGGCCGAGGCGGGGCGCGACGGCCGAGCCTAGCCCGGCCGCGACCAGGGCGAGCTGGGTGGCGTGCTCCTCCGCCACATGGGCGATCCTCGGCTCGACGCCCTTGGCGCGCAGCGTGTACATCAGCCAGTCGTGGCAGAACCCGCCCGCCGTCCAGGTGATCCACTCCTCGTCCGCCAGGTCCTCCAGCGCGACGCTGTCCCGGCCGGCGAGGGGATGACCGGCAGGAACGGCGACATCGGCGGGGTCGTCCAGCAGGGCGGCCTTCGCCAGGCCCTGCGGAAGGGGCAGCGGACGGTTGTACCAGTCCAGGACGACGGCGAGGTCGACGTCGCCGCGGGCCACGTCCCTCGCCGCCTCAGCCGGCTCCGTCTCCTGGAGCAGCGGGCGCAGACGCGGGTGGTCCCTGCGGAGGGCCGCGAGGACCGCGGGGCACAGTCCCCGGGCGGCCGTGGGAAAGGCGGCCAGGCGCAGGTCGCCCACGGCCTGGCCCCGGTGGGCCTCCAGTTCCGCCTCGGCCAGTTCCACCTGGGTCAGGACCCGGCCGGCGTGGTCGGCGAGCAGGCGGCCGGCATCGGTCAACCGGACCCCGCGACCGTTCTTCACCAGCAGCCGCTGTCCGGTCTCCCGTTCCAGCTTGGCGAGTTGCTGGGAGACGGCTGAGGTCGTCACGTGCAGCACGTCGGCCGCGGCGCTCACCGAGCCGTGCCGGGCGACGACGCTCAGCGTCCGCAGACGCTCCAGGTTCAACATATAAGGAATGCTAACCAATGCAGCCAACTAAATTTACGTTGTGCTTACACGTGGTGGTGCGGCACCTTGAAGCCATGAACACCCAGCCCGTCGCGGCCCCGACCACCCCACCGGCCGTCCCCGAGTCCTCCCCCTCCGATTCCGTGCGGCAGCCGGCTGCCGTCCCTCCGGCGGCGCCCCGTTCCGGCGGGAGGACGAGGGCGGCAGACCGTGACGGTAAGGGCCAGGCGAACACACCGGGTCCCGCACGGCGGCAGCCCGGTGGTCGCATGCTCGACTGGCGGCTCCGCTTCGGCGTACTCGCCCTGATATGGGGCTTCAGCTTCCTGCTCATCAAGGTCGGCACCGACAGCTTCGCGCCGCTGTACGTGACGCTGGGCCGGGTGGTCTTCGGTGCGCTGGTGCTGCTGGCGGTGCTGGTCGCCCGGCGTGAGCGGCTGCCGCGACGGCCCCGGACCTGGGCGCACCTGACGGTCGCCGCCCTCTTCCTCAACGCCCTGCCCTTCTCGCTCTTCGCCTACGCCGAGCTGACGATCCCCTCCACGCTCGCCGGCATCTGCAACTCCGCCTCCCCGCTGTGGGGGATGCTCCTCTCACTCGTCGCGCTCTCCGAGGACCGGCCGAACCGCCGGCGGGTGGGTGGGCTCGTCCTCGGCTTCCTGGGTGTCCTGACCGTGCTCGGCGCCTGGCAGGGTTTCTCCGGCACCGATCCCGTCGGCACGCTGCTGGCCCTCGTCGCCTCCCTCTGCTACCCGGTGGGGTGGATCTACCTGCGCCGCACCCTCGGCGGGGCACAGGAGTCGCACCTGGCCCTCTCCAGTGCCCAGATGGTGATGGCCACCGTCCTGCTCGCCGCGGTGACGCCGTTCCTGGCACCCGCCCCCAGCAGCCTCTCCCTCGCCTCGCTCTTCGCGGTCCTGGCCCTGGGCGCTCTGGGCACGGGCGTGGCCTTCCTGCTGCAGTACGGCCTGGTCGCCGAGGTGGGCCCGACCACCGCCCAGATGGTGACCTACTTCGTCCCGGTGATCGCCACGGCCGCCGGCGTGACGGTGCTGGGCGAGGACCTCAGCTGGAACACCCCGGTCGGCGCGCTGGTCACCCTGGCCGGGGCCGCCCTCACCCAGACGACGCCGCGCCGGTCACGGGTCGTGCGCCAAAGCCCCGCGCCGGCACGGTAGGCGGGCGGTGCGGCGCCTCCCGAGGGGGTGCGGGCCGGGCCGCCCCTCGGGGGAGCGCCTCAGTCATAGCGCCTGCCCTCCTCGTGGGCGCCGCCGATGGCGGCTGCGACGGCGTCGGCGACCGCCGGCGCCTCGTCCTTTGGCAGGGAGGAGACCGTCACCCTGACCGCCTGCGGGGTACGGATGCGGAACCGCGCTCCCGGGGCCACCGCCCAGCCGGCCCGGAGCAGTCCCGCCACCGCGGTCGTCTCGTCGGGGACGGGCACCCACACGTTGAGCCCGCTGCTGCCGCCGGCCGGGACCCCGCGCTCGGCGAGGGCGTCCAGCAGGGCGGTCCGGCGGCTGTCGTAGGCAGCCACCACCTCCCGGCGGTCGCGGCGCCCCGTGCGCCACAGGTGGGCCACCGCGTCCTGCAGCAGGTGGCTGACCCAGCCGGGGCCGAGCCGCTGCCGGCCCCGGACGCGTTCCATCGTGACGGCGTCACCGCTCAGCACCGCCAACCGCAGGTCGGGCCCGTAGGCCTTGGCCACGGAACGCACCACCACCCAGTGGTCCGTCGCCCCCGCGCCTCCCAGAGGGTGCAGCGGCAGGCTGACGTTGTCGTGCCCGTGGTCGTCCTCGACGAGCAGGACCTGCGGGTGGGCGCCGAGTACCGCACGCAGCCGCGCCGCACGTGCCTCGCTCACCGCCGCGCCCGTCGGGTTCTGGGCGCGCGCCGTCACGATCACCGCTCGCGCCCCGGCCGCCAGGGTCTGCTGCAGCTCCTCGGGCAGCGGCCCCTCCTGGTCCACGGCCACCGGCGCCACCCGCAGGCCGAGCGTGGGGACGAGGTCCAGCAGGTTGCGCCAGCCCGGGTCCTCCACGGCGACGGAGTCCCCGGGGCGCAGGTGCGCCGCCAGCACCCGCTCGATGCCTTCAAGGGACCCGGAGGTGACGGCGAGGTGGTCACCGGGCACCCCGTCGGCCTCGAACGCCTCCCGCGCAGCCGCGGCGAGCCCCTCGCTCACCGGCGGCGCGCCGTAGAGGGTGGGGGCTGCTGCACTGCGGCCGGCTGCGGCGGCCAGCGCCGGCCCGAGGTCCGGGAGCAGGGCCGGGTCCGGGTTGCCGTGGGAGAGGTCCCGCACGCCGGGCGGGACCGGCACGCGAGGAGCGTCCCGCGAGGTGGACGCGGGGCGTTCCCGGATGCGGCTGCCCAGCCGCCCTCTGGTTTCGATCACCCCCCGGTCCCGCAGCGTCCGGTACGCGGCGGCGACGGTGTTCGGATTGACCTCCAGGTAGACGGCCAACTCACGCAGTGGCGGCAGGACTTGCCCCGGAGACAACTCACCTGCACTCACCCCCCGCTCCACGCTGGCCGCGATCTCCGATGCGCGACGCCCTTCGATTCGATACTCTCCTAGCACAAAGAAGAGTATGCACTAGTTCAAAGGGGTTCGCAATGGAGTCGCCACACACCACGCAGCCGACCGCCGGGGATGCCGCCACACCCTCCTCCCAAGCGACCGCTCCCCGGGTGCCCGCCGCCTACCTCCCCACCGACCTGACCACCCCCACCCGCAGCCCGAAGCGCGCCCGCTACGACCACGAGACCGTCCACGCCGTCCTCGACGCCGGCTACCTCTGCCACCTCGGCTTCGTCCGCGACGGCCGTCCGGTCGTCCTCCCCACGCTCTACGGCAGGGACGGCGGCCACCTCTACCTGCACGGCTCCACGGGGTCCCGGCCGTTGCGCGCGGCGGGCGGGGAGGACGGCCTGCCGGTCTGCGTGACGGTCACCCACGTCGACGGCCTGGTGCTGGCCAAGTCCGCATTCCACCACTCCGTCAACTACCGCAGTGTCGTGGTGCACGGCACAGCCCACACCGTCACCGACCCGCAGGAGAAGACGCGCGCCCTGGACCTGCTCGTCGACCACGTCCTGCCCGGCCGCGCCGCCGACTCCCGGCCCGCCGACGCCAAGGAGCTGGCAGCCACCGCGGTGATCCGCCTGGACCTGGCGGAGGTGTCGGTCAAGATGCGCACCGGCGGCCCCTCGGACGACCCCGCGGACGCGGACCTGCCCTACTGGAGCGGCGTCCTGCCGGTGGTGACCTCCTACGGGACGCCCGAGCCGGACGGGGACCGAGCCGAAGGAACACCCGAGCCCTCCTACCTCTTCGCCCGCTGAGGAGCAGTCGTGCTGATCCGTCCCTGGGACGCCCCGCTGGCCGATGCCGAGTGGCAGGAGTTCCTGCGTACCCACCCCTTCGGGCAGCTGGTGGTGAACGGGCCGGCGGGCGAACCGCCGTCGGCCCAGCCCCTGCACTTCGCCTTCGACGCGGAGACCGGGCATGTCGTGAGCCACCTTGCGCGCCCCAACCCGATATGGCCGCTGCTGGCCGCGCGTCCCGAGGTGTTGCTGAGTGTCGTCGACGACTACACCTTCATACCCGGCCCGTGGCAGGCGGCGCCCGAGCAGCCGCCGGAGCACGGCGTGCCCACCAGCTTCTACGCCGCCGTGCAGCTGCACTGCCTCGCTCGCGTCGTGGACGACCCCGAGGAGAAGGCCGAGCTGCTCGGGCGCCATGTGGCGGCGTTCCAGCCACCGGGCACCTCGGCGCCGGTCAGCGCCACCGAGGGCCCCTTTCACCGTCAGCTCCCCGGTATCCGCGCGCTGGCCCTGGAGGTCGTCGGGGTGCGGGCCAAGTTCAAGTACGGCGGCAAGCGGGAGGAGGCCGTACAGGAACGCATCGCGGGCCGCCTGGCCGAACGTGACGCCCCCGGGGACGCCGCGGCCCGCGCACACCAGCTCAGACGACTGGCGGCGCGACACGGGGCATGACGTCGCGCCCCGGCGGGCCGCCGCCGCGGACCGACCGTTCCGCGCACCGGCGGAGGCGTGCCGGGGTCTTGCCGGCCCAAGCCCTCGGGACATGGCCGGCAGCCGGCGTCACCCCAGGTCGGGGACGGTGAGCGAGCCGTCCTCGCCCAGCACGAAGCCGGGGTTGTGGGCGATCTCCCAGGGGTGGCCGTCGGGGTCGGTGAACACCCCGGCATAGCCGCCGTAGAAGGTCGTGGCCGCCGGCCGCGTCACGGCGGCACCGGCAGCCGCTGCCGTCTCCATGACGGCGTCCACCTCCGCCGGGGAACGGACGTTGTGGGCCAGCGCGATGCCGCCGAAGCCGGTCCCCTCCCCCTCGGGCAGACCGCAGTCCCGGGCCAGGTCCGCCCGGCTCCACAAGACGACCACCAGCGGGCCGGCCTGGAGGAAAACGGTCTCCTGGACTTCCTGCCCGTGCCACCCCAACTGCTCGTAGAAGGCGCGGGACCGCGCCAGGTCGGAGACTCCCAGCGTCACCAGGCTGATTCTCGGTTCCATGCCGGGAGCGTAGTGAGCCAGGTGGGCGCCCACCGCCGAAGAGCCGGCCGGCCCCGTCCGTGTCGCCGGGCCGGGCCGGGCCCGGTGGCGGAAGCGCCCAGCGGGCCCCGCGCGCCGCCTTCAGGCCCGGGACCCGCTGGGCCGGCGGGCCCGGTGGCCGCGCGCGCTCCCGCCCGGCAGCTCCCCGCGGGGCGGCAGGACGGACCCTGGCGGACGTCGGGCACCGCGCCGTCCGTCCAGACGGACGGGCCCCGGACGACCTCACCCCTCGTCCGCCAGGATCAGGTACAGCTCCTTGCGTGCCCTGTTGACGACCCCCAGCGCCTTCTCGCGCTGCTCCGGCGTGCCGGTCGTCCACACCTGGCGGAAGGCCTCGACCAACCCGCCGCCGGCCTTGCGGGCCTCGTGCACGGCGTCCCAGTCGACGCCGCGACCGGCGTCCTCCCAGGGGGCCTCCGGTCCGGCCTCGGCCTCCTCCACACCGGCCTCGGTGAGGGAGAACAGCTTCTTGCCGCCCTCACTGGCGTTGCCGATGAGCCCCTCGTCCTCCAGCAGCTGAAGCGTCGGGTACACCGAACCGGGGCTCGGCTTCCACACCCCGCCGCTGCGTTCGCCGATCTCGCGGATCATCTCGTAGCCGTGCATGGGGCGCTCCTTCAGGAGGGCCAGGATCGAGGCGCGGACGTCCCCGCGGCGCGCCCGTCCCCGGGGGCCGCCCCTGCCTCCCCGGCCTCCGAAACCGGGGCCGAAGCCGCCCCGCCCGGGACCCGGGCCGCCGAAGGGGGGACCGAAGGGGCCGAAGGCCCGCCGCTCGTCCACCCCGTGGCCCCCGAACCCCCCCGGGCCGTCGAACCCACCGGGACCGCCGAATCCGCCACCGCGGTGCGCCCGGCCGTGCTCATACCGTCCTTGACCTTGGAAACGCATGACTCTCTCCTTCGTACGATCGGTTGCGATATCTCGACGATATATCGCTGACAGTCGTACGGCAAGAGGTGACAACATTCCCGCCCCCACCTGACACCTCACTCGATCGAGTCGCTTTCCCTCCCGACGGGACGGCCCGACCTCCCCCTCGGTGAAACTGGGACGGTGAGCCGGCAGAGGCCATCGCCCACACGCCTGCGGCCTGCGCCCGGCCCGGGCCCGCGAGTCTTCCGCCCCGACGGCTCGCCGGAGCGCCACCGGGGGACCGCCACCCTGCGCCGGGTGGGGCGAGTGAGACGCCACCGAAGGCCGGACCAAGGCCGATCCCGCCCCTCGCACCCCCGAATCGCAGCCACGCCTTTACATAACCATGCGCGGTTATGCATACTCTTCCCATGTCTAAGGTCCTCACCTCCCTTCCCGCCGGCGAGCGCGTCGGCATCGCCTTCTCGGGCGGCCTCGACACCTCGGTCGCGGTCGCGTGGATGCGCGACAAGGGCGCCGTCCCGTGCACCTACACCGCCGACATCGGCCAGTACGACGAGCCCGACATCGCCTCGGTGCCCGGCCGCGCGGAGACCTACGGCGCCGAGATCGCGCGTCTGGTCGACTGCCGCGCGGCGCTGGTCGAGGAGGGCCTGGCCGCCCTCACCTGCGGGGCCTTCCACATCCGCTCGGGCGGGCGCGCCTACTTCAACACCACACCGCTCGGCCGCGCCGTCACGGGCACCCTGCTGGTCCGGGCGATGCTCGAGGACGACGTCCAGATCTGGGGCGACGGCTCGACCTTCAAGGGCAACGACATCGAGCGGTTCTACCGCTACGGCCTGCTCGCCAACCCGCACCTGCGGATCTACAAGCCCTGGCTGGACGCGGACTTCGTGACCGAGCTCGGGGGCCGCAAGGAGATGTCGGAGTGGCTCCTGGCCCACGACCTCCCGTACCGGGACAGCACGGAGAAGGCGTACTCCACCGACGCCAACATCTGGGGCGCCACCCACGAGGCCAAGACCCTGGAGCACCTGGACACCGGCGTGGAGACCGTCGACCCGATCATGGGCGTGCGGTTCTGGGACCCTGCCGTCGAGATCGCCACCGAGGACGTGACGATCGGCTTCGACCAGGGCCGCCCGGTGACGATCAACGGCAAGGAGTTCGCCTCCGCCGTCGACCTCGTGATGGAGGCGAACGCCGTCGGCGGCCGCCACGGCATGGGCATGTCGGACCAGATCGAGAACCGGATCATCGAGGCCAAGAGCCGCGGCATCTACGAGGCGCCCGGCATGGCCCTCCTCCACGCCGCCTACGAGCGCCTGGTCAACGCGATCCACAACGAGGACACCCTCGCCCAGTACCACAACGAGGGGCGCCGCCTCGGCCGGCTGATGTACGAGGGCCGCTGGCTGGACCCGCAGGCGCTGATGGTGCGCGAGTCGCTGCAGCGCTGGGTCGGTGCGGCGGTCACCGGCGAGGTGACGCTGCGGCTGCGGCGCGGTGAGGACTACTCGATCCTCGACACCACGGGCCCGGCGTTCAGCTACCACCCGGACAAGCTGTCCATGGAGCGCACCGAGGACTCGGCGTTCGGCCCAGTGGACCGGATCGGCCAGCTGACCATGCGCAACCTGGACATCGCCGACTCCCGCGCCAAGCTGGAGCAGTACGCCGGGCTCGGCCTGATCGGCAGCGCCAACCCCGCCATCGGCGCCGCCCAGGCAGCGGCGACCGGGCTGATCGGCAGCATGCCGGAGGGCGGCGCCCAGGCCATCGCGTCCCGTGGCGAGGTCTCCGACGACGACGAGCTGCTGGACCGCGCCGCGATCGACTCCGGCACCGACTGACCGCTTGGTCGAGTAGGCGCTCGAACCCACCGGGAACGACGCACCACCCGCAGGGGCGGGCCCGGCGCCGGACGGCGCCGG
>NZ_JBHWGP010000080.1:0-9837 GCF_042733155.1 Streptomyces sp. NPDC059740 | reverse complement strand
CCCTCCCTGCCGGCGCCCGCCCCACACCCCCCCCCCCCCGGGGGCCACCCCCCGCCGTCCCGGGTTTCCAACACCCGTTGAGCACCACGTTTGGGTGCTCACGGTGAGAGGACTCCCGGTACTCACGTCAGGACGGAACAAGACTGGCACACCTCGCGGAGGCGTCAGTCCCGCCGCAGCCGCGCCGACCGCCCGACGGGGCGGGGCGGCGGGGCACCGCGGGCATCAGCCACGGGCCTCAGGTCCCCCACGGCCCGCCTGCCGTGACTTCCGCCACAGCGGGCCGGTCGGGCCCGCGCCCCGCCTCACATCTGGGCGAACCGCTGCTGCGGCACGTCGTAGCCGGCGGAGTGGTCGGTCATGCCCCACGGAACGTCCGCGGACGTGGCGGTGGCCGGCCAGCCGTCGACGGCGCCCCACGCCTCGTCGGTGTTCCAGGCGGCCGGCCGGCGCGCGGCCTCCCAGGAGTTCGCCTCGGCGTCCGCCTGCCGGTCCTCCAGGTGTCCGACCAGCTCCCGCACGGCCATCAGCGCCTCCTCGGCGGACAGGCCGTCAGCAGTGTGGTTCTTGCGGTGGCGCCGGTGGCGCCCCTGTTCTCGCGAGGGAGTCGGCACGGACTCCCAGCGGTTGCCTCCTTCCTCGGCCGACGCCGGGCGGTCGGCGCCCTGTGCGGTCGACTCCAGGTGCTGGACGGAGAGCTGCTGGAGCCGCACCACCAGGTCGCGCAGCGAGCAGCCGAGGTGCGCCGAGAGGTCCTGCGGGTCGACGCCCTGGTGCCAGCCCTTGAGCAGCGCGTCGTCCATGGCGTGCGACCAGCCGTGGAAGGCCGGGGCCGCCCCGGCACGCTCCGGCGTGGGGACGGTGACCGTCGCGCTCTGGCCCGTCCCGCCGTGGCCGGCCACCCCTGCCCCGAACGTCCCGCCCAGGTGGCCGCCGCCCGGCACGGGGGGAGCCGGCGGGACGCTGGGGGCGGGCGGCACCGGCGGCACGGTCGGCACCGGCGGCGGCTGCCAGTCCCCCGGATCCTCGCGCATGACGGCGTCCAGTGCGGTGGAGGCGGCCTCCTCGGCGTCCACCCGCCCCACCGCCTTGCGCGCCGCCCGCACCTCGCGCTCGTGCAGGCCCAGGTAGTGGGCGGCGCCCGCGTCACTGCCGATGGTCACCGCCAGCGCCGCCAGCACCTTGAGCCGATCACCCTGCAGCTCCTCCAGGCGGCAGTGGGCCTCCACGACCCGCTCGTCGGCCCGGCAGTACATGTCCGCCAGCGCCGCATGCCGCTCCAGTCGGTCCCTCAACTCCATACACGACAGAACCGATCGACCCCTCGGCAGGCAATGCCGCAGCGGCAGGGATGACCCACTCGGCCCCTTTAAAAGCATGAACATCCTTGCCGTCTTGCCTACCAGCACACCGGCGGGCCGAGGCCGGACACCCTCTTCGCGGGCTCGGACGCTACCCTCGGTGGCGGACGGGAACAGGCGAAGGACGTGGTGAGGGAGCGAGCGGGTGCCGGTGGAAGTCACCTGGTGGGGGCACGCCACCGCCACGGTCGAGGACTCCGGGGTGCGGCTGCTGACCGACCCGCTGTTCACCCGCCGGCTGGCCCACCTGCGACGCCGGCGCGGCGCCCTGCCGCCGCCGGACGCAGCCCGTGCGGACGCCGTGCTCCTCTCCCACCTGCACGCCGACCACCTGCACCTGCCGTCCCTGGCCCGGCTCGCCCACGGCACCCGCCTGATCGTCCCCACCGGTGCGCCCGCCGCACTGCCCGGCCTGCGGCGGCTGGCCGCAGCACGCGACCTGGCGCTCACCGAGGTCGGGCCGGGCGACACCGTTCGCGTCGGCGAGGTCGAGGTGCGGGCCGTGCACGCCGAGCACGACGGGCGGCGCCTGCCCTACGGTCCGGCGCGGGTGCCCGCGCTCGGCTACGTGGTCAGCGGCGAGTGCGTGACCTACTTCGCCGGGGACACCGGGCTCTTCAAGACGATGGCGGAACAGGTCGGCCCGTGCGACACGGCGTTGCTGCCGGTGGGCGGCTGGGGCCCGTTCCTCGGTCACGGGCACCTGGACGCGCACCGGGCCGCTCGCGCCGCGGCCGAACTCGCGCCGCGCGCCGCGGTCCCGGTGCACTACGGCACCTACTGGCCGCTGGGGATGGACGCGGTCCGGCCGCACGAGTTCCACTCCCCGGGTGAGGAGTTCGCCCGGCAGGCGGCGGCACTGGCCCCCGGTGTGACCGTGCACCGGCTGGCGCACGGCGGGAGCGTCACCGTGCGGGGCGCCGCGTGATAGGCGATCTCGCACGCAGCCTGTCGGCCGACCCCGCCGGGCAGGCGGTGGGCTACCCCTCGCTGTTCCTGCTGGTGGCGGCCGGCTCGCTGGTGCCGGTGATACCGACGGGCGCGGTGGTGAGCTCGGCCGCGGTGGTGGCCTTCCACCAGGGCCGACTGTGGACCCTGCTGGGCGTCTTCGCGGTGGCGGCGCTCGCCGCGTTCGCCGGCGACCTGGCCCTGTACTGGCTGGGACGCCGCGGGGTCGGGTCCCGGAACGGCTCGCGGTGGCTGGAGCGGTTGCGGCGACGTGCCTCGCCGGAGCGGCTGGCCCAGGCCGAGGAGCGGTTGCGCGCCCACGGGGTGCTGGTGCTGGTCCTCTCCCGGCTGGTGCCCGGCGGCCGGATCCCCGTGATGCTGGCGTGCCTGCTGGCCCGGATGCCGATGCGGCGCTTCGCCCGGGGGGACCTGCCGGCGTGCCTGGTGTGGGCCGCGACGTACGAGCTGATCGGCGTCCTGGGCGGCTCGCTCTTCCCCCAGCCCTGGCAGGGCGTGCTGGTGGCGGTGGTGCTGACCTTCGTTGTCGCCGGTGCCCCCGCGGTGTGGCGGCGGCTGCGCCAGGCGGTGGGCGGGCACCGGGAGCAGCGCGGGGCGGAGAGCTGACGGGCCGACGGGCCGTCAGGAGGCCGCGACCGGGGGCGGTGCGAGGACCCGGGAGGCTCCGACGGGCAGGTCCCACAGGTCCTCCCGGCGGCGTCCCGCGGCGGCCCAGGCCGTCCTGACGCGCCGCAGGGGTTCCATCGGCGGTTCGCCGGAGAGCAGGAAGGTGCCGTGGTGCATGGGCGCCATGGCGCGGGCACCGACGTCCCGGCAGGCGCGGACGGCCTCCTCGGGATCGGTGTGCACCGGGCGCAGCATCCAGCGCGGGTCGTAGGCGCCGACGGGCAGCAGCGCCACGTCGATGCCGGGATGACGGGCACCGATCTCCTCGAACCAGTGGCCGTATCCGGTGTCGCCCGCGAAGTAGACCCGGCGGCCGTCGGGGGCGGTGATGACCCAACCGCCCCACAGCGAGCGGCAGGTGTCGGTGGGGGTGCGTTTGGACCAGTGGTGGGCCGGGACGAACCCGAAGGTGACGCCGTGCAGTTCGACCTTCTCCCACCAGTCGAGTTCGGTCACGTGCGTGAAGCGCCGGCGGCGCGCCCAGCGCGCGAGGCCCGCCGGGAGCAGCAGCGGCGTGCCGGGCGGCAGCCGCCGCAGCGTGGGCAGGTCGAGATGGTCGTAGTGGTTGTGGCTGATCAGGACGGCGTCGACGGGCGGGAGTTCGGCCCAGGGCACGCCCACCGGGGTGATGCGGGGCGGGGTGGCGAGGATGCGCCGGGACCACACGGGGTCGGTCAGTACCGTCACCGGGCCGACGCGGACGATCCAGCTCGCGTGGCCGACCCAGGTCAGGCTGAGGGTGCCGGGGTCGGCGGGCGGGAGGGGGGCCGGTGCCACGGGCAGTTCGGTGATCTCGTGGAGCGTGGCGGCGGCGGGCCGCAGCTTCCCGTCGCGGGCCAGCCGTGCGAGCGCCCGCACCCCGGGCAGGGGCGCGGTCAGACGGTCGGTGAAGTCCCGGGGCCAGGTCCGGTGTTCACCGAGCGGCCGGAGCGCGGCGGTGGGGGGCGCGCCCGGTGTCCCCTCCCCCGCCCCGGTGGACGCCGCGGTCGGGCGGGGGTGGGCACAGGAGGGGTCGGACTGCTCGGTCATGGCGCTGGCTCCTCGCGCGGAAGGGTCGTCGGTGGTACCGCAGGACGTCCGGACGGGCCGGGCGGACCGCCCCCGGCCACCCGGGTCATCCCGGTGCCCATGCCGCCAGATCCGCCGCCAGGCCGGCCAGGCCGGCCTCGACGTGCGGCAGCCGCGCGGGGTCGGCCGCCGCCAGTGCCCGGTGGCCGTCGGCGGAGTCAGCGCCCACCAGGACGTCGGTGGACAGCCGGGCCCGCAGTTCGTGGTGGTCCTCGCCGAACCGGTGGCCGCCCCGCACCCCCCACCGGGCCAGGGCCCGCTCCAGGCCGGGGGCGTCGGTGACGCCGTGGTCGGTGAGCGGGCCCCGCAACGGCTCGAAGTCGACGTAGAGGTGGTTGCCGGCCTGCGGGGGGCGGCAGAGCGCGCCGGCGGCCGTGACCACCTCGTGGAGGGCGCGGGCGAGTGCGGCGTGGAGGCGGGTGAGGGCGGCGAGGCGCTCCCGTACCGCCTCCGGTTCCCGCAGGGCGTGGAGTGCCGCGCAGGCCACCGGCCCGGCGAGGGGCGCGAGGACGTCGGTGAGCACGGCCAGGGCGGCGTCGCGCAGCCGGCCCCCGGCCCCGGTGTCGGGGAAGCGTGCCACGGCGACGGGCCAGGAGGCCGGCAGCAGCGTGGGGCGCAGGTCGGCCAGGAGGACGGTCTCGGCGGGCCGGATCTCCGCGGGGCTGGGCAGGACCGTGTCGTGGGGGTCGTGGAGCAGGTCGCGGCGGGTCTCGTCGCCGATGAGCCACAGCCCTTCGTCGGCCGCCGCCTCGCACACCTCGTGGAGCTGTTCGGGTGGGGGGCAGGTGCCCGTGGGGTCGTCGGCGAGGGTGACCGTCAGGCTGCGGACGGCCTGGGGCCCGCGGCGGCTGCGGCGCACGCTCTCCAGGAGTCCGAACGGGTCCGGCAGCCCGCCGGACTCGGCGGGGGCGGGGACGTGGTGGACGTCGTGGCCGAGCAGCCGGGCGGCGGGGGCGTACCACTGGGCGCAGGGCCGCGGCAGGACGACCGCGCCGTCCAGGGCGGCGAGGAGGGCCAGGAGCAGGGCGGGGGCGCCCGGTGCCACCAGCACGCGGTCGGGTCCGGTCGGCAGCCCGCGCCGCTCCCAGTACCCGCAGACGGCCTCGCGCAGCGCGGTGGAACCGCCCGGCGGCTCGGGTGCGGCCCGGCCCGCAGCGGCGGCCAGGTGGGCCGCCAGCTCGGGGAGGACCGGGGGGCCGCCGGCCGGGTGGGGGGCCGGGTCGGGATCGGGGGCACGCAGCGGCATCCGCACCTCCACTGTCCGCGGACGGCGATCGTGGTCCCTCACACGAAGGAGGACTGCGCCCACCTTGACAGATGTCTCCGGTGGCGGCGCGGAGGACACGTCCCGGTGGGTGCAGGGGGCGGATGCGGGCGGCCGTCCCGGGGCGCCGGGCCGCCCGCACCACGGCTCGGCACCCCCGCAGTCCGGGCTGCGCGGGACTGCGCACGGGAGGGGCCTGGCTCCGCCTTTGGGGTTTTTGCCATATGAGCGTCCGATGAGGTCGCGTGGTTGGGTGCCGTGCGTCGCAAGGCGCCGGAGAGTCCTCGTGGCGGAGCTACCAGGGCTTTCGGCAACGCCGCGAGGTGCGGGTGCCAGACCACGCGGCCCGGGCGGGCATATGGCAAGGACCCCTTGGCCGGGTCAGCTCTGGCTGGCCCTCGCCCGCGCCCCGGCCCGGGTCCGTCCGGCGGCGACCCGGCGCCGCGGGTGGCGGCGCAGGTACTCGCCCTCCAGCTCCGCCATGCGCGCGTTGTGCGCGGTCAGCGCGTCCGCGGAGCCGTACAGCAGCGTGTCGTGGCGGGTGCGGTGCACCGTCTCCAGCTCGCGCAGCAGGTCCGCCTCGACGAGTTCGGCCGCGGGGATTCCCTGGTAGGCGTCGGTGGCCGACCTCATGCGGGGGTCGGCAGGGTCGACCGCGGCCAGCAGGGTCTGCGGCCCGTCGGCGTAGGGGTTGGCGGTCCGGGTCGCCTCGGCGCTCTCGGTACGGGTGGGGCGTTGCATGATCACTCCTCTGTGTCGGCCGTCGCTGTGCGGGTACCCACGTCGCACCGGCCATCCGGGCCCGGGCGGAAGTTCCCGGGAGGATCGCGGGGACGGCGCGGGAGCACCGCGCCGGGTGGTGAGACACGGACCCCGCGCTCCTGCGCCGGGTGCCGGGCGGGCGTCCGGACCGCGGCGCCCGGGGCCGAGCCGGTCCGGGTTGCCGCAGGTGTGCGGCTCGCACGGAATCGGTGGCGGCCGGGAGTCATACAAGCGCGCGGAACGGAAAGGGGAACCGACAGCCCCGGATCCGGTGGTCACGGAGAACCGGCCGGGCGTCCCCGGCGGCAGCCGGCCGCCGAGGGAGTGCGGCCCGACGTGAACCGGAGGGGCACTGTCCCAGCACCGACCGGAAGGAGAACGGCGTGCAGCGTGGTAGCGACCGCCTGAGCGTGCATCGGGACGACGAGATGAAGCACGAACTGCAAGGAATGCTCCGCTCCGGGCACTCGACGCGCGCCGAGGAGTGGCACGACCCCGAGCCCAGCGCCGACGACGACCCGGTGGTCTCCGTCGGGCCCGTCCCGGCGCCCGGGTCGATGGGAGCGATGGAGGAACTCCGTTTCGAACTGGCCCGTCACCTCGGCCGCGGGCCCTTCCCGGCCGACCGTGCGGACCTGTTGCGGACCCTGACCGAGCAGGGGGCACCCGAGATGCTGAGGGAGAACGTGAGGTCACTCCCCGCGAAGGGACGGTACGCCAACGTTCATGAGGTGACGCAGGAACTGGTCGCCCGGGAGGGCACCGCCGAACCGGGCTGAGCCCGCCGACCGGGCCGCGCGCCCCTCCCACGGTGTCACCCACCGTGGGAGGGGCGCGCGCGGTCTGTGCGCGACCGCCGGCCCCGGCCCGGCCGGCGGTCGCCGGCGCCGCGGCGAGGTACCCGGCACGCGGGCGGGGCGGGCGGCGCCCGGGTGAGGTGTGCGCCGGTGTGACGAAGGGCTCGCCGGAGCAGGGAGCGCGTCAGGCCTGCGCGGGTCGCTTCGGGGTAATGGTGGCGCATGCGGAAGCTGCTGAGTACTTGGGACCGGGCCGTCTTCGACCGGGTCGCCGCGCGCGAGTGGCCCGGCGCGCAGCGTGTGCTGCCCCGGCTGACACGCACCGCCGACCACGGGGTGCTGTGGCTCGGCGTGGCGGCCACGGCCGCCGCGCTGGGGAGTCGGCCGATGCGCCGGGCGGCGCTGCGCGGCGTGGCCTCGCTGGCCGTCGCCTCGGCGACCGTCAACACGCTGGGCAAGTACGCCGTGCGCCGCGACCGGCCGCTGCTGCACAGCGTCCCGGTGATACGGCGGCTGGAGCGGCAGCCGTTCACGCCCTCCTTCCCCTCCGGCCACGCCGCCTCGGCCGCCGCGTTCGCCACCGGGGTGGCCTTCGAGAACAAGTGGTGGGGACTGGCGGTCGCGCCGCTGGCCGTCTCGGTCGCCTTCTCGCGGGTCTACACCGGGGTCCACTATCCCGGTGACGTCCTGGCCGGGGCGGCGATAGGAGCGGGGGCCGCGTTCGCGGTGCGCGGCATGGCGCCCACCCGTACACAGCTCGCGCCACCCGCCCGCCCCCGGGCCGACGCCCCGGCGCTGAAGCGGGGCGAGGGGCTGATCGTGGTCGCCAACCCCGGTTCCGGGCAGCGGACCGGCCAGCGGGCCGACCCGGCGCAGGAGGTGCACGCCGTGCTGCCGGACGCCGAGGTCGTCACCGTCGGCGGGCCGGAGGGGCCCTCGATGGTGGAGGCCATGGAGGAGGCCGCGGCCCGCGCCGCCAGGGCGGGCGGGGCGCTCGGCGTGATGGGCGGGGACGGCACGATCAACGCGGCGGCCCGGGCGGCGGTGCGCCACCGGCTGCCGCTGGCGGTGATGCCGGGCGGAACGCGCAACCACTTCGCCTACGACCTGGGGATAGAGACCTTCGGGGCGGCGGCCCGCGCGGTGGAGACCGGTGAGGCGGTAGCCGTCGACCTGGCGCGGTTCCGCAGCGGGACGCGCGCCCGGCCCGGGTCCGGAAGGGCCGGGAGCAACGCCGGCTCCTCGGGTGACGAGGCGGCGGAGGGCGTGCAGGAGGGCTACTACCTCAACACCTTCTCGATCGGCGCGTACCCCGAACTGGTGCGGATCCGCGAGGAGTGGGCGCACCGGATCGGGGCCTGGCCGGCGGGGGTGCTGGCCGCCTGGCGGGTGCTGCGGACCTCGGCCCCGGTGACGGTCGAGGTCAACGGCAGACGGCGGGCGGTGTGGCTGCTCTTCGTCGGCAACTGCTCGTACCGGACCATGGGACTCGCCCCGGTCCGGCGCCACGACCTGGCCGACGGGGTGCTGGACGTACGGGTGGTGCACGGCGGCCGCCTGGCGCGGACCCGGTTGCTGCTGGCGGCGGTGACGGGCGGTCTGAAGCACACGCCGGTGCTCAGCGAGTCGCGGCTGCGGTCGCTGCGCATCGGGGGCCTGGCTCCCGGCACCGACCTGGCCTTCGACGGCGAGGTGGCACCGGCGCCCCGGGAACTGTGGCTGGACAAGGCGAACGAGGCGCTCACCGTCTACCGGCTGCTGCCCGACTGAGGGAGCCGGCCGGTACGAGGTCCGTGTTCCGGGGCCCGGCCCCCGGAACACGGACCGTGCCGCGCCCCACCCCCCTAAGGACCACATTTCAAGACGCGGTTCTCATCATGCGGGACCAGTCGCTAGCGTGGCATTCAGCCCGTCACCTCGGGCGCCGCGTAGCGAAGGAGCTGTCCGCAGATGTCACAGCAGACCGCCGTCTACACCCACGGCCACCACGAGTCGGTACTGCGCTCCCACACCTGGCGCACCGCAGCCAACTCCGCCGGCTACCTCCTGGGCTCACTCCAGCCGCACCTGCGGGTACTGGACGTGGGCTGCGGCCCGGGCACCATCACCGCGGACCTGGCGGCGCTGGTCCCGGACGGCGAGGTCGTCGGTCTGGAGCACGCGGCGGGGGTGCTGGAGCAGGCCCGGGCCACCGCACGCGACCGCGGGCTGACCAACCTCTCCTTCGCTGTCGGCGACGTCCACGCGCTGGAGTACGAGGACGGATCCTTCGACGTCACCCACGCCCACCAGGTCCTCCAGCATGTCGGGGACCCGGTGCAGGCGCTGCGCGAGATGCGGCGGGTGACGAAACCGGGCGGGCTGGTGGCGGTGCGCGACTCCGACTACCCGGCGATGACCTGGTTCCCCGCGGTCGAGGGCATGGACGCCTGGCTCGACCTCTACCTGCGGGTGGCACGGAGCAACGGCGGGGCCCCGGACGCCGGACGGCACCTGCGGTCCTGGGCGCTGCGGGCCGGTTTCGCCCCCGAGCAGGTCACCGCGACCGCGAGCGCCTGGTGCTACGCCACCGCCGAGGAGCGCCGCTGGTGGAGCGAACTGTGGGCCGACCGGACCGTGGCGTCCTCCTACGCGCGGATGGCGGTGGACGGCGGCCACGCCACCGGGGAGGAGCTGACCGCCGTCGCCCGGGCCTGGCGCGAGTGGGGCCGGCAGGAGGACGGCTGGTTCGCCGTCCTGCACGGCGAACTGCTCTGCCGCGTCTGAGATCCCGCCGTCTTCGGGGCTCCGGTGCCGGGACGCCGTGCCGGCCCGCGGCGCGGCGTCCCGGCACCGGCCCGGCCCGGGTCCACCGCAGCCGGCCCGGGGCGGGGGGGGGGGGGGGGAGCCCCCAGGCCTCCAACACCCCCGTGCCCCGGACGGGTGCGGCCGGGGGGAGCCGGGAGGGCACGGC
>NZ_JBHWGP010000079.1:0-9999 GCF_042733155.1 Streptomyces sp. NPDC059740 | reverse complement strand
CTGCTTCCCCAACTCCTGCACCAACTCCAACGTGGCCGCCGTCCCCCGAGGCACCCACCCCTCACCCGGCAGCAACGACTCATCCAACGCCAGCAGCGACACCACACCAGCCACATCCCCTGACGTAACCCCGCCGAGGCCGGCCAGATCCACCCGAACGACCTCCGCACCCCTCTCGCCCAAGGCGCGTCCGATCACCTCGGCCTCATCACCGCCACCGTCACCGTCACCGACGCCGCCGCCGCCGACCAGGAGCCACGTCCCCGACAGGACACCCGCACCCTCGCTCCCCGGCTGCCACACCACCCGATAACGCCAGTCCGCCACCGACGCATCAGCCTGCCCACGACGCCGCCACGCCGCCAACGCCGGCACCACCGCACTCAAACTGCCGCCATCAACCTCAAGCGTCTCCGCCAGACCACCCAGATCACCGGCCTCCACCGCAGCCCAGAACTCCGCATCGCCTCCAGAGTCCTTTCCGGCTTCCGTCGTGGACTCGGGCAGAGCAGAGCTCGCCCAGTAGCGACGGCGTTGGAAGGCGTACGTCGGAAGCTCGACGACCTCGCCACCACCGAGCAGGTGGGCCCAGTCCACGGGGACACCCCGCACGTAGCCCTCGGCCAGTGAGGTCAGCAGTCGGTCGGCGCCACCGTCGTCGCGGCGTAGTGTGCCCACCACCACCGGGGCCGCCTCCTCCAGGGCGTCACTGATGGCCCCGGTCAGCACGGCGTGGGGTGAAACCTCCACGTAGATGCCGTGCCCCCGGTCGGCGAGAGTGCGAATCGCCCGCTCGAACTCGACCGTCTCGCGCAGTGAGGCATACCAGTAGGCCGCGTCCAGCTCCGGACCAGTGATCGACTCGCCGCTCATCGCCGAGACCATCGGCACCTGACCCACGCGAGGGGTGATGCCGTCCAGGGCGGCCAGGATCTCGGCGCGCAGTTCGTCCACGTGCGCGCTATGCGAGGCGTAGTCCACCGGGACCATCCGGGTGCGCACCGACTCCGGGCAGGAGGCGGCCAGTTCACGCAGCGCCTCCGGCTCGCCGGAAACCACGGTGGCCCGCGGGCCGTTGACCGCCGCAACCGACAGCCGGTCCCCGAAGCCGGCGATCCGCTCCCGCACCGCCTCCACCGACTCGCCCACCGACATCATCCCGCCACGCCCCGCCAGCGCCCGAAGCGTCCGACTGCGCAGCGCCACCACCCGCGCCCCGTCCTCCAGCGACAGAATCCCGGCCACCGTCGCAGCAGCAATCTCACCCTGCGAATGACCCACCACCGCATCGGGACGCACCCCCGCGGCCTGCCACACCGCAGCCAACGACACCATCACCGCCCACAACGCCGGCTGCACCACATCCGCAGCCTCAAAACCATGCAGCCCGGCCAGGACGTCGTCCAACTCCCAATCCACGTGCGGCGACAGAGCCCGACCACACTCCGCAAGCCGCGCCGCAAACACCGGCGAGACCGCAGCCAGCTCCCGGCCCATACCGACCCACTGACTCCCCTGACCCGGGAAGACGAACACCGTCCGACCGGCGCCGCCCACCGCAGCCGTCCCGGTCACCACACCAGACGCAGGCTGACCCGTCGCCACCGCCGCCAAGCCGGCCGACAGCTCCTCACGGCCGGAGCCCAACACCACCGCACGATGCTCGAAGGACGAACGGGTCATGGCCAGCGACCACGCCACATCACCCGGCTCCAGCTCCGGCCGCGCCAGGACGTACTCACGCAACCGACCCGCCTGCGCCGCCAGGCCCTCGCTCGTCCGGCCCGAGAGCACCCACGCCGGGACAGGTGGCGCCACGGGCGGTGCTCCCACGCCGTCTGCGGCTTCTGCACGGTCCTGGGTGTCGGAGGTTCCCGTCAGGTCCGTGTCTCCGGGAGTCTCAGGGCTGGGCTGCGGTGCTTCCTCCAGGATGACGTGGGCGTTGGTGCCGCTGACGCCGAAGGCCGACACCCCCGCCCGCCGCAGACGCCCCCCAGCCGGCCACTCCACCGGCTGCTGGAGCAGCGCGACGTTCCCCGCCGACCAGTCCACATGCGGCGACGGCTCCTGCGCATGCAACGTCCGCGGCAACACACCATGCCGCAGCGCCAACACCATCTTGATCACACCCGCCACACCCGCCGCACACCCCGTATGGCCGATGTTCGACTTCGACGAACCCAGCCACAACGGCCGATCGGCGGGCCGCTCCTGGCCATAGGTGGCCAACAACGCCTGCGCCTCAATCGGGTCGCCCAGCGCCGTACCCGTCCCGTGCGCCTCCACCGCGTCCACGTCCGCCGGCACCAGGCCCGCGTTGGCCAACGCCGCTCGGATCACGCGTCGCTGCGAGGGCCCGTTGGGAGCGGACAGGCCGTTGGAGGCACCGTCCTGGTTGACGGCACTGCCCCGCACCACGGCCAGCACACGGTGACCGTTGCGCCGGGCGTCCGACAACCGCTCCAGCACCAGCACACCCGCACCCTCACCCCAGCCGATACCGTCGGCCTCCGCCGAGAACGCCTTGCACCGCCCGCTGGAGCCCATCCCGCCCTGGTGGGAGAAGTCCATGAACGCGGCTGGTGTGGTCAGCACCGCCACGCCACCGGCCAGTGCCATCGAGCACTCGCCGGACCGCAGTGCCTGGGCGGCGAGGTGCAGGGACACCAGCGAGGAGGAGCAGGCGGTGTCGACCGTCACTGCCGGGCCCTCCAGCCCCAGGACGTAGGAGACCCTGCCGGAGAGGACGGCCGTCAGGCTGCCCGTCATCATGTAGCCCTCGGAGCCCGAGGCTCCCGAGCCGTACCCGGACCCGGTGGCGCCGATGAAGACGCCGGTGTCCGATCCCTTCAGCTCGGTCGGAGCCAGTCCGGCGCGTTCGACGGCCTCCCAGACGACCTCCAGCAGCAGACGCTGCTGCGGATCCATCGCCAAGGCCTCACGCGGCGAAATCCCGAAGAACCCCGCATCGAACTCCGCCGCGTCGTACACGAACGCACCCTCACGCACGTACGCCCGACCCGACACCGCCTCCTCGCCACCGAACGCCCGCTCGAACTCCTCCCAGCCACGATCGGTCGGAAAGGCCGAAACCGCATCGACCCCTGCGGTGAGCAGCTCCCAGAAACGCTCGGGCCCCGTCACACCACCCGCATAACGACACCCCATCCCCACCACCGCGATCGGCTCGTCGTCGACCGACGTGACGCTTGGGACCGCGAGTGCGCTGTCGGTTTCGACCCCGAGAAGCTGGCTCCGCAGGTGTTCCGCCAGGGCCGCTGCGTTCGGGTAGTCGAAGATCAGAGTGGAGGGCAGCTTGACCCCGGCCTCCGAGGCCAGACGGTTGCGCAGTTCGATCGCGCCGGGCGAGTCGAAGCCCAGGTCCTTGAAGGCGCGTTCGGGTTCCACGGCGTCCGCCGAATCGTGGCCCAGCACGGCGGCCGCGTGACGGCGGACCAGGTCGGTCAGCTGCTGTTTCTGGTCGGCTTCCGGAAGGGCCGCCAGGCGCCGGCCCAGCTCGCTCGTCGGCGTTGCGCGCGTGCCGGAGCCGTCTCCGTCCGTCTCGAGCGCCTGCCGCACCTCCGGCAGCGACGAGATCAGCGGGCTGCTCCGGCGCATGGTGAACGTGGGGGCGAAGACCTCCCAGTCGATGTCGGCGACGGCCATCGCACCTTCGCTGGCATCGACCGCTTCGGCCAGGGCGCGCATCCCCCGCCGGGCATCGATCACGCCCATGCCCAGGCTGCGCATCTGCTCGGCTGCCACGGCGCCGACCATGCCACCGTCGCCCCACAGTCCCCAGGCGACCGTGGTAGCGGCCAGGCCGTGGGCACGGCGCCGGTCGCACAGGGCGTCGAGGAACGCGTTGCCTGCGGCGTAGGCGGACAGTCCGCCGCTGCCCCAGACGCCGGCGCCGGAGGAGAAGGTCACGAACGCGTCGAGGTCGTACCCCGCGGTCAGCTCGTCGAGCCATCGGGCGCCGCCCACCTTGGCGGCCGTGACCTGTGCTAGGGAGGCGACGCTGGTGTCGGTGACGGGGCCGCCCGAGCTGGCGCCGGCGGCGTGGATGATCGAGGACAGCGTCGGGCCCTCGGCGTCGACGTGCTCCAGCAGACCCGCGGCCTGGTCACGGTCAGCGATGTCGCAGGCCAGCACGTCCACAGCGGAGCCGCGTTCGGCAATACGGGCGGCCAGTCGGGCCACGTCTGCCGCGGCCGGGCCGGAGCGGCTGGTCAGCACCACCCTTCGAGCCCCGCGCTCGGCCAGCCACGACGCCGTGTGGCCCCCGATGCCGCCGGTGCCCCCGGTCACCAGAACCGTGCCGCGCGGCGTCCACTTGGTGCTCTGTTCGGCCGGTCCTGCGTGCACCAGGCGTCGGCCCAGCACGCCGCGGGCCCGGAGTGCCACCTGGTCCTCGTCGAGGGCGCCGGTGACCACGGCCACGAGGCGCGCCGCCGCGGCCTCGTCCAGCTCTTCGGGAAGGTCGACCAGTCCGCCCCAGCGCTCCGGCAGTTCCAGGGCGGCGACCCGGCCGAGACCCCACACCTGGGCCTGGTCCGGGCTACCGACCTCTTCGCCGGGACCGGTGCCGACCGCACCACGGGTCAGCACCCACAGCGGAGCCTCGATCCCGGCCCCGGCCAGGGCCTGCACCAGTGTCAGGGTGCCGGCGGTTCCCCCCGCCAGCCAGGGGTGGTCGGCAAGGGGCTCCTCGTCCAGTGCGAGCAGGGAGACCACGCCCTGAACATCGGCCGGGACCGGGCCGAGCCCGGCGGAATCGACGGTGACGACCTCGGCACCCCGCTCGGACAGCGCCCGCTCCACGAAGGCCGTCTCGGCCTCCGTCCCGTTGCCGGAGACCAGCAGCCACGTTCCCGACACGGAGGTGTTCCCGGACTCACCGACGGGGGCCCACTCGATGCGGTAGCGCCAGTCGGCGACAGTGCGGCTCGACGTGGCAGCCGTGTGCGTCGGCCAGTAACGGCGGTGCTGGAAGGCGTAGGTGGGGAGGTCGACGGTCTCTCCGCTTCCGACGACGGCGGCCCAGTCCACGGGCACGCCCCGCACGAAGCCCTCGGCGAGCGAGGTGAGCAGCCGCTCGGCACCGCCGTCGTCCCGGCGCAGTGTGCCCACCACCACCGGGGCCGCTTCCTCCAGGGCGTCGCCGATCGCACCGGTCAGCACCGGGTGCGGCGACACCTCCACGAACACCCCGTGCCCGGACTCACCCAGACTGCGCACCGCCCGCTCGAACTCGACCGTCTCGCGCAACGAGGCATACCAGTAAGCCGCGTCCAGCTCCGGCCCGCTGATCGACTCGCCACTCATCGCCGAGACCATCGGCACCTGACCCACGCCCGGAGCTATGCCGTCCAAGGCGGTAAGGATGTCGGCGCGCAGCTCGTCCACGTGCGCGCTGTGCGAGGCGTAGTCCACCGGCAGGATCCGCGTACGCGTCCCCTCATGCGCCGCGGCCAACTCCCGCAACGCCTCCGGCTCACCGGAAACCACCGTCGACCGCGGCCCATTGACCGCCGCAACCGACAGCCGGTCTCCAAACGCGGCGATCCACTCCCGCACGGTGACCGCGTCCCGCTCCACCGCCATCATCCCGCCACGCCCCGCCAACGCCCGAAGCGTCCGACTGCGCAGCGCCACCACCTTCGCCGCATCCTCCAGCGACAGAATCCCGGCCACCGTCGCAGCGGCAATCTCACCCTGCGAATGACCCACCACCGCATCGGGACGCACCCCCGCGGCCTGCCACACCGCCGCCAACGACACCATCACCGCCCACAACGCCGGCTGCACCACATCCGCAGCCTCGAAGCCATGCAGCCCGGCCAGGACGTCGTCCAACTCCCAATCCACGTGCGGCGACAGAGCCCGACCACACTCCGCAAGCCGCGCCGCAAACACCGGCGAGACCGCAGCCAGCTCCCGGCCCATACCGACCCACTGACTCCCCTGCCCCGGGAAGACGAACACCGTCCGACCGACACCGCCCGCCGGGACCGCACCAGTCACCAGGTTGGCCGCCGGCAGTGCTGAGGTCAGCGACTCCAGCCCCGTGGTCAGCTGCTCGCGATCGGGGCCCAGCACCACCGCCCGGTGCTCGAAGACCGCACGCGTCGTCGCCAGCGACCACGCCACGTCACGCGGCTCCAGCTCCGGCCGCGCCAGGACGTGCTCACGCAACCGACCCGCCTGTTCCACCAGGGCCGCCCCGTCCCGACCCGACACCCGCCACGGCACCACCCTCACGCCGGCAAGCACCGCAGGACGCGAGGTTGCCTCACCGGCCTCACCCGCGCTCGGGGCCGCGGCCTCACCACCGGTCTGCGGCTCCTCGCTCTCCGGGGTCTCGGCGACGATGACGTGGGCGTTGGTGCCGCTCATGCCGAACGCCGACACTCCGGCGCGGCGGACGCGACCACTCTCCGCGGGCCACGCGACGGGCTCTTTGAGCAGCTTGACGTTCCCGGCGGACCAGGTCACGTGGGGGGAGGGTTGTTCGGCGTGCAGGGTCTGGGGCAGTCGGTCGTGCTGTAGGGCGAGCACCATCTTGATGACGCCGGCGATGCCCGCCGCCTGCTGGCTGTGGCCGATGTTGGACTTGATCGAGCCCAGCCACAGCGGTCGGTCGCCCGGGCGTTCCTGGCCGTAGGTGGCCAGCAGCGCCTGCGCCTCGATCGGGTCACCCAGCGTGGTGCCCGTGCCGTGCGCCTCCACCGCGTCCACGTCGGCCGTCGAGAGGCGGGCGCTGTCCAGGGCTGCCCTGATCACCCGACGCTGCGAGGGGCCGTTCGGTGCCGTGAGGCCGTTGGACGCGCCGTCCTGGTTGACGGCGCTTCCGGCCACGACCGCCAGTACGCGGTGTCCCAGCCGCCGTGCGTCGGACAGGCGCTCGACCACCAACGCGCCTGCGCCCTCGGCCCATCCGGTGCCGTCGGCGTCGGCCGAGAAGGACTTGCACCGACCGTCCGTGGCCAGGCCCTGTTGCCGGGCGAACTCGGCGAAGGTCATCGAGGTGGCCATGACGGTCACGCCGCCCACCACCGCGAGGCCGCAGTCACGGTTGCGCAGCGCCTGGCAGGCCAGGTGCAGCGCCACGAGCGAGGAGGAGCACGCCGTGTCCACCGTCACCGCCGGACCTTCCAGGCCCATCGTGTACGCCACTCGACCGGAGATGACGCTGCCGGCGTTGCCGGTCATCAGGAAGGCGCCGGCGCCGGGGTCGGTCTCGACGACGCCCACGCCGTAACCGGACGACGACGCGCCGGCGAACACTCCGGTGCGTGAGCCCTTGAGCGCGGTGGGGTCGATGCCCGCGCGTTCGACGGCCTCCCAGACGACCTCCAGCAGCAGTCGCTGCTGCGGGTCCATCGCGAGTGCCTCACGCGGCGAGATCCGGAAGAACCCCGCGTCGAAGTCGGCAGCGTCGTGGACGAACCCGCCCTGGAGGGCGTACTCCGTGTCGGCGCCGGCGTCCTCCCAGCCCCGGTCGGTCGGGAACGCCGACACCGCGTCGGTGCCCGAAGCGACGAGCTCCCACAGGTCCTCGGGACCACGCACCCCGCCGGGGTAGCGGCAGCCCATACCGACGATCGCGATCGGCTCGTGACTGCGCTCCTCCACGTCGGCCAGCTTCTGCTGGGCATCGTGGAGACTGGTCATGGTCCACTTCAGGTAATCGCGCAGGGTCTCTTCGTCAGCCATCGCAACCTCGTCTGCAGTCGGTCTGGGGCTTGTCTGAGGAGCTCACTCGGAGCGACCGAGCTGCTTGTTGATGAACTCGAACATCTCGTCGTCGGACGCCGTCTCGATGCGCTCGGCGACGGCCCTGCCGGTATCGGTGTCCGTGGTGCCTGCGTCCGTGCGCAGGCGGGCGGCCAGGCGCTGCAGGCGGGCGGCGACCAGTTCGCGGGTCTCCTCGTCCGCCTCCGCGGTCGTCAGGAGGCCCTCGAACCGGTCGAGTTCCTCGGTGATGCCAGCCGGTTCCCCGCCGTCTCCGACGAGTTCCCCCCGCAGGTACGCGGCGAGGTCGGCGGCGTTGGGGTGGTCGAAGGCCAGAGTGGCCGGCAGGGCCAGTCCGGTCACCGTCTGAAGCCGGTTGCGCAGTTCCACTGCCGTGAGCGACTCGAAGCCCAGTTCCTTGAAGGACCGGTCCGGTTCCACCTCGGCGGTGCTGGAGTAGCCCAGTGCGGTGGCGGCTTCGGTGCGCACCAGGTCCACCACCGTGCGTTCCTGCTCCGCCGGGGTCATTTCCGCCAGGCGGCGCGCGAGGCCGCCGCCGATCTGCGGGTCGGTCGGCGTCTCGTCGGTGAGCGCGCTCCTGGCGTCAGGCAGCGAGGTGAGCAGGGGGCTCGGCCTGCGCACCGTGAAGGTGGGGGCGAAGGCCGACCAGTCGACGTCGGCGACCGCGACCACGCCCTCGCCGGCGTCCACGGCCTGGGCAAGGGCCCGCACACCCAGTGCCGGGTCCATGCGCCGCAGCCCGGCGCGGCCCAGCTGTGTGCCGACGTCCCCGGCGCCCATGCCGGCGCCGCCCCACACGCCCCAACCGAGTGAGGTGCCCGGCAGGCCGCGGGAGCGCCTGTCCTCGACGAGGGCGTCCAGGTAGGCGTTGGCGGCTGCGTAGGAGGGCTGCATCGAACTGCCCCAGGTCGCGGATATGGAGGAGAAGACGACGAATGCGTCGAGGTCGCGGCCGGCGGTCAGCTCGTCCAGCCAGCGGGCGCCTGCCGTCTTGGCGGTCACCACGTTGGCGTGGGCCTCCGGGGTGACCGCGTCGGTGGCGCTGAACTGTCCGATTCCGGCTGTGTGGATGACGGCGCACAGGTCCGGCATGCGGTCGATCACCGCGGCGACCTGGTCGCGCTCGGCGACGTCACAGGCGAACACCTCGGTGGTGGTGCCGCGCTCGGCCAGTTCTGCCGCCAGTACGGCGGTGCCCTGAGCGGCTGGGCCGGAGCGGCTGGTCAGGGTCAGGCGCGGCGTACCGCGCTGGGCCAGCCACCGGTCGACGCCGGTGGCGATGCCGCCCGTGCCGCCGGTGACGAGCACGCTGCCCCGCGGGTGCCAGGTGTGTCCGGTGGGCGGCAGCGGGGCCCGTTCGACGCGGCGGGCCAGCAGGCCCGTGCGGCGGAGAGCCACCTGGTCCTCGCCCGTCGTCCCGCTCAGCACTGCGGCGAGCCGGGTCGCGGCACGGGCGTCGAGGGTCGCGGGCAGGTCGACCACTCCGCCCCAGCGCTCGGGGTGCTCCAGCGCGACCACCCGCCCCAGGCCCCAGGTCTGGGCCTGCGCCGGGTCGGCCGGCGGTCCGGCGGGACCGGCTTCGACCGCCCCGCAGGTCAGTGCCCACACGGGCGCCTGCACGCCGGCGTCACCGAGGGCCTGCACCAGGCTGAGGACCTGGGCGACGCCCTGCGGCACCGCGGGTTGACCGGGCAACGAGGTCTCGCCGGGGGCGGGGAGGACGACCAGTCCGGCCAGGTCGTCGACACCGCTCAGCTCGGTGGTGAGCAGTGCGGCGAGTTCGGCGCGGTCCGCGCTCCGAGTGACCAGCCGCAGGACGCGCGCGCCGTGGGTGGTGAGCGCGTCGTGGACGGGTTCCGGTGTGCGGTCGGGCGCGGAGAGCAGCAGCCAGGTGCCGGTCAGCGGGGCGGGGGCCGGGTCGGGGACCTGTTCCCAGGTGACGCGGTAGCGCCAGTCGGCGACGGCGGAGTCCTCACGTTCGCGGCGTCGCCAGTCGGCGAGTGCCGGGAGGGCTTCGTGGAACGGACGGTCGCCGTCTATTGCGAGGCTCTCCGTCAGTCCGGAGAGGTCACCGTCCTCAACCGCGCTCCAGAAGCCGGATTCGGTCTCCGAGGCGGCGCGGCGTTCGGTGTTCCGTGCTCGTGCCTCGGGCCAGTAGCGGGTGTGCTGGAAGGGATACGTCGGCAACTCCACCGACCGCCCCGACAACACCGACCGCCAATCCACCGACCCACCCGCCAC
>NZ_JBHWGP010000078.1:0-10003 GCF_042733155.1 Streptomyces sp. NPDC059740 | reverse complement strand
TAAACGCTGCTGCTCACTGTACCGCGGGAGACCGGGGCCGCCCACGGTCACTTTGGCGCCCGGGGCCGCCCGCTTCCCCTCTGCGACGTGTCCTCAGTGGCGCCCGGGGTGCACCACCAGCGCCGAGCCGCCGCCGCGACGTTCCGGCTCCGCGGCGGCCAGCCACCTGCCGCCGGGCAGCCGCTGGATGCCGGTGGCCGCACCGATCTCCGGGTTCTCCGTGAACCGGTGGCCCAGCTTCTCCAGCCGCGTCCGCAACGGGCTGTCGTAGAGCGCCGGTTCGAGTTCGGTGGTGGCGGCGTTGCGCTGGCTGGCGCGCGGAGCGGCGATGGCGTCCTCCAGCGACATGTCCCGGTCCAGGAAGTTGGTGAGGGTCTGCAGCACGGTGGTGATGATGGTCGCGCCACCCGGCGAGCCCACGGCCACCACCGGCCTGCCGTCCTGCAGGACGACGGTCGGGGAGATCGAGGAGCGCGGGCGCTTGCCGGGGCCGGGCAGGTTGGGGTCGTGCACCGCCGGGTCTGCGGGGGCGAAGGAGAAGTCGGTCAGCTCGTTGTTGAGCAGGAAGCCGCGCCCCGGCACCGCCATGGCGCTGCCGCCGGTCTGCTCGATGGTGAGGGTGTAGGCGACGACGTTGCCCCAGCGGTCGGCGACGGTGAGGTGGGTGGTGTCGCGCCCCTCGTAGGTGGTGGGCGCCGCGGGGCCGCCGGCCGTGCAGCGGCTGCCGGGGTGGCGCGGGTCGCCGGGCGCCAGCGGGCTCTTCAGCACCGCGTCGTCGCGGATCAGGCAGGCCCGGGAGTCGGCGAAGGCCTGCGAGGTCAGGCCCCGGGTCGGCACGTCCTCCTGCGCGGGGTCGCCCACCCACCGGCCGCGGTCGGCGAAGGCGATCCGCGAGGCCTCGATGTAGTGGTGCAGGTACTGCTCCTCGCTCAGCCCGCCGAGGTCGGTGTTCTCCAGGACGTTGAGCGCCTCGGCGACGCTGGTGCCGCCGGAGGAGGAGGGCGGTGCGCCGTAGACGTCCAGACCGCGGTAGCGGGTGTGGGTGGGGGCCTGGTCGCGGACGGCGTAGGAGCGCAGGTCGGCGGTGGACAGATCGCCGGGACGCACCTTGCGGGTGGCCCCGGAGCGGACCGCGGGTTTGCGGACCGTGGCGACGATGTCCCGGCCGAGCGCCCCGCGGTACAGCTCTCCCATGCCCTTGCGGCCCAACTCGCGGTAGGTGCGGGCGAGGTCGGGGTTGCGCAGGGTGCTGCCCACCTCGGGGAGCCTGCCGCCGGGCAGGAAGAGGTCGGCGGTGGCGGGGAAGTCCCGGAAGCGCTCCTCGTTGTCGGCGGTCTGCGAGCGGAAGGTGGGGTCGACGGTGAACCCGCGGTCCGCGATCCGCTCGGCCGGGGACAGGACGTCGGCCAGCGACCGGCTCCCCCACTTGCGCAGCGCGGTCTCCCAGGTGGCCGGGGTGCCGGGGGTGCCGACGCTGAGGCCGCTGGTGACGGCGTCGGCGAACGGCAGCGGCTTGCCGTCCTCCAGGAACAGGCCCGCGTCCGCGGTACGGGGCGCGGTCTCACGGCCGTCGAGGGTGTGCACGCTGTGGGTGCGCGCGTCGTAGGAGACGAAGTAGCCGCCACCTCCGAGGCCCGCGGAGTACGGCTCGGTGACGCCGAGCGCGGCGGCGGTCGCGACGGCGGCGTCCACCGCGTTACCGCCGTCGCGCAGAACCTCCAGGCCGGCCGCCGAGGCGTCGGCGTCGACGCTGGCGACCGCGCCGCCGTACCCCACGGCGACGGGTGTCTTGGCGGGGCGGGGGGCGGGCCGGTCCTGGGCTGCGGCAGGGCCCGCGAGCAGCGTGCCGGCCAGGGCGAGCGTCACCCCCGCCACGAGGGGGCGGCGGACGGTGGGCATGGGCGTACCTCCGGGTGTGGCGCGGACGGTGGGTCCTGCGTGGCGCCCGCGGCGTCCCGGCGGGGAACGTGACCGGGTCCCGCGGAGCGCCCCTGGCGAGCGTACGCATGCTGATGCCCCGTCGGCAGGCGATGACACGAACATGGCGAGATCGTTCCCGCACGCACGAGGCTGCGCGGAACGCGCCCCTGCGCATGCGGCCCGGGTCCCACCGGGGATAATCGCGGAATGTCCCGCAGCAGGAAGCCGTCCCGGTCGCCGGGCGCCCCGTCCAGGGCCGCCGGTGGCCCCCTCTCCCCCGCCGCCCCCTGTCCCTGCGGCCTGCCCGCCGCCTACGGCGACTGCTGCGGGGCCTGCCACACCGGCCGCCGGGTCCCCTCGACACCGGAGGCGCTGATGCGCTCCCGCTACGCGGCGTTCGCGGTGCGGGACGCGGACTACCTCCTGGCGACCTGGCACCCGGACACCCGCCCCGCCACGCTCGACCTGGACGAGGACGTGCGCTGGACGGGGCTGGAGATCCTCGCCACCACCGGCGGCACCGCTTTCCACCAGGAGGGGAGGGTGGAGTTCCGCGCCCACTGGACGTCCGGGGGACGACAGGGCGAGCAGCGTGAGGACAGCCGCTTCGTGCGGGTGGCCGGCCGGTGGCTCTACCTGGACGGCGAGAGCGGGTGAGCCTTCCGGTGCGGGCCGTCGTGGGCCGCGCCCCGTCCAGCCCGGGAACGGCGTGACTGCCGTACCCCGCTAGGGTTTTGCCATGTCAGTGCATCGCGTCGCGGTCCTGGCGCTGGACGGGGTCACCCCGCTCGATCTGGCGATCCCGACGCAGATCTTCAGCGCCCGCCCGGAGACCCCCTACCAGATGACCCTGTGCGGGCTCAGCCCGCAGGTGACCACCACCGCCGGTTTCGCCCTGGTCCCCGAGGGCGGCCTGGAGCAGGTACGCGCCGCCGACACCGTGGTCGTGCCGGGCTTCGAGCCTCTCCACCGCCCCCCGGACGCCGTGCTCGCCGTGCTGGCCGAGGCCCGCCGACGCGGCCGGCGCGTGGTGTCGATCTGCACGGGGGCCTTCGCGCTGGCCTGGGCCGGCCTCCTGGACGGCCTGCACGCCACGACCCACTGGAAGCACGTCGAGGAACTGGAACGCGGCTTCCCCGCCGTCACGGTCGACCGCGACGTCCTGTACGTCGACGAGGGGGACGTCCTGACCTCGGCGGGGGTGTGCTGCGGCATCGACCTCTGCCTGCACCTGGTACGGCGGGACCTGGGAGCGGTGGTCGCCAACGAGATGGCCCGCGGCCTGGTCGCCGCCCCGCACCGGGACGGCGGGCAGGCCCAGTACGTGCCCGCCCCGGTCGCGGTGGCCGGTGACGCCTCGCTCTCCGCCACCCGGGGGTGGGCCCTGCACCACCTGCGGGAGCCGCTCACCCTGTCGGTGCTGGCCCGCCACGCCGGCCTCTCGCAGCGCACCTTCATCCGCCGGTTCACCGAGGAGACCGGCACGACCCCGCTGCGGTGGCTGCTCAACGCGCGGCTCGGCCGGGCTCGGGAACTGCTGGAGACCACGGACCACCCGGTGGACCGGGTGGCGGACGAATGCGGCCTGGGCACGGCCGCCAACCTGCGTCTGCACTTCCGCCGGGCCCTCGACACCACCCCCACCGCCTACCGGCGCACCTTCGGACGCTCCCACCGCACCCAGGAGCCGTCCACGGCCGGCTGAGACGCAGCGGTGGCAAAATCCTTTCGAAGTGAGGGAGTTTTGCCACTCGTCGGGCCGGTGGGCGTCCGGCCACGATGAGGTCATGACCGGACCGCGCCACGAGGTGGCCACCGACCTGACCACACTGCCCGGCACCCCCCTCGCCGAGGCCGTCCTGCACCACGTCAGGCCGGTGCACACACCCTCCGTCTTCCACCACACCGTCCGCAGCTACCTGTTCGCCAGGCTGGCGGCCGCCCGCCTGGACCTGGCCGCCGACCGGGACTACGACGACGGCCTGCTCTTCGCCGCCTGCCTGATGCACGACCTCGGCGTCGCCTCCGACGGCCCGCACCGCGGGCGTTTCGAGGTCGAAGGCGCCGACCGGGCAGCGGAGTTCCTCCTCCGGCACGGGAGGTCCGCAGCCGACGCCGACCAGGTCTGGCAGGCCATCGCGCTGCACACCTCCCCCGGCATCGCGGAACGCCGCGGCACGCTCTGCGTCCTCGTCCGCCACGGCATCGCGCTCGACTTCGGCGGCCCCCTCGGGCCCGACCGCCTCGACGCCGTCACCGACGAGCAGGCCGCAGCCGTCCACGCCGCCCATCCACGCCTGGACATGGTGCGCTCACTGACCGACGCGATCGTCGCGCAGGCCGCGCAGGACCCCGCGAACGCTCCCCGCTACTCGATTCCCGGCGAACTCCTGCGCGAACGCGAGACCTACGGCCGGACCCGGCTGGAGCAGGCCGCCGGTTCCTCCCGATGGGGCGACTGAGCCCTCCGCCGCCACGACCGAACCGAAGAAACAACCCAGCCGACGAAAAGGGAACCCTTCGCCATGCCCCTCCACACCGTCGAGATCCCCGAGGACTCCGCCGTCTTCGGGGAGACCACCAGCGCCTTCGCGCGCTTCGGTTACTCCGCCGCGGTCCGCGCACACGGCCTGCTGTTCATCGCGGGGACCATCGGCCGCCGCGCCGACGGGACCATCGCGGACACCATCGAGGAACAGACCGAGATCGCTCTCCGGCGCATCCAGGAGATCCTGCGCCTGGAGAACCTCGACCTGTCCGCCCTCGTCGACGTGACCAGCTACCACGTCGACATCCACCAGCACATGCCCGGCTTCCTCGCAGCCAAGCAACGCCTGGTCCAAGCCCCCTTCCCCACCTGGTCGCTGATCGGTGTGAGCGCCCTCGCCAGCCCGGGTCTCCTCGTCGAGATCCGTGCGACGGCCGCCTACCCCGACGCGTCCCGGTAGACGGCGGTCCCCGGCCCCCGGGCTTCCCCGGCCCAGGGGCCGTCAGCCCTGTCCCCCACCGTCCGCCTGGAGGGTGCCCGCCCGCGGTGACCGGCGCATGCCCTTGGTCCGCACGTCACGGCGCTCCCGTCGGCCGACCAGGTTCGCGACCCACGACAGGAGCATGCACAGGCCGATGTAGATCGGTGAGATCACCATGACGACGGGGATGAAGGGCAGGTCGTAGTCGAGGTTGGAGGCGATCAGGCGCCCGGCGTGCAGGAACTCCTCGTAGGTGATGAGGAAGCCGAGCGAGGTGTCCTTGAGGGTGACCACGAGCTGGCTGATGACGGTCGGCAGCATCGCCCGGACCGCCTGCGGGGCCAGGACGTGCACCATCACCGTCGTCTTGCGCATGCCCAGGGCGTGGGCCGCCTCGCGCTGGCCGCGGTCCACCGACTCCACGCCGGTGCGGAAGACCTCGGCGAGCACCGAGCCGTTGTACAGCGTCAACCCGGCGACCAGCGCGTACAGCGGCTCGACCCGGAGCGCCACGTAGACGAAGAAGATCATCACCAGCACCGGCATCGCGCGGAAGAACTCCACCAGGAGCGTCGCCGCCCAGCGCACCGGCCGGTGGTCCGAGAGCCGCCCGACGGCCAGCACCGCACCCAGGGCCAGGGAGAGCACCGCCGCGAGGCCGAAGGCCTTGAGGGTGTTGGCCAGTCCGTCCAGCAGCAGTTCCTGGATGCCCACGTAGGTGAACGGCGCCCACTTGCGGGCCGAGAACTGGCCGGTGTCCACCAGCAGCCACACCGCGAGGGCCAGCAGCGCGAGGATCGCCGCGAGGCACAGCAGGCCCCAGCGGCGGTGCCGGCGCAGGGCCCGGGGGCCGGGGACGTCGTAGAGCGCGGAGGCCCGGGGCGGGCGCCGCCTGCGGGTGGCGGTGGTCACCGCGGCACCCCCCAGCGCCGCTCCAGCAGGGCGAAGACCGCGCTCAGGGCCAGGGTCACCAGCAGGTAGCCGACCGCGATCCAGACGAAGGTCCACACCACGCCGTAGCCGAGTTCGCCGAGCGTCTTGTAGGTGCCGAGCAGTTCGACGACGCTGAAGGAGCCGGCGATCGCGGAGTTCTTGGCGAGCGCGATGAGGGTCGAGCCGACGGGCGGGATGACGGCGCGGAAGGCCTGCGGCAGGACGACGGCGCCCAGGGTGTGGGGGAAGGACATGCCCAGGCTGCGCGCCGCCTCGCCCTGGCCCACCGGCACGGTGTTGATGCCGGAGCGCACCGCCTCGCAGATGAACGCCGAGGTGTAGCAGCCCAGGGCCAGCACCGCGAAGAGCTGGAAGGGCAGGACCAGGCCGAAGCGCGGCAGGCCCAGCAGCACGGCGAAGAACAGCAGGGTCAGGGGGGTGTTGCGCAGCACCGTCACCCAGACCGTGCCCAGCGCCCGCAGCGAGCCCACCGGCGCCACCCGGAACCCGGCCATCAGCACGCCGAGAGCGAGGGCCAGCAGGGAGGCGTACACCGTCAGCTCGACGGTGCCCAGCAGCCCCCGCCCGTAGAGGGCCCAGTTCTGGGTCAGGACGTCCACGCCCGTGTGCTCCTCTCAGCTCGTCCGGTAGCGGTCGATGGGCGGCGGCTTCGGCGCGGGAACGCCGGAGAGCCCGAGGGTCGCCCGGTACGCCTTGCGCCAGTCGCCGTTCTTCTCCTGGCGGCTGAGGGCGTCGTCGAGGGCGAGGCGGAAGGCGGTGTCGTCTCTGGGGACGCCGATGCCGTAGGGCTCCTTGGAGAACGGCCGGCCGGTGACCTTCAGTTCGCCGGGGGCCTTGGCGACGTAGCCGAGCAGGATGGCGTCGTCGGTGGTGACGGCGTCGACCTGGAAGGTGAGGAGGTTGTCCACGCACACCGAGTAGGTGTCGTAGGAGACGAGGATCGCGCGCGGGTAGTCGGCTCGGATGCGCTGGTAGGGCGTGGAGCCCGCCGCCGAGCAGACCTTCCGCCCGTCCAGGTCGTGCGGCGAGTGGATGCCCGTCTCGTCCTTGCGGACCAGCAGCCCCTGGCCGGCGATGTAGTAGGGGCCGGCGAACCCGACCTGGCGTCTGCGCAGGGCGTTGATGGTGTAGGTGCCGACGTAGTAGTCGACCTGACCGTTCTGGAGGGCCGTCTCCCGGTTGGCGGAGGCGATGGTGGTGTACCGGATACCGGCCGGGGGGAAGCCGAGGGAGGCCGACATCATCTTGGCGATCTCGATGTCGAAGCCGCTGAACGTGCCGTCGGCAGGGTTGCGTTCACCGAGGTAGGGCTGGTCCTCCTTGACGCCCACGACAAGGTGCCCGCGGGCTCTGGCACGGCGCCAGGTGGGCGAGTCGGGCAACCGGAAACCGTGCCGCACCTGGTAGGAGGGGAGCAGGCTCTTGCTGGGGCCCTTGGCGGGCGGACTGCCGGACCTGCCGCAGGCCGCGGCGGCGAGGGCCAGGGCGGAGAGCAGCGCCACGGTGAGTGCGGGCCGCAGGCGTCGGGGCCGGCGCGGCCGGTCGCTCGGGTGCGGGCGGGGTGTGGGCGGCACGGTCCGGCGTCCCCTCAGTGCTTGAGGATCTTGGAGAGGAAGTCCTGGGCGCGGGTGCTCTCGGGAGCCGTGAAGAACTCCTCCGGCGGCCTGTCCTCGACGATCGCACCGTCGGCCATGAAGACCACGCGGTGGGCGGCCGACCTGGCGAACCCCATCTCGTGGGTGACGACCACCATCGTCATGCCCTCCCGCGCGAGCTGCCGCATGACCTCCAGCACCTCGTTGATCATCTCGGGGTCGAGGGCCGAGGTCGGCTCGTCGAAGAGGAGCGCCTCGGGTTCCATGGCGAGGGCGCGGGCGATGGCGACGCGCTGCTGCTGCCCGCCGGAGAGCTGCGCCGGGTACTTGTCGGCGTGGGCCGCCAGCCCGACCCGGTCCAGGAGTTCCCGTGCCCGCCGCTCGGCGTCCTCGCGGCGCCGGCGGCGGACCTTGACGGGGGCGAGGGTGAGGTTGGCGAGCACCGTGCGGTGGGCGAAGAGGTTGAAGGACTGGAAGACCATGCCCACGTCCGCGCGGAGCCTGGCCAGTTCCCGTCCCTCGGCGGGCAGGGGGCGGCCTGCCAGCGCGATGGTGCCGGTGTCGATGGTCTCCAGGCGGTTGATGGTGCGGCACAGCGTCGACTTGCCGGAGCCGGAGGGGCCGATGACGACGACGACCTCGCCGCGGTCGACGGTCAGGTCGATGTCGCGCAGGACGTGGAGGGAGCCGAAGTACTTGTTGACCCCCCGCATCTCGATGAGCGCCTCACCGGCCATGCCGCACTGCCGCCTCCCGTTGGTGTCACGAGGGTCCGCAACCTAATCGCGGCCGTGGGCGTCCCCACCGACTGACACGCCACCGGGTGCGCCTTTCCTCCGGGCGCGCGGGAGGTTCAGGCGATCGCGCACCCGCCCGGCCGAGGCACCCTGCGGCGGGTTCCCGGTCACCGGCTGTGACGGCTTCCTGCCGGGGCCGGGACGGGGATGCCTGCGCGCTCCGGAGGTCAGGCACGGGTGAGGGCCGGGTGGGATCGTGTGATCCCACCCGGCCCTCACCGGTGACCCGGGCCCCGCCGCCCCCGACCGGGGAACGGCTGTCCCCAGAGCCCGAGCGGACTGTGACGTCCCGCCCGATCAGTAGGCGGAGTCGACGTGGTCCATCGAGCCGTAGCGGTCGGCGGCGTAGTTGCACGCAGCCACGATGTTGGCCACCGGGTCGGTCAGCGAGTCCTTGGTGCCCTTGACGTGGTAGGTGTCGAAGGTCGGCTGGATCACCTGGAGCAGACCCTTGGACGGCACGCCCTTCTGAGCGTTGATGTCCCAGTTGTTCTGCGCGGTCGGGTTACCGCCGGACTCACGGATGATGTTCTTGTGGATGCCCTGGTAGGAGCCGGGGATGTGCTCGTACTGCATCACGTCCAGCGCCGTGCGGATCCAGCCGTCCAGGTCGTCGCCGTGCTTCTTCTTGCCCTGCTCGACCAGCTTGGCGACCTTCGCCGCCTCCTTGGCCTGCGCGTCCTTCGCATCGGCCTTCTTGCCGTGGACGACGGAGACGGCCGCGGGCTTGGCCTCGTGCACCGGGGCAGCATGGGCCGGAGTCGGCGCCAGCGTCGCGGCGGCAGCGGCGGCACCCGCGGTGGCAATACCGGCGACCGTGTACTTGCGGAAACGGGTGGCGGTGGTGGTGGCAGTCATGGCGTACCTCTCTACGGGGGACATCGTGGGGAGGCCGACAAGCTGTCGGCGGCACATCCCGGAACCCTTGGGGCGTCCGGTGCGTGCTCGACGCGGCTTCTCGCGTCGCGGGGCCGGTGTCAGGCTCAGGCGGAAGGACTCCCGCCCGGTCCGGCGCTCGGCTCCCCGGTACGTCCACCACCCTGGGAACCGGCTCCCCACCGGCGCCAACCTGTGACCTACGAAGGTGCCTGGGGGAGGAACGGGAGACGACCGCAACGACGGCCTTCGTGGCAGGGGCGAGGCCTACTACCGCGCTTCCCCTGTGACGCAGGCCCCGTGCCCGCCCTCACAGACGGGGCGCACACTCCGGCATCTCGCCACCGGGGACTGACCCACGGTGGTGCGACTGATCACCCTCAGGTATCCGGCCGGCGAACAGGAGGCAGGGCTCAGAGGGGGAAGGGCCGCCGGGGCAGGGCCGCCGGGACGCTGAGAGCCGGCCGGCACGGCGGCGGAAGGGTGGCGCGCCCCGGCCCGGGCGCCGGGCAGGCGGGCAGGCAGACGGGGAGCGGGCGGCCCCGTCAGTCCTCGCTGGCCTCCGCGCAGAGCTGGGAGAGCTCGGGTGCGCCCTCGTCCGCCCAGGAGTGGCCGGCGGTGACCACGTCGACCTGTCTGCCGGACTCCAGGCGCACGAGGACCCGGCCGTCGGGCCACACCTGCCAGCTCGCCCCCGGCAGGGTGCGCACCAGCACCGTGCCGAGGTAGAGCCCGGCGTCGTTGCCCAGCCAGGCCGCCGTCTCCGGGTCGTCGCGCCAGACCGGCCGGAGCTGGTCCAGAGCCTCCAAGGAGGCGACGCTGTCGTCCAGTTCCACACCGGCGGCCTGCGCCTGGGCACGCAGCAGCTCGCACTCCGAGAGCAACTCGGCGA
>NZ_JBHWGP010000077.1:0-10112 GCF_042733155.1 Streptomyces sp. NPDC059740 | reverse complement strand
AAGCTACCTCGCCGGACTCCACCTCCGCGCCTCCATGATCTGGATCAAGGACCTCGCCCCAGCCACTCAATGATCACGACTCGATACACGCCCTAGTTCCGATGGTCGCGGTCGCGGAGGTGTTCGGCGGCGGCACGTCGTAAAGCTCCTTCGGGGCAGTGGGGTCAGTTCGTCCGTTTCCGACGGCTTCGCCGGTGAGGTCGTCGGAGGGCACGCCAAGGACCTCGGTGAGGCTGATGGCGACGGCGGCCACGACGTTCTGCTTATGTGTGATGGAGACCGAGACGGATGACGGGGTCAGTTGCGCGACTCGTCCGCGGAGGTGGACGACAGGGGCGCCGTGCGCGGTGTGTTCCACGTAAATCTCTCGTGGCATCACGCCTTGCAGTAAACCGATTCCCAGGACTTTGAAGGTGGCCTCTTTGGCGGCGAATCGACCGGCCAGGAATTCTAGGCGACGATCTTTGCCGAGAGCCTCGGCGTGGGCCATTTCCTCCGGGGCGAAACTGAAGCGCAAGAACCAGGGTCGTTCGATGAGGCGGCGGAGTTCGGAGCGGTCGAGTACATCCAGTCCGACTCGCGCAGCTTGCTTCGCTGCGTTTCTCATTCGAATCGTCTTCTCGTTCGGATCAGGTGACCATATGGATCACGCGTTTATGCGGACGCGGTGCGGAGATCGGCGAGGCGCTGCTTCGCCAGCAGGTCCTCCGTCGTGTCGCGTTCCCGGATGAGGTGGGCGCGCCCGCCGTGGACGAGCACCTCGGCCGGGAAGCCGTGGCTCAGGAAGAGGCCGGGTGAGGCGGTAGGCCCATAGGCTCCGGACCGCTCCACCGCGAGCAGGTCTCCCGGCCGTACTTCCGGCAGGCGGACCTTCTTAGCCACGACGTCGTTGGGCGTGCACAAGGGTCCGGTCACGCTGTAGGGGCGTGAGGCTTCGGCAGAGCGGTCCTCCAGGTGGCGGATCGGGAAGTTGCGCTTGACGAAGCTGCCGACGCCGACGGCTGCCATGTGGTGGTTCGTACCGCCGTCGGCCACCACGAAGCTCTCTCCCATGGACTCCTTCACGTAGCGGGCACGGACGACGTACGTACCGGCCGTGGCGGTGAGGAAGCGGCCCAGTTCCATGATCATTCGGCAGTCTGGGTTGCGCACCGCGAAGGGGGTGATGACCTTCGCGAGGCCGGCGCCCAGCGCATCAAGGTCCAGGTCCTCCTCGTTCTCGAAGTAGGCGACGCCGAGTCCGCCGCCGAAGTCGACGGTTTCCAGGGGGAACTCAAGCTGTCCGGCCAGGTCCTCCGCGATAGCGAGGATGCGCCGGGTGTTCTCGACGATGTCCTCGTGGTTGAGGAATCGTGTTCCCATGTACGCGTGCACGCCCTTCACTCGGACGTTGCGGAGGGCCGCGAGACGGTGCTTGGAATCGCGCAGTTCGGCTTCATCGATGCCGAACTGTCGAGGTTTACCGCCCATGGCCAGCCCGGACCCTTTGCTGCCGAAGGCCGGGTTCACCCGGAGGAGCACCGGGAAGTCGTCACGTCCTGCCGCTGTCAACAGCGAGTCGAGCAGGTCGAGTTCGTCCAGTGACTCGCAGACAAGCGCGTGGATGCCGGCTTCGACACACGCGGCGAGCTCTCTCTCGTCCTTGCCGGGGCCGAGGAAGATAATGTCGCCAGGGTCGACTCCCGCCCGCAGGGCGGTGGCCAGTTCGGCGTAGGAGGAGACCTCGGCTCCCGTCCCGAACGAGTTCAGCAGGGCGCAGACGCTGATGTTCGGGTTCGCCTTGAGCGAGTAGAAGATGTTGGTGCCGGCGGGGAGCAGGCCGCGCAACGTACGGTAGGTGTCTGCGAGGACATCGGCGTCGTAGACGAACAGCGGGGTGCCGTACTCCTCAGCGAGGTCCGCCATCAAATTCCCCTGGACACTGTTCTTCGAGGTTGTCATACGGTCACTGCCATCCGCCGTCGTCTTCGGGTGAGAGGCAAGGAATTACCCTCTCCACAGGTGAGCTATCGGAGATGAACATTCGCTTTTTCATGACTCGCCTCTCGCTGGTTTGCTGTCCGACGATAAGGAGTCTGCGATATTCACGACGGCGAGGGAAGGGCGGACGGTTGGCCTAAATGGGTCCTGACCTGTTCAGGACTGCGCTCGCATTCAGCCAAAGGGCCACGGAGATCGCGACATAATCCGGGCTGGACCGTTTGGGACGCGCAAAAGGGACATGCGGGTCCCACGCACCGCCCGGGCGCGGGAAGCGGTGGCGCGTGATACAGGCAGGGCTTGATCAAGTTCCCTGAGCGTCTGATTTGTTGCTGATGCCCAGGAGTGGGAGTGCTCGCTCGGGCTGGTCGCGGAGTGCGCGTGTGCTCTTGGTGATGTTGGCCTCTCCGAGGATTTTGAGCAGCCGATGGCGAGGGTGCGGAAGGTGGTCATGGCCCGGGGTGAGGTGCCGGTGTGGAGGGTGGAGGCGTCCTCGGCGTAGATCGCGTCGCGCACATGATGCAGGGTCTCGACGGTCCAGTGGCCGCGGACGGCAGCGGCGAGTGCGGCCGGGGAGTCTCGTGGACGTCGAGGCTGGGTGACGGCATAGACCGTCTCGCGGCTCTGACGCCCGCCAGCCTGTTTGCGGCGTCGATGGACACGGAGGGCGTGGGGGAAGGCGATCCCGTCGAGTCCGACGGCGATGCCGCAGGTCTTGAACGAGCGCGACTCGTGGCGGCCGTGTCCGGTGATTAGGCAGTGAGGTCTTTCCAACCTGACTCTTTGAGACGGTAGTTGGGCTGGGTGCGGTGTCCAGACGTGAAGAAGCTCCTGGTAGACGGATGATTATCGAGATCAGCTGTCCAGCCAGGAGCTTCCGCGTGCTTGTCTACCCGTCCGGCCTCGATGTGTCCACCTCGACCTTGCGCCACCTCTCCGCCCGTCTCCGGACCCGGCGACGGGAGCTGGGAATCCGATGGCGTCGACTGCCCGCAGGCCGACAGGCGCTGCTGGTCCTGGCCCATCTGCGGTGCGGTCATACCTACGCGCAGCTCGCGGCTGGTTTCGGCGTCGGCATCGCCACCGCCTACCGGTACATCGCTGAAGCGGTCGAGGTCCTGGCCGCCCTCGCCCCGGATCTCGCCGAAGCGGTGAAGACGGCCTCGACCAAGGCGTTCGTGATCCTGAACGGCACGCTTCTGCCGATCGACCGGATCGCCTCGGACCGGCCTTTCTTCTCCGGGAAGCACAAGAAGCACGGTATGAACGTGCAGGTCATCACCAACCCGACCGGCAGACTGCTGCGGGCCTCGCCCGCGCTGCCGGGAGCGGTCCACGACATCAGGGCCGCCCGTACCCACGGCATCATCGACGCCCTGGCCGAAGCGGGTGTGGAGTGCTGGGCGGACAAGGGCTACCGCGGCGCCGGCGGCACCATACGGCTGCCCTACTGGGGCCGCTGGGAGACGCTCTCCGCAGGTCAGCAGGCCGTCAACCGCTCGCACGCCAAGATCCGCGCACTCGTCGAGCAGGCCATGGCCACCCTCAAGACCTGGCGGCTCCTACGCAAGCTGCATTGCTCCACCACCCGCATCACCAGCCTCGTCCAAGCCGTCCTCACCCTGAACCTGACCTGCCCAAACCGAGGATGAAAACAGCTCGATTGTCACCAACACCGGCGGGATGGGGGGAAAGATACAGCAGCAGGTACTGGCCACCTCACGATCGTTGAGCTTCGACACCTCAATGATCACGAAACCCATGTCTGCTCTGCTATGCACCCCAGCGGGCCGCCGCACGACCCCGGAACTAGCTCAAGCCCTGTGGCACAGGCATCGAGAGAAGCCAGGCTCACTCCATGTCGTACGGATGGAGGGGCACTTCGGCCCGCTGCAGGGACCAGGCAGCCAAAGGGCTGCAGCTGGTGGTCGCGTGCTGCCAGATCCGCTTCGCCGCCGCCTCCGCCACGTCCAGGGAGGCGGCACGGAGGAAGAGGCTGACGACAAGGTGAGGCCGCGTGTGCGTGTGAACGCGGACGTGTTCAACGATGTCCGGTGCCGCGTCGTGGAGCGCCTGCTTAATCTCAGCGGGTGGGTGGGCATCGCCCGATGGTGCGAGGGTGAGCTGTACGAGGTACATGAGTGGGGTGTCCTGTCCGAATGGCCATTCCCTTTCGACTGCTTGTCGATCGGAGACGTACACGGGCCGTCACGGCCGGATGAGGCCCCTGGCAGCCGCGTGCAGGCCGGCCTGGAACCGGCTTCGCGCGCCGAGGTGACTCATGAGCTTCGTGGCGATCCGGCGTGCCGTGCGGCCTGACACGCCCAGCCGCGCCGCAACGTAGTCGTCGGTGTGTCCAAGGGACAACAGCCTCAGGGCCTCCAGTTGTTGCGGATTCAGACCCTGTTCGTCACTCGGCTGGGCTCTCTCTTCCATGGGTTGGGCGGTTTGCCAAATATTCTCGAAAAGGGCGTACAGGGACGACACTACTCCAGCCGTCCGCAGAACCACAGCCCCGGCCGAAGTGTCGTCTGAGTCGACGGCGACGATGGCGATCTTCTTGTCGCAGATGATCAGGCGGTTCGGCAGCGAAGGCGCGGTGCGTATGCGGCCGCCCCGTTCGGCGAGCCAGTCCGCATGCGCGACCGTGGGGGGATCGTTGCGGACGCTGTCCAGGTACACGGTGCGCATCCGCACCCCTCGCGCGAGCAGTGCGTCCGCGATCGGGCGCGAGCTACGCAGGTTGGCCTCCGTCTGCGCTCCTCCCGGGGCGAAGGTCAGCAGCTCTTCCTGGACCTCGTCGGGAAGCGCTGCCAGGTAGTCGCGTACGGAGTCGACCCCGGTCAGGCGGTGCACCTCGTCCTTGGGACTCTCCGGGATGAACTCCGACTTGAGCTGTAAGGCAGCGGCCTGGACCTCCTGCACGCGCTGCTGCTGGGCCGCGAGTTCAGCCCGCTCCTTGGCGAGCAGGATCTCTGCGGCGAGGTGAGGTTCCACGACGTGGAAGCTCTGAGGGTCTTCGGGGGAGTGCCGCACTAGGGCCAGCTCCGCGAGGGTGTCGAGTGCTGCCCGCACCTCCTGCTCGGTCAGTTCGAGCCGACGCACCAGCTCGGCCACGCCCTCCTGCGGATGTGCCAGCATCCCGCGGTAGACCACTTCCGCGGTGGCATCAACTTTCAAAACATCCAGCATCTACTTCCCTCTCTGCACCTGCGTGAGTGGCAGGACGAGGGAGTGCGGGAGCCTGATGACCACGACGCCCTACCCTCGTCGTCTACAGCGCCCGACGGTTGTCGAGCGGCAGCATTCCGAACTCGCAAGCAGCACACCGCAGCGCGGGCCGGCGTTGCACGCGTTCGTGCGATGAGCGACGACGGCGGGGCTACTCGCTTGCAACGGTCGAACACAGGGCGCTCCCGTCACCGTGGGACTGTGCACGCACCGTCCCTGACAGGGAGAGGCGGCCAGTAGGCAGGGGAGCGTCGGCGTAGAACGGCACCCAGCGTGGCTTCAGCCTGCGCGGCTCGGGTTCTGGCGCTTGTTGGCGAGGAAACGCGCCTTCTTCTCGCGGTTCCCGCAGGTGTTCATCTCACACCATCTGCGCGTTGCACCTCGACTGGTGTCGAAGAATGCGGCCCGACACGTCGGGGACGCGCACAACGCCATTTTCCCCTCGCGCGCACCCGAGACGATGTCGACCGCGTCGGCGGCAATCACGCTGAGAGCGTCCTCGACGGAGGCGGACTCCAGGTACCACTCCCGTTTACTCCAGGGCGAAAGGATCACCGCGGCCTGGCCGCCCGTACTGCAGTCATTGATGACCTGGATGGCTGCGGCGGGAGGGGGGACTTGCGTCGCGACGGCGGTAGCGGCTTCGTGGATCGCTTCACGCAGTTGCCGAGCATGCTCTAGCTGGGAGTCGCTGCACGAATCGACCTTGATCCCGTAGACCGCCAACCAGTCGACCAGCCGCTCGGGGGCAGGGATGCGTTCGACGGGTTCACCGCAGCGTTCTGTGAGGGTCGCCGTGAAGCTGGTCGCCAACACCTTGCCAAGACGGAACTCGGGGTATCGCTTGACGGACATGGAACCACCTTAGCCGGTTGCCATGCCGAGGACAAGCAAGGGAACCCTTCCGGGCGGTTCCCCGCTGTTGGAGGGCGCAGCACGCCACGCCCGCGCCTTCGTGGACGCACGGTGCACTTCGCGGTCCTGATTAGGTCAAGGACGATTCAGGACACTCGAAGACCCTTTCTTTACTCCCTGCGAGCTTGCAGTATCGAAAGAGCCGGAGAACGACCCAATAAGCCGCGAGAGACAGGCCTTGGAACTTCGGCACCTCGCTCCGCGAGCCGATGAATTGCGCTCCTATACGGGCAGAAAAATCCGCCGCTCCCCTGAAAAGGAGAACAGTATATGACTGTCGCTCAGCGTCCCGACCTGTATCCGACCCGAGTTCTCGGTGAGGCCGTTCCCATGCCACGGACAGACCCGTCGGTGTGGGGGGAGGCTCCGGGCCCACTCGAGGGCGAGCAGCTCAAGCAGTACGAGTCCAACGGCTACCTGGTCCTCGACGACCTGCTCTCCGCGCAAGAGGTAGACCTCTACCTTTCCGAACTCCGGCGCCTCGGCGAGGACCCGATGCTGCGCGCGAGTGAGCGCATCATCTTGGAACCGGAGTCCGACGAGGTCCGTTCTGTCTTCGAGGTCGAGAAGGTCAGCGAGATGTTCGCCGAGCTGCTTCGCTCGCCCCGGCTCATGAACATCGCTCGCCAGGTACTCGACTCCGAGGTCTACATCCACCAGAGTCGTGTCAACTACAAGCCAGGGTTCGGCGGCGCCCCGTTCCACTGGCACTCCGACTTCGAGACCTGGCACTCCGAAGACGGCATGCCCAGGCCGCGCGCGTTCAGCGTCTCGATCTCCCTGACCGAGAACCACCCGTTCAACGGACCGCTCATGGTCATGCCCGGCACCCACAAGACGTTCGTCCCCACGGTCGGGGTCACCCCGCAGGACTACCACAAGGAGTCGCTCCGCGTGGCCGCCCCCAGCGTTGGTTCCCCGGACCGCAAGCACCTGACACGCATGGCGAAGGAGCACGGGATCGAGCAGATCACGGGTCCCGCCGGCTCCGCGGTGATGTTCGACTCCAACCTGCTGCACGGCTCCAACGGGAACCTCTCGCCGTTCGCGCGCTCGAACATCTTCATCGTCTACAACAGCGTGGAGAACACGCTGGGGGCACCTTACGCGGCGGACGCACCGCGCCCGCAGTACCTCAGCAACCGCGAATTCCCTTCCCCGCAGGGCATGTAGGAAACCCGCGCCCGTCGCCGTACAGGTGAGGCCGCGCCGGCCCCGGCCGTGGGCGCCCCTCTTTGGGCGGCGCACGGGCCGGGGCCAGCTTGCGTAGTTCCGACCACTGGTCCGTCGCAGAGGGCCTCCGCCGCGTTACTCGCGCGCCGCCCCCAACAGGAGCGTGGAACCGGCTTGGACGGTTGCGGGAAGAACCGCGTGCTGGTAGAACCATCTTAGATGGTTCCCCTATCGCTCGGAGACTTCATGGCCTCCTCGACAACCAGCCCTGAGTGCCCTGCGGCCCACCGCACAGGCCCCGCTCCTCCCACCGGGCTCGGAGAGAGAAGACCGACTGCGGATTTAGCAGTCCTGCCGGGCGTCGTCGCAAGGGTGCTCCTCCTGCTGCGCTCGCCGAAGAACGCCAACTGAGACGAGGTCTGCCATGACCGGAACTGTCCTTGCCCCCACGCGGTCCACCGCCGTGTCGAAGAAGATCCTCTTCCCCCTGCTGCTGGTCCCCATGTTCCTAGGCGGTGTGGACTCCACGCTGTTCAACTCCACCGCCTACGACCTGCCAGTCCTGACCGACTCATGGCACCTGTGGTTCATCGACGGGTACACGATCGCCCTCGCCTCCTGCGTCGTCCTCGGCTCACGTCTGGGTGCACGTCTGGGTCCCGGCGTGACGCTGGCGACCGGTCTCTTCGTCTTCGCCCTCGCGGGAGCAAGTCCCGCACTGCTGGACACGGCGACGATGTGGACGGCCAGCCGGTTCATCCAAGGCTTCGGCTACGCGCTGATCGTCTCCAGCGTCGCCTCGGTCATTGGCGGACTGCCCGAGACGTCGGAGCGCACTCTCGGCTACTCCCTGTGGATCACCACGTACGCCATCGGAGCCGGTACAGGCCCCCTGATCGGCCGGGCGTTCGTCGACATCGACGCCTACACGATGCTCTTCTGGCTGCCTGCCACCGTCGCCCTGGTGTGCGGGGTGCTCGCCACCGCGCTACTGCGTGGCATCACCCTGGGACAGGCCTCGTCGACCAAGGTCGACGTCGCCTCCTCCGCCCTCGCTCTCGTGGGCTTCGGACTCTTCGTGGCCGGACTGCAGAGCCATGGCGCCGCATTCGGGCGCCTCCTCGCGACGATCGTGGGCTGCCTGGTCCTAGCGGTCTTCTGCACGCGGCAACTCCGCTCGCGCGACCCGCTTATCGACGTACGGATGCTCAGCTTCTCCCGACTCGGCGCGCCCTCCCTCGCGCTCGTCGTGAGTTCCGCCAGCTACACAGGATCGGTCCTTTTGTTCAGCGCGGAGGCTGACTCGCTCCTGTCAATCCTCCCGGTATCGGTCCTGGCCCTGTGGGTCTCCCTCGGCGGGTTCGCGTTCCACAAGGTCCAGGCCCGCTTCACCGCGGTGCACATGCTCCAGGTCAGCCTGGCCACTTGCGCCGTCGGCCTCATCGTGGCCGCCTTCGTCGGCCTGTGGCCCGCCAGTTTCCTGATCGGCCTCGGTGTCGGCGTCTCCATGGCCTCCGGCGACGCCTACCTGCTGGGCAGCGTCCCGCCCAAAGACGTCGCACGCGCGGCGGCACTCCAGGAGACAGCCCTCGCGGTGGGTGCGGCGCTGGGCGTGGCCGGCTTCGGCGGCATCTTCGCCGCCACCGGCTCGGTCGTAGGAACGGCTGTCATCACGACAGTCATCATCACCGTCGTCGTAGCAGGGCTGCGCTGCAACCGAGGCGTCTTCAAGGCGTAGCCCGAACGCCTCGCGGCACGCAGGTGACCACCGGCCGCTGTGGTGAAGTCCCCTCTCATGCCGCCGATGAGTGAGCACGTGGTCGCGGGCCTGGCCACCGCGCTGCGGGTCGGCGCTCTGACCGCGGACGCCGTCGCCCTGAAGGCTCGCAAGGCCGCCCAGGCAGAGAACTAGGGCCTGTGCGGGGTCGTGATCATGAGCACCGCTGGCGGCCGACTCTGGGCTCCCTGGACGGGGCGGGGGAACCAGCGGCCACCGGGGGGCGTCGACCCCGATATGCAAGATCGATACCTTTACCTTGCCCGCCATGGCGAGGCCACACCCGACGAGGGCAGTCTCACCGCGGCCGGGCGCCGTCAGGCTGAGCTATTGGGCAAGCGTCTGCACGGGGTGCCGCTGACGGCCGTTCACCACGGTCCGTTGCCCGGCGCGGTGCAGACGGCCCGGCTGGTCGGGGAGCGTCTGGGCGATGTGCCGCTGCGTGAGTGCGAGGCGGCCGGGGACTACGTCCCGTACGTGCCGGAGCGTGACGAGGTTCCCGCAGATGTTGCCGACGCCATGCTGCCTCGCCTCGCTTCGCTGTCTGCCGTGGACCGTGCGCGCGGAGCAAGGTTGGCCCGCCAGGCGGTCGCGGAGTTCACCGGGCCGGTCGACGGCGGGAATGCCCCCCGCCACGACCTTGTCGTCACCCACGCGTTTCTCATCGCCTGGCTGGTGCGCGCCGCTTTCGAAGCGCCGGCTTGGCGCTGGATGGGACTCAACCACGCAAACGCTGCGCTCACGGTGATCCGTTATGCGCCTGCCCGGCCCGCAACCGTCCTCGTCTACAACGACGTGAGTCACCTCCCGGACGACCTGCGCTGGACCGGCTTCCCGCCCCAGCTCCGCACGCCCTGACAGCTTCCTGCCCGGATAGCGTCGTGCTGGTGGCCGACGCTGTACAGGTTCTACCGCCACGTTGATCACGACTCCGCACAGGCCCTAGTACTGCAACGGTGCTTACCGTGGCGAGGCTTCAGTTCTTGGGCTGTGGCCTCGTCTCTTGTAGTGGCTGGTCCGAGCCTGGTGCTGGCGT
>NZ_JBHWGP010000076.1:4124-10301 GCF_042733155.1 Streptomyces sp. NPDC059740 | reverse complement strand
GCGCCGGAGGAAGCGGACGCTTCCTCCGGCGCACCCCGCCGTGGTCAGTGCGCTGCCGGGGGCGTCCGCAGCCCGTCGCAGGCGACCGCCATCACCCGGGCGGTCAGTTGCTCCGCGTCGTCCCCCTGCTGGGTGGCGAGGAAGACGGCTCGCAGCAGGGCCATCACCTCGGCGATGCCCACGTCCCGGCGCACCGCTTCGGCCCGCTGCGCCCGGGTCAGCAACTCGTCGATCGACTCCCACAGTTCGCGGTTCACCTCGGACAGGTTCGCGGTCACGTCGATCCCGGCCCCCGCCATGGCGTCGATCAGGTCCTTCTTGGCGGCGCTCGCCTGCGTCATCTCGGCGACGAACCCGAAGAACGCCGGCCCCGGCTCGGCCGCGTCCGCCAGCTCGCGGGCCCGGTCCACCAGGCTCTGCACCCGGTGCAGGATGACCGCGTCGAACAGTGCTTCCTTGGTGGGGAAGTGGCGGTACACCGTGCCGGCGCCCACCCCGGCGCGTCGGGCGATCTCGTCCAGCGGGACCAGCAGGCCGTCGACGGCGAAGGCCTCCTGGGCCACCTCCAGCACGCGGGCCCGGTTGCGCCGGGCATCGGCTCTCATCGGGGGTGTCGACTGCGCGTTCACTCCGGCACTCCTCACATCTCGGCTGGGTCGGGTGGGCTTCTCGCGATGATCGCTGCAGCTCGGACGGCAGGTCACAGGCTAGTACACGGTGTTCCGCCACCCGTTCGACGGTGCGGTCGGGCGGGGCCGGTCACCGTGCGGCGGGCGCCTCGGCGGGCGAGGACGGGTTCGAGGGGCCGGCGTCGGCCGCCTCCCGCGCCCGCCCCGGCAGCAGGACGGCCGGCAGCAGGGCCACCGCTGTCAGGCCCAGCAGCCAGGCGAAGGAGTGGTCGTAGGCCGTCGCCCGCGCCGCCGCTCCCGTCACCGCCCGGGCGGTGAGCTCGTGTTGCAGGATGAGCGCGGCCACCGCCACCCCGAACGACCCGCCGACCTGCATCAGGATGCGGGTGGCGCTGCTGGCGTGCGGTACCTGCTCCGGGCGCAGGCCACGGTAGGCCGCGACCATGACCGCGATGTTCACCCCGGACAGCCCGACACCGCGTACCAGGAGCCCGGCGCCCTGCACCACCACGTCACCGTGCACGCCGGCCCAGAGGTAGGGCACACTGCCGAGCACGGCGCACACGGCGCCGGCCACCACCACCGGTCGCGGACCGAGCCGGTCGGACAGCCGGCCCACCCAGTTCCGGGCGATCAGGCTGCCGACGCCCTGCGGTGCCAGCATCAGACCGGCCACCAACGCACTCTGTCCGCGGACCTGCTGGTAGAAGAGCGGGAGCAGCAGCGCCACCCCGTACAGCGAGAGGCCGCTGAGGAAGAGCAGGCCGCAGGAGAGGGCGAAGGGGCGGTCGGTGAAGAGCCGGACGTCGACCATCGGCCGGCCGCTGGTGCGCAGGGCGTGGACCACGAAGCCGGCGAGCAGCAGCAGGCCGGCCACCAGCGGCAGCAGGACCGCCGGCTGGGTGACCGTGCCGTGCGCGGCCACTTGTGACAGGGCGTAGAGGATCGCGGCCAGGCCGGGGGTGATCAGCGCCAGCCCGAGGACGTCCAGGGGCTGCCGGTTCCGCGCCCCGCCGGCCGGCAGTCCGCGCCAGGCCAGGTAGAACGCGACCACGCTGAAGGGGACGTTGAGGAAGAAGACCCAGCGCCAGCTGGCGTTGCTGACGATCAGGCCGCCCACCACCGGTCCGAGGATCGGGATGATCACCGCCGGCAGCCCGATGGCGGCCATCACCCGGCCCAGACGCTTCGGCCCCGCGGCCTGGACCAGCAGCGTCTGCTGCACCGGGAGCATCAGGCCGCCCCCCAGGCCCTGGAGCACCCGGAAGACGATCAGGCTCCCGATGTCCCAGGCGACGCCCGCCAGCACCGAACCCACCAGGAACAGCGCGACCCCCAGCAACCACACCTGTCTGGCGCCGAAACGCCCGATCGCCCATGCGGTCAGAGGAATCGCCATGGCCAGCGCGAGCAGGAAGCCGGTACTCACCCACTGGACCGTGGAGACCGTGGTGTGCAGGTCGTGGATGAGGCGGTCGACCGCGACGTTGACGATGGTGGTGTCGAGCAGCACCGCCACGAGACCGACCAGGAGGATGCCGATCAGTTTGCGGACGGCCGGTTCCAGCCGGTCGGGTGCGCTGGTCTCGGACATGGTCACAACTCCTGAGTTAGGCGTTCTTGGCCCGGCGTGCCGTCGACCGGGTCCACCGGTCGGCACGCCGGTGCCGGAAACAGCAGCCGGCGCCGGCGGTGCACCGCCCGCGGGCGGTACACCGTCGACGCCGGCCGCAGGAGAACCGCTACGCGCCCTCGTTCTCGAGGTCGGCCGTGAGGGCCTCCACCAGCTTGGGGAGCATGCCGAGGGCCTTCGCGGCGACGATCGGGTCGGAGTGGTCCTTCGAGTGCACGATGCGTCCGTCGCGCACGGTCATCACGTTGATGTAGGAGAGGACGAACTGCTTGCCGGTCGCCACGTCCTTGCCGTGCACGTCGTACTCGACGACGACGACCTCGGGGTTGCGGGTCTCGTGGATCACCACCGAGTCGACCTTGGTGTACTCACGGGCTCCGGCGCCGGCCTCGTAGCGGGCCCGCAGCTGCTCCGAGGTGGTCTCGGTGCGGCGCGGGAACCCCGGCGGGGCGAACGGCATCTCGATCACGACCGGGTCGCCGTACAGGTCGGCGAGGTGCTTCCCGGCCGGGTCCAGCGCCGCGTCCAGGAACCGCTCGACCACCTCGCGCGCGGTCGGGGTGTGCTTCTGCTCCGTCATGACTGGCTCCAGTTCAACGATCGACAGACGGGACCGGGCGCCGCGTATCGGAGAGTGCGCCCCGCTTCGACGATACGGGGCGCACTCTCCGGATGTCAACGACCCGCCGCGCGGGCGTCGTTCGTCCCGCACGGCCGCCCGGCGACGCCCTCCGTGCCGGGGCCGCGGCACGCTTAAGCACCGGTTAAGCAGGGCTCCTTAAGGTCCGTCCCGCCCGACACCATCCGGCTCCCCCGGCTCGCCGGGGAGGCGCGTAGCCGTTGTGAGGAAGCATGTCGTTCGATCGGAGAGCGTTCCTGCGCTACGGCGGTGGCGCGGTGGCCGCGGGTGTGCTGACCGGTGGCTGGTCGGCCCCCTCGTCCGCCCTGCCGGCCGGCACCACCATCCCCTGGGACCGGCTGCGCACCCTGCTCCAGGGGACCCTCGTGCTGCCCTCCGACGCCGCCTACCCGGTGGCCAAGGAGCTGTTCTTCAGCCAGTACGACACCGTCAGCCCCGCCGCGGTCGCGTACTGCACCAGCGAGCAGGACGTCCAGCAGTGCCTGAGGTTCGCGCAGGACCACGGTGTCGCGCTGGTGCCGCGCAGCGGCGGCCACAGCCACGCCGGCTACTCGACCGGTCCGGGCCTGGTCCTGGACCTGTCCGCACTGAACTCCCTCACCGTCAACCCGGCCGCGGGCAGCGCCGACACGCCCACGGTGACCGTGGGGCCGGGAGTCCAGCAGATCGACAGTCTGACGGCCCTGGCGCCGGCCGGACTGGCTCTGGTCGGCGGTTCCTGCCCGACCGTGGGTGCCGCAGGCTTCCTGCAGGGCGGCGGCTACGGCCTCCTGTCGCCCAGCGCCGGTATGGGCTGCGACCACCTGCTGTCGGCCCGTGTCGTGCTCGCCGACGGCTCCGTGGTGACCGCGTCGGCAAAGGAGCACCCCGACCTCTTCTGGGCCCTTCGCGGCGGCGGCGGCGGGAACTTCGGCGTCGTGACGAGCTTCGAGGTCAGTCCGCTGGGCATCACCAGCCTCGTCAACTACAGCCTCACCTGGGGCTGGGACGTCGCGGCCCAGGTGCTCGGCGCCTGGCAGGAGTGGGTTGCCCGCGGCCCCCGTGAACTCGGCACCACGCTGACCGTAGCGCTGACCGACGCCGCGCCGGGCACCGCCGCGGTGCTGAACGTCTCCGGAGCGTGGCGCGGGAGCGTCTCCTCGCTCAACCAGTGCCTGGACGACCTGACCGCCCTGGTGGGCAGCGCCCCCGACACCCGGCAGGCCGACCAACTCTCCTACCGGGACGCGATGATGGCGCACTACGGCTGCGCCGATGACACCGCGGCACAGTGCCACCGGGTCGGCGTCACGGCGGACGGGCTGCTCCCTCGCGGTACCTTCCTGACCCAGCGCAACCGGATGTTCCGCACCCCGCTGCCCGGGAGCGGGGTGTCCGGGCTGCTGGCCGCGTTCGACGCGGACCGCCGGGCCGGCCACACCCGGCTGCTCAGCGCCGCCGGGCTCGGCGGCGCGATCAACGACGTGGCCCGCGACGCGACCGCCTACGTGCACCGGGACACCGTCTTCCAGCTGATCGGCATCGACACCGTGGGGACCGCCGACCCGGCCGCCGCCGAGCAGGCCGCCGCCCAGAGCTGGGTGACCGGTGTGTTCGAGGCCATGGACCCCTACTCCAACGGGGAGTCGTACCAGAACATGCCCGACCCCGCCCTCACCGACTGGCGCCGGTCCTACTACGCCGAGAACCACCCCCGGCTGGCCGCCACCAAGGCGCTCTACGACCCGCACCGGTTCTTCACGTTCCCGCAGGCGATCGGCTGATCTCCCGCCCCGGACACGTCGCCGTCATCCGACGGCCCCGACCAGAAACGAGACAAGGACAGTCATGACGCTCGACCGAAGATCGATACTCCGCTACGCCGGCGGTGCCGCCGTGGTCGCCACCGCCGCCGCCACCGGGCAGTCCGGTACGTCCTACGCCGCCGCCTCCCGGCCCCGCACGTCCGCCGAGACCGATCCGGTCGAGGTCTTCCAGCGGTTCATCACCGCGACCGAGAACAACGACTGGACCGGCCTGGCCAACTGCTACTCGGTGGACACCGTGGTCGAGATCCCGTTCGCCCCGCCGGGCGTGGACCCGGTCACCAACGGTCGCGCGGCACTGCTGGCCCGCTTCGAGCAGTCCGCCGGCGTCGTCCAGTTCACCTCGGTGGACCCGGTCTCGATCCGCCGCACCGACGACCCGACGGTGATCTGCACCGAGTACACGGTCAACGGCACGGTGGTGAAGACCGGTAAGGCTTTCTCGTTCCAGTACGCCACGGTGACCACGATCAAGGACGGCGAGATCACGCACTCGCGTGACTACAGCAACCCGCTGGCCGGTGCCGAGGCGATGGACCAGCTGCCCGCGCTGTTCTCCGCGCTGACCGGGGGGACCTGCACCTGACCGGGACCGGCCCGGGTCCTGACAGCCCGTAGGGACCCGGGCGCCCGCGAGGCGGGGGGCGGCGGGGGGGGGGGGGGGGGTGCGGCCCCCGCGGGGGGGCGGGGGGGGGGGGGCCGGGCCGGGGGGCCCCGGGGCGGGCCCGGGCTCCGGCCCCCCCGGGCGGCCCCGGGCCCCCGCGGGGCGCCCCCGGGGGGGGGGGGGGGGGGGGGGCCCGCGGCGGGGCCCCCCCCGGTTCGCGTCTCCCGGGACCGTGACGCCCGGGACGTGCGCGTCGGCACCGCCGCCCTCGCGTTCCGCCCGTCCGCGGGCCCGGGGCGGTGCGGTGCGAGCAGGGGGCCCGCCGGCCTCGTCCCGGCCGGGCGGGGACGGGCCCGGCGCACACCGACCACCTCCCGACCGCCGGGGACACGCGAGTCGTTGACAACCGGAGAGCGTGCTCCATATCCTTGGGACCATGCGGGGCGCATCCTCCGTTTAGTGCCGCGGAACCGGCACCGTCCTCGTCCCCGGGAGCCGCTCATGTCCGAAGCCCCCGCCACCGCGGTGCACGAGGTGGCCGCCGCCGAGTACGACCCGCACGGCACGGCCGTCGCCACGGGCCGCTCCTTCGCGCCCTCCCACCTCGACACCGGCCGTGACCGGCCGGCGGAACGCAGCCGCGGCCACCTCGGCCCGCCGGTGGCGACCTGGCCGGTGGGCTCCCCGCCCCGGCTGCCGGTCCCACCCGGCGAGGACGCGCGTCCTGTCTGAGCAACCTGCTGTGGCCGGCCGCCTCCGGGCGCCCGCCCACTCCCCGAACCGTGGGGGGCTGGGGCCCCCCGCCCCCCGCCGCCGCCCCCCCGCCCCCGCCACAGCCACCAGCGCCGGGGGGGGCGGGGGGGCGC
>NZ_JBHWGP010000076.1:2668-4114 GCF_042733155.1 Streptomyces sp. NPDC059740 | reverse complement strand
CGGCCGGGCCGCACCGCCCGGCCACCTCCTCCCACCCGCCCCCCGCGCCCCCCCGCCCCCCCCCCCCCCGCCCCCCCACGCCCGCACCACTGCGCGACCACCGGGCGCGGGCGGTCGGTGGCGGGCCCGGCTCCGCCGCCGGGGGAACGGCGTGCGCGGTGGCCTTCCGCTTCCTCCTCCTCACCCCCCCCACGACGCCCGGCGCCCCCGCCCCGCACGTCCCGCCACGAAGACCGCCGGCCGGCACGGGAGCCCGCCCCGCCCGGTGGTCGGCGGCCCGCTGAACCGACAGCCGGGCACCCGAACGGCGTGTACTAGGGTGAGCGCGGGCGCACGGGCCCGTCGGTTCGCGGTGTGGACACGCCCCAGGAGGACCAGTGACCGAGCAGTCGCCGCCGAGGATGCGTGCCGACGCCCGGCGCAACCGTGCCAGGGTCCTCACGGCTGCCCGGGAGGCGTTCGCCCGCGACGGGCTCTTCGTGCCGTTCGACGAGATCGCCCGTCGCGCCGGAGTCGGACCCGGCACTCTCTACCGGCACTTCCCGACCAAGGAGGCGCTCTTCGACGCGGTACTCCTGGACCGGGTGCAAAGCCTTTCCGAGAGGGTCCGTGAACTCTCGCAGGCGCCCGTGGCCGGTGCGGCGTTCTTCGAGGCGGTCTCGCTCCTGCTGTCCGAGAGCGCGGCGAAGAAGGACCTCCTCGACGCGCTCGCCGGGGCCGGCATCGACGTGAGCGCGAGCCTCACCGAGGCCAACCGCGATCTGTGGGCGGCACTGGCCCACCTGTTGACGCGCGCCCAGGACGCCGGTGCGGTCCGCGCCGACCTCGGCGTCGAGGACCTGGCGGTCCTGCTGCGCGCACTGTTCCTCGCCGGACAGCGCGAACCGGTGGGCACCGCCTCCCAGGAACGCGTCATCGCGGTCGTCCGCGACGGCTTGCGCGCCTGAGCGGGTCACCCGCGGTCCGCCTCCAGGGCGGGAGACGGGGAGCGCACTGCGCGCCCGCCCACGGCGGACGAGGCCCCCTGGTGTGCCCGCGGACGGTGCGGGCCGGCGGCTCCCGTCCCGGTGCGTGCGCCCGTCACCGCCGTGCGCCGGCCACCGTCCTGCTGACGGGCGGGGTGGACCCGCAACCCCGGAGCGGGCCGACGGGCCGCCGTCGTCGGTCCGCCGGGCGCTGCGGCCGGTCCACCGCCCGGACCCACCCCCCGGCCTGCCTCCGGTCGGTGAGCCCCGGGAGGCCGCCCCCTCGGCCGCGCCCGTGAGCCGTGCGCGCTTCACCGCGTCGCCTCGTCCGCGTGTGCGTTCCCGCGGCGCACCGCCCGGCGGCGCACCGCACGCCCACCGGCGGAGAGCCCGGGCCCAGCCCGACACCCCCCGGACCACCGGGCGGGCGGGGGGGCGCGGGGAAAATGCGGGGGGGAGAGGGGCTATAAAACACCAGGCG
>NZ_JBHWGP010000076.1:0-2659 GCF_042733155.1 Streptomyces sp. NPDC059740 | reverse complement strand
CCCGGGGCCCACCGCCCGGCGGCGCACCGCTCGCCGCCGGGCGGTGCGCCGGGCCGGACACCGTCCACCGGAGTGCCGCGGGGGTGCCTGCGGGCGCCGTGGAAAAGGCGGGCGTAAGAGCGGCTTTATCCCTCCTGCCGACCATCGGCACAGGTCCGACAGGAGGCGAACGTGCAGGAAGTCACCGCAGTGGGCGAGCGTCGAGCGCCCGGCACCCCCTACCTCCCCTCACTGCCCCCACCAGGCAGCCGGAAGCGGCTCTTCTGCTTCCACCCCGCCGGCGGCGGGGCCTCCGTCTTCTCCGGGCTGCGCACCGCACTGGCCGGCCGCGTGGAGGTCGTCGGCGTCCAACTGCCCGGCCGCGAGGGCCGCCGCGCCCACCCCCTGCCGGCCACCATGGCGGAGCTGGTCGCCGAACTCGACAGCCACCTGGACCCCCACCTGAGCGGTGCCTACGCGTTCTACGGCCACAGCATGGGCGCCCTGGTCGCCCACGACCTCGTTCTGCGCCGCCAGCGGCGCCGGGCCTCCACGCCGGCCCGGCTGGTCGCCGCGGCCTGCCGGGCGCCCCAGCGCGGCGCCGCCTTCGCCGACCGGGCCGAGGCCGACGACCAGGTACTGATCCGGACCATGCTCGACATCGGCGGGCTCTCCCCCGAACTGCTGCGCTACCCCGACTGGTTGCGGGCCGCCGTCGACCTCACCCGGGGGGACCTGCGGCTGTGCGCCGGGCGCGAGAGCGCGCACGGCGAGCTGCTGGAGTGCCCCGTCGACGTCTTCCACGCCACCTCCGACCCCCTGGTGAGCGAGACGGACGCCGAGGCGTGGCGGGAGCGCACCGCCGCGGCCTGCACCGTCCACCGCTTCGAGGGCGGCCACTTCTTCTTCCTGCGCGACTGCCCGCAGCAGTTCGCCGAGCACCTGGCCCTCACGGTGCTGGGCGGTCCCCAGCACCGTTCGGCGGGCGGTGCCTCATGAGCCCCACGGGTGACCGCCCCGCCCTCCCGTCCCACATCTCCCCCCGAGTGCGACCCGACCAGAAAGAGACCACGGTGACGTCAGCCTCCTCCTCCCAGGCCCCTGCCCACCGCTCCTCGGACCAGCCGGTCGCCGTGGTCGGCATGGCCTGCCGGCTGCCGGGGGCGGCGTCGCCGCAGGACTACTGGCGTCTGCTGCGGGACGGCGTGGACGCGGTCGGGCCCGCACCGAAGGACCGGTGGCCCGGGGTCGAGGACGGCCTGCGCCGCGGCGGGTTCCTGCCGCGCATCGACACCTTCGACGCCGCCTTCTTCGGCATCTCGCCGCGCGAGGCGGCGATGACGGACCCGCAGCAGCGTCTGGTGCTGGAGCTGAGCTGGGAGGCGCTGGAGGACGCCCGCATCGTTCCCGACGCGCTGCGCGCCAGCGCCACCGGTGTCTTCGTCGGCGCGATCTGGGACGACTACGCCACCCTGCTGTACCGGCGGGGAGCCACCGCGCTGGACCGCCACAGCCTCACCGGCACCCACCGCAGCATCATCGCCAACCGGGTGTCCTACACCCTCGGCCTGCAGGGCCCGAGCCTGACCGTCGACACCGGCCAGTCCTCGTCCCTGGTCGCCGTCCACCTGGCCTGCGAGAGCCTGCGGCGCGGCGAGTCGACGACGGCGCTGGTGGGCGGGGTCAACCTCAACATCCTCGCCGAGTCCACCGTGGGCAGCCAGCGGTTCGGCGGCCTCTCCCCGGACGGCCGCTGCCACACCTTCGACGCCCGGGCCAACGGCTACGTGCGTGGCGAGGGCGCCGGCATGGTCGTGCTCAAGCCGCTCGCGGCCGCCCTGGCCGACGGCGACCGGGTGTACTGCGTGATCGCCGGCAGCGCCGTCACCAACGACGGGGCGAGCGAGGGGCTCACCGTCCCCACCGTCCGGGGCCAGCAGGAGGCCGTGACCGCCGCCTACGACCAGGCCGGGATCGACCCGGCCACGGTCCAGTACGTCGAACTGCACGGCACCGGCACCCGGGTGGGCGACCCGGTGGAGGCGGCTGCGCTCGGCGCCGCGGTCGGCCGCCGCCACGCACCCGGGGACCCGCTTCTGGTGGGCTCGGCCAAGACCAACATCGGCCACCTGGAGGGCGCCGCAGGCATCGCCGGCCTGCTCAAGACGGTGCTGGCGGTCAGCCGCCGGGAGATCCCCGCCAGCCTCCACTTCGCCACTGCGCACCCGGACATCCCGCTGGCGGACCTGGGCCTGAGCGTGCCCACCTCGCTCACCCAGTGGCCTCACCCGGAGCGGGAACTGGTGGCGGGTGTCTCGTCCTTCGGCATGGGCGGCACCAACTGCCACGTGGTGCTCACCCAGGCCCCGGTGGCCGCCGAGCCCGGGCCCGCCGCGCCGGCCGAGCCGGGCTCCGAGGTCTTCCCCGTGCTGCTGTCCGCCCGCACCGCCGCGGCCCTGCGCGACCAGGCCGCCCGCTACCGGGACCGCCTCGTGGGTGGTTCGGGTGTGGGTGTGGGTGAGGTGGGGTGGTCGTCTGTGGTCTCGCGTGGGGTTTTTGGTCGTCGTGCGGTGGTGTGGGGTGGTCGGGAGGGTGTGGTTGAGGGGTTGGGTGGTTTGGCTGGTGGTGGTGTGGGTGGGGGTGTGGTTTCTGGTTCGGTGGTTTCTGGTGGGACGGTTTT
>NZ_JBHWGP010000075.1:0-10902 GCF_042733155.1 Streptomyces sp. NPDC059740 | reverse complement strand
TCTGCCGGGGGTCATCTCTTTCTTCTCCCTGCGTCCGGCGGCCGTCCTTTACAGTGGGGTTGCGGCGTCCGCGGGGCGCCCCCCGGCCCCCGCGCCCGCAGGCCGGCACCTCTTCTCGTGGCCCGGGGCCTCAGCCCTCCTGCCCCGGAGCCGTGGCCTTGCCGGCGATGCCGCGCAGCAGCCGCACCAGGTGCGCCGTGAGGTTGTGCACGACGAGGTGGGCGCCGTCGGCGAAGGCGTCCTCCGCTGCCTGGAGGCTGCTCACGATGTCCATCCGCAGGGACCCGGCCTCGGCGACCGCCCGGTGGACCGCGCAGACGGCCTCCACCGTCTCCGCTCCCCCGCCGGGCGTGCCCATCGACACCGCCAGGTCGGCCGGCCCCACCAGGGCTCCGTCGACGCCCTCCACCGCCAGGACCTCCGGTATCCGCCGGCAGCCCTCCGCCGACTCGACCATGACGACGACCAGGGTGTCCCGGGCGGCGGCCAGGTGGTCCGCGGCCGTGACCGTGCCGTAGCCGCCGGCCCGGCCGTAGGTGGCGAAGCCCCGCTCGCCCAGCGGCGGGTAGTGGGCGGCGCGCACCGCGGCCGCGGCCGTCGCGGCGTCGTCCACGTGCGGGACCACGACACCGGCCGCGCCGTGGTCCAGCGCGCGGAGCACCAGCTGCGGGTCCTGTTCGCCGACGCGGACCAGGACGGGCATGCCGTAGACCTGGGCCGCGGTGATGTGGCGACGCAGCTCCAGGACGTCGGAGGGGCCGTGTTCGCAGTCCAGGAGGACGAAGTCGACGCCGGCGACGCCGGCCATCTCCACCAGTTCCTCGGCCGGAACGCGCACCAGGACGCCGCGCAGCGGCTCCCCCGCCGCGGCCCTGGCCTTCAGGGAAGCGCCGCTCACCTGGCCACCATCCCCGCGGAGAGGTCGAGGTCGGCGGCGCACAGGCCGGTCAGGCCGATCATGGCGACGGCCGCCTCGGCGACCTCCTCCTCGGTGACCATGCGCTCCAGCAGCGCCCGGGAGACGAACCGGCGTTCGGCCTCCTCGTAGGTGACGCCGGTGCGTTCGGCCTCCATGGTGAAGTTGCGCCGCATACGGGCGGAGTCCACCGGGCCGGGCGAGAGGGAGTTGACCCGCACGCCCTGCGGGCCGAGTTCGGCGGCGAGCGTCGTCGTCAGGCCGAGCACGGCCGCCTTCGAGGCGCAGTACGGGGTGCGTCCGGCCAGCGGGCGTTTTCCGGAGACCGAGGCGATGTTGAGGATGTCGCCGTCGCTGCGGGCGGTCATGCCGGGGGCGAAGGTGCGGCACATCAGGTAGACGCCGCGCACGTTGACGGCGAAGACGTCGTCCCAGTCCTGCGGCTCGACCTCGGTGAGCGGCGCCACCGGGCCGGGCACGCCGGCGTTGTTGACGAGGATGTCGATGTGCTCGTCGGCGAGGGACCCGGCCAGTTGGGCGACGGAGTCGGGGTCGCTGACGTCGCACTGCCGGGCCAGGACCGCGCCCGGCCGGGCGGCGGCGGTGCGCTCCAGTGCCGCCTCGTCCCGCCCGACCGCGACCACGCGGGCGCCGGTGTCGGCCAGGGCGTGGGTGAGGACCGCGCCCAGGCCGCTGCCGCCGCCCGTGACGAGCGCGGTGCGTCCGGCCAGCCGCTGGTCGCCGGTGCGGGGGGCGGTCACGAGGCGGCCCCCGCGGTGACGGCGCTCTCGTTCCAAGGCAGCTCGGCACCGGCATACTTGGCAGCGCGGACGTCCCCGGAGCGGGCGTGACCCTCGAACAGCTCGACGCGGGCGGCACGGCCGCAGACCTTGCCGAGGTGGGCGCTGGAGGCCTGGTCCGTCACCTCCTGGTAGGTCACGGTCTTGAGGTACTTCCCGACCCACAGGCCGCCGGTGTAGCGGGCCGAGCCGCGGGTGGGCAGCACGTGGTTGGTGCCGATGACCTTGTCGCCGTAGGAGACGCAGGTGCCCTCGCCGAGGAAGAGGGCGCCGTAGTTGCGCATCTGCGCAAGCGCGCGGCGGGGCTCCTCGGTGAGGACCTCGACGTGCTCGGAGGCGTACCGGTCGGCGAGCGCGAACGCCTCGTCGAGGTCGGCCACCACCACGACCTCGCCGTGGTCGCGCCAGGCGGGCTCGGCGAAGTCCCGGGTCGGCATGGTGGGCAGCAGCCGCTCCACCTCCGCCAGGGCCGCCTCGGCGACGGTGCGGCTGGTGGTGATGAGGACGGCGGGCGAGTCGGGCCCGTGCTCGGCCTGGGAGAGCAGGTCGACGGCGACGACGAACGGGTCGGCGTGCTCGTCGGCGATGACGAGGATCTCGGTGGGGCCGGCGAACAGGTCGATGCCGACCTCGCCGAACAGGCGCCGCTTGGCCTCGGCCACGTAGGCGTTGCCGGGGCCCGCGAGCATGTCGACCCGCTCGACGGTCTCGGTGCCCACGGCCATCGCGGCGACCGCCTGGACGCCGCCGAGCAGGTGGATCTCGTCGGCGCCGGCCAGGTGCATGGCGGCGACGGTCGCCGCGGGCACCTCGCCGCGGATGGGCGGGGTGCAGGCCATGACGGAGGGGACGCCGGCCTCCTTGGCCGTGACGATGGTCATGTGCGCGGAGGCGGTCAGCGGGAAGCGGCCGCCGGGGACGTAGGCGCCGACCCGGCCGATGGGGAGGTGCCGGTGGCCGAGCTTCACGCCGGGCAGCGTCTCCACCTCGACGTCGGTGAGGGAGGCGCGCTGGTGGCGGGCGAAGGTGCGCACCTGGTCCTGGACGAACTTGATGTCGTCGATGACCTGCTGCGGCACCGTGGCAATGATCTCCTGGACGCGCTCGTCGGAGAGGCGGAAGCTCTCCGGCTCCCACTTGTCGAAGGTGGCCGACCAGTGGCGCACCGCGGCGTCGCCGCGCTCGCGCACGTCGTCGATGATGGCGGCGACACGCTCACCGACGGCGTCGCCGCCGTGGGCGACGGGAGCGGTCTGCCGGGGCGCCTTGAGGATCTCGGGCATGCGGGTGCCTTTCGTGGAGGGTGCGGCCGGGGTTCGGGGCCGGTCGCACGGAGGGGGGTCGGGCGGGCATTCCTCGCCGGGACGAGGGGTGGTCAGCGGTCGGCGGGCGGCGGCTGCGGGAGGACGCCGGCGAGCCAGTCGCCCAACGCCTCCGCCGTTGCGCCCGGTTGTTCCACCGGCAACAGGTGGCCTGCGGTGGGGAGTTGGCGGAGCCGGGCCCGGGGGGCGGCTGTCGCGATGGCCACGTGGTAGGAGGGCGGGCACAGGGCGTCGCGTCCGCCGCACAGCACCAGCGTCGGGCCGGGGTAGGCGGCGAGCGCGGGGAGGGCGTCGGTCCGGGTCGCCTGGGCGGCGAGTTGGGCCCTCAGCCGCTCGGGGCCCACCCGCCGCGCCATGTCCCGGTAGGCCTGGTCCAGGGCGGGTGCCGGCCGGGGCTCGGCGAACATGGTGGCCAGGGTCTGCTCGACGACCGAGGCGAAACGGCCCTCGGCCGCCGCCTGGTCCGCCTCGCGCCAGGCCGCCAGCTGCGCCCTCGTGGGCGCCGCCGCGTTGGTGGAGAGCGCGGCGAAGGCGGCCACCCGCTGCGGTGCCCTGCGGACCACCTCGAAGCCGACGATGGCGCCGAGGCTCAGTCCCACGAGGACGAAGGGTCCCTCGACGGCGTCGAGCACCTGCCGGGCCATCCCCGCGATGTCGGGGGCGTCGGGCAGGACGTCGACCAGGGGACCGGCGAGCCCGGTGAGGGCCGGGCGCACCCCGTCCCACAGGGCGGCGTCGCAGAGCATCCCGGGCACGAGCACCACGGGGAGTGCCGCCGGGTGGCCACCGCTCACCGGCGGCGCGGGATGAGCTCGTAGGGGGCGAGGTAGCCGTTGTGGTCGAGGCCGACACCGGCGTCGGCTGCGGCCTTGACCACCTCCTCGTCCCACTCGGGCCGCACCCGCCCGTCGCCCTCGTTGACCACGACGAGGGTGGCGGGCCCGTCGGAGACGTTGCGCAGGGTGCGCCAGGCACCGGCGGGCACCGACAGCAGGTCGCGGTGGCCGAGGCGGACGGTGAGCGGGTCCTCGTCGTTCAGGGTCACCTCCCACTCGCCGTCCTTGACCATGAGCACCTGACTGTGCGCGGTGCGGTGGCGCAGGACGCCGCGTCCCGGTTCGGCGCGCAGCCAGGCGATGGAGTGGCCGTGGGGGTTGGTGACCACCGGCTCCTGGTCGCGGTCCTCGGTCATGCCGTACCCGACGACCAGCGCGAGCTCCGCCCCGCCGCCCGGCAGCGCGTGGTCCAGCAGCGCCTTGCCGGACCAGGCCAGCTCCTCGTGGGCGGCGACCCGGCGGCGCATCTGCTCGGGGGTGTAGCGGCGCAGGGCGGCGATGTGGTGCTCGGCCAGGGGCTGGACGAGTTCGGCGTCCTGCGGCAGCGGGCCGTCGGCGACGGTGTCGATGAGTTCGTTGTCAGCGCTCAGGTACAGGCCGTGGCGGGCGGCCTCGGCCAGTACGGAGGGGCCCCAGATGATGCCGCCGGTGTCGTCCATGCCGAGGACGGTGAAGAGCCAGCCGTCGTCCGGGCCGGTGTTGGTGAAGCCGCGGAAGATCCAGGTGGGTATCGAGGCGATGTCGCCCTCGCGCAGCAGCAGCTCGCCCTCGTCGCCGTTGACGCCCCAGCGCAGCAGGTACTCGCCGCGGAAGCAGAGGAAGACCTCGGCGGTGTAGTGCAGGTGAAGGTTGTTGACGACGCCGTTCGGCATGGCGGCGGCGCCGATGTTGTAGCCGTGGGGCTCCTCGAGGTTGACGACCTGCCCGGCGCTCTGCGAGACGCCGCGGCCGATCATCGAGTAGTTCTCCTTGCGGTCCGATCCTGGCGTGCGGCAGTCGATGAACGCCTGGTTGCAGGAGACGAAGTCGCTCCTGCGCACGGTACGTCGGGCGAGTTCGGCGGAGTCGACCCTCACACCGGACGTCGGGTCCGTGGACACAGCTCTCCTCCCCGGTCCGGGGCTGCGTGGTGCCACCGAACCACTAGGTGCATACGTATGCACACTAAGCCTGGCGAGCCTCGCCCTGTCAACCCCCGGCCCAGGGGTCGACCGGCCGGACGCGGTGTCCGTCGGGGCGCCGGGGGCCCGCCCGGGCAGGCGGGGGCCGGACCGTAGACTGCGGGCGTACGTCCGCCCCGCCCGCACACGCCGCCTACGGAAGTCCGAGCCATGACCATCACCAGCCGCGACGTCGCCCGTCTCGCCGGCGTCTCGCAGCCGACGGTCTCGCGGGCCCTGCGGGGCGACGCGCGGGTCTCGGCGGCCACCCGGGAGCGGGTGCAGCGTGCCGCTCAGGCGCTGGGCTACGTCACCAGTGAGGCCGGGCGGTCCCTGGTGACCCGGCGCACCCACCGGGTGGGCACCGTGGTCACCGACCTGGCGAACCCGTTCTACCCCCACCTGGTCGGGCCGTTGCACGACGCCCTGGAGGGGCACGGCTACCGGATGATGATGTTCGCCGAGCGCTCGGACGCCGCGCTGGCCAGTGAGCGGCTCGTCGACGGTTCGCTGGACGGCGTGGTGCTGATGACCAGCACCATCGACTCGGCGCTGCCTGCCGAACTGACGCGCCACGGCATGCCGTTCGTCTTCCTCAACCGCGACGTGGGCGAGGGGTCGGGTGACGCCGCGGTGGTCGACAACACCCTCGGCGGCAGGCTGGCGGCCACGCTCGTCGCCGACCTCGGCCACCGCCACGTCGGCGGCATCTTCGGCCCGCCGGACACCACCACGGGACGGGAGCGCGAGTACGGTTTCCGGCTCGCCCTGGCCGAGAGGGGACTGGCCGTCGCCGCGGACGCCGTGCGCCACGGGCCCTTCGAGTTCGAGACCGGCCACCGGCTGCTGGCCGAGGTCCTCGCGGCCAGGCCCCGCCCCACGGCCGTCTTCTGCGGCAGTGACGCCATCGCGATCGGTGCGCTGAACGCCGCGCTGGCCGCCGGGGTGCGGGTGCCTCAGGAGCTGACGGTGGTGGGGTTCGACGACATTCCCATGGCCTCCTGGGAGTCCTTCCGCCTGACCACGGTCTCGCACGACCTGAAGGAGATGGTGGCGGGCGCCACCCGGCTGCTGCTCGACCGCATCGAGGCGGCCCGCGCCCCGGAGGACTCCGGCGCCCGGGAGCAGGGCCCGCGGTCCGCCCCGCGGCGGGTGGTCTCCGTGCCCCACCTCGTGGAGCGCGGCACGCACGGCCCGCCGCCCGCCTGAGCACTCACGGATCCCCAGCTCCGCCCGGCCGTGCTCGGCGCGGCCGGTGTGGATCATCCCTTGCAGGCGCCGCGGTTTGCTCCAGGTGGGCCCGCCGCTGCATCGTTGCGCCGGGACGTGGGGCCGAGGGGCCTCTCGCGAGGCGGGCGGTGAAGGAGTGGCGATGCGGACCATCGGGCTGATCGGCGGGATGAGCTGGGAGTCGACGGCCGAGTACTACCGGTTGCTCAACGAGTTCACCCGGGACCGGCTCGGCGGCCTCCACTCGGCCAGATGCGTGCTGTACTCGGTGGACTTCGCGGAGGTCGAGCGCCTCCAGGTCCAGGGGCGCTGGAGGGAGGCCGGGGAACTCCTTGCCGCCGCGGCCAGGTCCCTGGAGGCGGCGGGTGCCGAGATGGTGCTGATCTGCACCAACACCATGCACATCGTCGCCGGCCAGGTCGAGGCGGCCGTCTCGGTCCCGCTGCTCCACCTGGCCGACGCCACGGCGGCGGCCGTCCGGGCTGCGGGGGTGCGCCGGGTCGGTCTGCTGGGCACCGCCTTCACCATGGAGCAGGACTTCTACCGCGGGCGCCTGGCGGACGCCGGGCTGGACGTGCGCGTCCCGGACCCCGGGGCGCGGGCGCTGGTGCACCGGGTGATCTACGAGGAACTCTGCCTGGGCGTGGTGCGGGAGGAGTCGCGCCTGGCCTACCAGCAGGTCATCCGGGACCTCGTCACGGCGGGCGCGGAGGGCGTGATCCTGGGCTGCACCGAGATCGAACTCCTCATCGGAGCACAGGACAGCCCCGTACCGGTCTTCCCCACCGCCCGGCTGCATGCCGAGGCCGCGGTCCGGGCGGCCCTGGCCGGGTGAGCGCCCCGTGGCCCGTGTGAACGACGACACCTGCGCGGGCCGCCGCCGGGGCCCGAGCCGTCGATACCGTACGGGGCCCGGGCCGTTCGGTGCCCGGTGGGAGCACCGCTTCCGTCAACGCTGCGGCCCGGCCTCCCCTCCCGTACCCCGTAGCAGCATGCGTCGCGCCATGCGGGCCATCTCCCGTGCGGCGGGCGAGAGTTCGGAGCCCTGGCGCTGCACCAGGGCGATCGTGTCGTGCATCGGCTCCTCGAAGCCGACGGTGTGCAGGCCGGCGGGGAAGGCGGGGCTCTCCGCCACCGCACGGGAGACGACGGTGTCCCCCACGCCGCGCGCCACCAGGCCCAGGGCCGACTCCACGTGCTCGACCTCCACCCACGGCTCGATGCGCATGCCGGCGAGCTGGGCCCGCTCGGCCAGCTGCCTGCGGGTGGGGTCGCGCCAGTTGTAGTGCGCGTCGTAGAGCACCAGGCGGGCCTGGGCCAGGTCGGCCACGCTCACCGGGCGGGCCGTGCGCGCCGCATCCCGGCTGACGTAGAGCACCTCGTCCCGCAGGAGCGGGGTGACCTTGAGCGCGGCGTCCTCGATCGGAAGGACCACCAGGCCCGCCTCGATGGCCCCGTTCGCGACCTCCTCGGCAACCTCCACGGAGTTGAGCCCCACCATGCGGACCCGCACGCCCGGGTGGTTCTCGTGGAAGTGCTGGACCAGGTCCGCCAGGACGTAGTAGGCGGCGTTGCGCAGCAGACCGAAGGTCACCACCCCGCCCTGCAGGGAGCGTTGGGCGCGCAGCGCGTGTGCTCCCTCGTCGACCGCGGCCAACGCCCTCTCCGCGAAGGGCAGCAGGGTGGATCCGGCACTGGTCAGCAGCAGGCGCCGGCCGCCCCGCACGAAGAGGGTGACGCCCTCCTCGTCCTCGATCTTGCGGATGAGTTCGGAGACCGACGCCTGGGCCACCTCCATGCGGGCCGCGGCGGCGGTGAAGGATCCGAGGCGGGCGGCGGCGACGAAGGAGCGGAGCTGCTTGAGGGTGAGGTGGGAGGCGACGTCGCCGGGGTCGGCGTGGGAGGAAGAGGAGGTTGCCATAGGGGAAGCCTATGGGTAGGCCAGGTTAAGTCAAGGTTGTCCTGTGGCTGAGGTCGTCCTAGCGTGATCGTCATGCGATTCAGCCCCTCCCGCCTCGCGGAGTTCGACGGTTCGTACCGTTTCCTGAAGACCCCACCCGACTCCCCCGCCGCCCAGCGTGACCCGGCCGTCGCCGAGCGCGTCTCGGAGATGCTCTCCACGATCGAACGCGAGGGTATGTCCGCCGTGCTGCGGTACGCCCGCGAACTCGACGGCTGGGCCCACGACGACGTCGAGATCGGCGCCGCCGAGCTGGCGAAGACCGGCGACAAGCTCAGCCCCGAACTGCGCGCCGCGCTGGAGCTGGGTCACGAGCGGACCAGCGAGTTCGCCCGCCGGCAGCGCGCCCACCTCGTCGACTTCGAGGCGGAGCTCGCCCCCGGCCTGGTGGCCGGCCAGCGTTACGTCCCGGTGCAGCGGGTCGGCGCCTACCTGCCCGCCGGCCGCTTCCCCCTGTTGGCCGGGGCCTTCATGACGGTCGGCGTGGCGAAGGCCGCCGGCGTTCCCACGGTGCTGGCCTGCACCCCGCCCGGCCGTGAGGGTGCGGCCGACCCGGCGGTCCTCTACGGCGCCCACCTTTCCGGGGCGGACCGGGCGTACGTGCTCGGTGGTGTGCAGGCGCTGGCCGCCATGGCGTTCGGCCTGCTCGGCGAGCGCCCGGTGGACATGCTCGTCGGTGCGGGCAACGCCTACGTGGCGGAGGCCAAGCGGCAGCTCTTCGGCAAGGTCGCCATCGACCTGCCCGCCGGTCCCTCCGAGGTGGCGGTGCTGGCCGACGAGAGTGCGGACCCGGTGCTGGTCGCGGCCGACCTGCTGGGGCAGGCCGAGCACGGCACGGAGTCGCCCGCGGCCCTGGTCACCACCTCCCTCCAGCTCGGCGAGGCAGTGATCGCCGAGGTCGACCGGCAGCTCGCGACGCTGTCGACGCGCGACATCGCCGGCCCCGCCTGGCGCGACTACGGCTCGGTGACCTGGGCGAAGGACGCGGCCACCGCCATCGAGCTGATGGACGAGCTGGCACCGGAGCACCTGGAGATCCACACCGCCGACGACGACATGTACCTGGCGGGCCTGCACAACTACGGCTCGGTCTTCCTGGGCCGCTGGTCCACGGTCGCCTATTCCGACAAGGGCATGGCGGGCACGAACCACGTGCTGCCGACCGCCGGCGGTGCGCGGCACAGCGCGGGCCTGTCGGTCTCGCGCTTCCTCAAGCCGCTGACCTACCAGCGCGTGAGCCGTGAGGGCACCGAGCAGCTGGCACACGCCGTGGAGACCATCTCGGCCTACGAGGGCATGTCGGCGCACGGCGCGACCGCGACCCTGCGGCTGGCCGCACTGCGCGAGGAGGGACAGGCGTGAGCGCCACCGAGAACGGAGCCGCAGCGGCGGTGCGGCAGGACGGCAGGACCGCTGCGCTGCCCGCCCCGGCGAAGGCCGACGAGACCCCGGCCGCGGGCAACTCCGCCGCCGACCGCTTCGACCGCGCCGCCCGGCGGTTCATGCCCGCCGACTTCGCGATATCGCTACGGCCCGGCAACGGCGCGGACGCCCCGGGCTACCCGCTCGGGGAGCGCCGCCACTCGATGCGGGGCTTCGAGGACGAGTACACCGACATCGTCGACTACATCATCCGCATCACCCACCGCATCTGGGAGGACCAGGACGTCGGCTACATCTACGACACCTACGCCCCCGGCTGCCGCCTGCACGACGACACCGGGCTGAAGGTAGGGGTCGAGCCGCTGGTCAGCGGCACGATGGCCAACATCCACGCGTTCCCCGACTGCCGCCACTACGCGGACGAGGTCATCTGGGCCGGCGACGACCAAGACGGGTTCGTCACCTCCCACCGCGCCCAGAACATCGGCACCCACACCGGTGACTGGCAGTGGGGCCCGGCCACGGGCAAGCCGCTGCGCACCTGGGTGATGGCCAACTGCGAGGTCGTGGCCAACGAGATCGTGGAGGAGTGGGTCCTCTACAACACCGCCGCCAAACTCTCGCAGCTCGGCATCGACGTGCGGGAGGCCGCCCGGGCCTTCGGCAACGAGGGCGGCCTGGACCCGCTGAGCGACCGGACGCTGAGCGACGTCGAACGTCTCGTCGGCGGCCGCAAGCCGCTCCCCTACCCGAAGGCGGCCGAGGGGTCCGGCTTCGACGTGGAGCACACCGTGCGGTCGCTCTTCCACGACGTCTACAACCGCCGCGACCTGAGCGCGTTCGACCGGGCCTACGCCCGCAACGTCCGCTGGTACGGCACGTCCAACCGCAGCGGCTACGGGCGGGGCGACGTGCGGGGCATGGCGCGGGCGCTGCTGGCCACCTTCCCCGACCTGGGCATGCAGGTCGACGAGGTGTACTGGATGGGCAACGACGCCGACGGCTACCGCGTCTCGGTGCGGTGGACGGCGGTCGGCTCGCACCGCGGCCACGCGCTGTACGGGCGGCCGACCGGGCGCCGGGTCCACCTGTGGGGCATGTCCCAGCTGTACTTCTCGCAGGGCGTGGTCACCGAGGACTGGACGCTCTTCAACGAGTTCGACGTGCTGGCCCAGCTCCTGCGCGACGACCCGACGGGACTGCCGGGCTGATCCCCCGCCAGGTCCTCGCCGGGTGGGCGGGGGACTCCTGAGGGCGAGGGCCCGCCCCCGGCGTCACGCGCCGCGGGGCGGGCC
>NZ_JBHWGP010000074.1:0-11789 GCF_042733155.1 Streptomyces sp. NPDC059740 | reverse complement strand
AACACACGCGCTTCCAATGAGTCTCACCTTTTGCATCCGTGCAGTTCAGAGCGCTGCAAAAGAACGTCTTCATACAGAACAGATGAGATCAGGCAACCCTCACCGGTGCTGGCAACGACCAAGTCCAGACGTACACGGAGTCGGATGACCCCACAGCCAGCGTGGTGAGTACCGGCGCCGACGCTGCCTCGCCGACTTCCTACGGCGGAACCATGTCCGTGTCGCTGCCTAAGTGCTGTCCCGTAATCCCACGAGGCTGAGGGTCATGCCGTGTCTGGGGCAGCGCCGATGGCGCCGGCCGAGCGAAGCGAACGCCCGAGGTCTCCGGTGAGGATGCGGGGGTGGCGCCGCCACCACCAGAGGTCGGGGCCGGGCAGCCTGTGGAACTGATCGAGTGCCTGGCCGTCGTCGTCGACGGTCGCGGCCTTGTACTGGGCGTCCAGGACTTTGATCCGCGGGGTCCAGAGCTGGACGATGTGTTCGTCCAGTAGAAGCCACGCTTCGTGCAGCCAGTTTCGGCAGTAGAGGTCGTTGGCGTACTCGTAGATGTCGTCACCGTAGCCGCGCTCGATGACGCTCACGAGGGAAGCCCACGCGTTCACCCTGTCAGTGACCGTGAATGCCGTCCGCCAGCCGCGCTGGTGCAACAGCTCTCCCACCTCGGTTTCAGTAGCCACGGGCGTGAGGCTCTCATGCCGAATCCGTCCGGGCGACTGAGTTGTGTTCCGGCAGGGGCTGGCGGCCCCGCACCATGATCAAGATGAGACGATCTCGCCGTGGCTGGTGTGATCACGGCGTCGGAGCCGTCCTGGATAACCCCGTTCAGCGGGCTGAGTCCGAGGCAGTTCGGGAAGCTGGTGACCGTTCTGAGGCGCCAGGGTGCGGATGCCGCCCGCAAGGGCCGGCCGTGGAGCCTTCCACTGGAGGACCGGGCACTGCTGGTCGCGGCCTACTGGCGCACGAACCTGACCATGCGGCAGCTCGCGCCGCTATTCGGGGTGTCAAAGTCGGCGGCTGACCGCATCATCGATCACCTCGGGCCGATGCTCGCGCTCCAGCCCCGCAAGCGGTTCGCCAAGGACACCGTGCTCATCGTGGACGGCACTCTGGTCCCCACCCGGGACCACACCATTGCGGAGCGGTCGAAGAACTACCGGTACTCCACCAACCACCAGGTCGTCATCGACGCCGACACCCGACTTGTCGTCGTGGTCGGCCGGCCGCTCGCCGGAAACCGCAACGATTGCAGGGCATGGGAGGAATCCGGCGCCAAGGCCGCCGTCGGCAAGACCCTCACGATCGCCGACGGCGGCTACCCGGGCACCGGACTCGTCATCCCGCACCGCCGGGAGCGCGGCCAGGCCGAACTCCCGAATTGGAAAGAGGAACACAACAAGTCCCACAAGCAGGTCCGAGCCCGCGTCGAGCACGCCTTCGCCCGCATGAAGACCTGGAAGATCCTCCGCGACTGCCGCCTCAAAGGCGACGGAGTCCACCACGCCATGCTCGGCATCGCCCGGATGCACAACCTCGCCCTCGCCGGATAGGCGACCGGGCCGCACAGCGACCAACCATGCTCAAGGCAACCCGAAGATCACTTACGGGACAGCGCTTAGCTCTGCAGGCCAGCTCAGCGTCCAGCAGTTCCATCCCGGCCCGATCCACGACTACGCTCCGAGAAAGTCGGCTCAGACCGCGACCAGCAATCCGACGCAGGACGCCTTCTCCTCCTCTGGGGTAGCCACAGCCCCCACTTCGCTCACTGACACTGACGCAGGCGTTCAGTCCGTCCAGGACGGAGCCCGCCTGCTATCGGTGGCCAACAGCGCAAGCGCCCCTCACCAGGTTGCCTACAACCTGTCTCTGCCTGCTGGCGCCACCCTGGTGCCCTCTTCTGCGGCTCTCGATGACGAGGCCAACAACGACCCTGACGACACTGACGTCACCTACCTGATCGTCCTGAACGACCACATCATCGGTGACATCGAAGCGCCGTGGGCCAAGGACGCCAACGGGGCCGCTGTCCCCACCACGTATACGGTCTCGGGCAACCAGCTGATCCAGAATGTCTCGTTCACGTCAACAACGGCGTTCCCCGTGGTTGCTGACCCGAAGGTCTCCTTCGGCTGGTGGATCTACATCCGATTCAGCAAGTCCGAAGTCAAGAAGATCGGGCCCAAGATCGGTGGAGCGGCCAGCGTGGCTGCCTACGTCTGCGACGTCATCCCCAACCACACCGCAGCCAGCGTATGTAAGGCTGTCAGCGCGTTCGGACTGGCTCACATCGGGGCAACATTCGTGAAGGCAGCCGTCAAGAAGCGGTGCGTGGAACTGAAGTTCGCCTACAGTCCCGCCTACAGCATCAGGACATACAAGTGTTGAGCATCTCCAAGGGGTAGGAAAGGTATGGCATGACCAAAGGGAAAAGAATTACAAGAGAAGTCGGTGCAGGCCTCGGTTTCGCGGCCGGATTCACAGTAATCTCAGCAGCTGTCAGCATTCTGCGACACGGCGAAGTGGACGCCTCCGGCTTATCCTTCTGGATCATGCCTATCGCCGGCTTCGCTGGTGGATTCGCTGGGTTCCGGTGGGGTGGAAAGAGCAAGCCCACGGAAGCACCTCAGTAGCGATACACCTGAAGGACCGTCTCTTGGCGAAGTTTAGTCCGGGCCTTAGTGAGGCCCGGACTAAACTGCTTCAACGCAGCCCCCGCCCAGCAGCTGCCATTCCGCTTGGGCGGTCACGCGAGCGACAACGACTGGGCGACTGGGCAGCCGATCATGCCCACTCCACCGGCGCGTGGGCGCGAGGCGGCATCGTGTGGCAGGCCGTCGCCCTCTTGTTCCACCTCGTCACGCGCCACACACCAGCTGATGCTTGATGCACTCCCGGCCACCGAGACGCGGGCGCCGGCGCCCGCACGCGACCTGGTGAGGTGCCAACCGCCTCAGGACAGACAAGGGGGCACCGCATCAGCCACAACCAGCACGAGGCCACCGACGCGCGGTTCACGGTCTTCCAGGCCCTGGCCGCCGTCGAAATCGGACACGAGCAGGCCGACGACAACATGGCGAAGCTGGCGGCCGGGGCGGTCGCCGGCGCCCACAGGCCTAACCAGCGTTCGGCCAGCTCGTCCTTCCAGCCCTTCGGCGGGGCCACGGCGCACCCCAGGCGGCGAGTTGGTCTCGCTTCCACCCGCCGGCGGGCGTGCGGGCGGCTTCGACCTCTTCGGGCGAGGGCAGGTCGGTCATGGTCAGCGGCCGCCCATGAGGAACAGGGCCGACGCCGGGTTGGCGAGGCTCTTGCCCAGCTGCTCGCTGTCGGCCGCGACCGTACGCAGTTCCGCGGCGGTCGTGGCCACCTCGCTCTTCACCTCACCCCGCTCAACGGTGACCTTGCCGCTCTTGGCCAGGAGCTCCAAGACGTCGGCAGTCTGCTCGAACGCCTGCGGGAGCCGCTCGACCAACGACTTCAGCGCCTGGGTGGCGTCTGTGGTGACCCGCTCCTTCTCCTTATCGCTGATGCTCGCCCAGTGGCTCGTAGCCCATGTCAGCCAGCGCTGTCTGGAGTTTGCAGAAACTGGCAGGCAGGGGCAAACGACGTGGGAGAACTGAAACAACGGACTGCACGTGTCGGCCCCGCCGGCTGGCCACTTCGAGAGGCGGGCATGGGACAGATCGAGCAGGGTTTGGAGCGCGCGTTGCGCACCCGGCCCGTTCCTTCAAGCACCGCGGCCCGCCTGCGATTTCTGCTGGCAGCGCATCGGGGTTCTACCCGGCAGGTGGCCGCCGTGCTGGGTGTCTCGCAGCGCACCGTGCAGCGGTGGGTGGCGAAGAAGCCAGGAGCGCGTCGTCCCCCGGGTCCAAGGCAGGTGCGGGCGATCGAGGAAGCGGTACTGGCTCGGTGGCAGCCCCGGGTACGGGCCCGTCGGCGTGCCCAGGCCGAGGCGGAGGGGTTCGTCTTCCATACCAAGGCGCGGTTCGGGTTTGCTGCTGCGGCGGGGTCCTCGGACGATCCACGGGTGCGGTGGATCACCCAGGATCTGCCGGGAGAGGTGGCTCGGGAGCTGTTCGCCGCCCGGGATGCCGGCGCGGGCGAGCAGCAGCAGACGGTGATCCTCGCCCGTGCGCTCGGGCACGCCTACTTTCGCGATTGGGGCCGCCGGGCCCACGGTCTGCACATCGCGTTCGGCGACGTCGAGTTCGCCGACTTCTCGATCGGCTGAGCCTGCCCCTTCGAGCGAAATACGTCAGGGGGTTCAGCGTCGCGAGGGCCTGACGCGACTGGTCGGCTCCGCTTCGTACCGCTCGGCTTCCTGCCGCTCTTGCCAGTCCCACTCCACACGGCCGACCGGGCCTTTGCGGCGGGCTGCGGGCGGCTGGGGCGGGCGCAGCCTGGCCGTCTCCGCTACGCGCAGGAGGTGCGCACGGTCACCTGGCGCGGCGAGCAGTTCCTGGTCCTCGCCGGAGACGAGCCTGGTGAAGCAGGCCGCGGCACGCAGGAAGACACCGGCCCAGGGTGGTACGGGGTGGGTGGCGCAGCCGTCGGTGTAGCGGGCGCGGTCGTGGAGGGCGAGCGTGGCCGCGGCGGTGTCGTAGTCGCGGGGGCGGGCGGTGGCGAGTTGCTGGAGGGATGTGCCGGTGAACAGTGCGGCGGCGATGGCGGCGGCCAGGCGGGGATGTGCGGTCGCTGCGTGGAGGCGGTGGGCGACTTTCTGGGCGGTGTGCGCGGTGAGAGGTACGGGCGGTGGGCGGTGGCGCCAGATGATCGGGGGCGGGGTGCACGGGTCGGTGCAGGGGCGGGGGCTGTCGTAGGAGATGAGGCGTTCCAGTGCGGGCAGGGTGAGCCACGGACCGGTCGTCGGCCCGGCGGGCTCGTCTGCGAGTGGGGGTTCGGCGGCAGGTGTGCCGTAGTAGTGGTGGCGGGCTGCGTCGAGGTCGGTGGTGAGGGAGTAGTCGGCCGTCTGCAGGGCCTGGTGCAGGGCGGCGGGAAGGTGGGGGCGGTGGCAGACCAGGGTCAGGTGGATACCGGTGAGGGCACGCAGCTCCAGGAGGCGAATTGTGCGGCGGGTGGTGAGGCGGTGGCCGCGCAGGACGGTCAGCCGGGTCACGGGCAGGGCGGCCATCCAGGCGGCAGCGGCTTCCCAGGCGGGCTGACGCCCGGCGGGGAAGCGCCCGGTAAGCAGGGGCGGTTTGCCGAGGGCGGCGAGAAGGTCGTGGGCGAGGCCGGTCTCGCTGGTGGTGCCCGGGCCGGGGTGCAGAGTGATCCGGCCGGACGGCGGATGGTGGGCGGCCAGGGCGGTGTGGGTGTGGATGACGTTGTCATCGCGGTCGATAACTACGGCGACGGACGGCGGCCTCGTGGCGAGAAACATGGCGGTGTGGTGGTCAGCCAAGGCGGCTGAAGGCCCAGCGCAGCAGTTCCTGGTCGACGCGGGGGCGGCCGGTGCGTGCCAGGGCGGTGCGGGTGTGGGCGGTCAGCTGGGCCCAGGCGCGGAAGTTGCCGTGTGCGGCGTGGCTGTCGGCGAAGGTGATGTCGTCGGGGTCGGCGTCGGCCCAGACGGGGTGGAACAGCGGGATGACGTCGAGGACCTCGTCGGGGGCGAGGCGGGTGAAGTGCTGCCAGATAAAGATGCGGGAGGAGAGCATCGGTTCGCGGCGTAGCACGGTGTGGCAGCCCTCACCGCCGACGAAGATGATCGCCAGCTGAGTGGAGGGCTCGTCCCACAGGTAGCGGAAGTACTCAAACGCCTCCCCGTTGAGCCACTGGGCCTCGTCGACGAGTAAGGTACGGGGGCGCTCGGCCAGAGCGGTCTTCAGCAGACGGTCGAACTCGCTGGGATGGCGCGGCGGCTCGCCGGCCAGGTCGAGTGCGGCGAACAGTTCGTAGCGCACCGCTCGGGCGGTGGGACGAGCCCGGAAGGTGATCTTGCGGACGTCCTCGCCGGGTTCGAGTTCACGCAAGCAGGTGTTGACGGCGAGCGTCTTGCCGAAGCCGGCGCCGCCGTGGATACACATCATCGCGCGGGCGGCGACCGTATCGCCGATGTTCTCCCGCGCGGTGAGCAGGGCGCGGGTGGTGACCACGGAGGCGTCGGGCAGGTCGACATACTGATAGGTCGCCGCGGTCACGAGGCGTCTCCGTCTTCATCGGTGGTGGAAGGTGCGCCCCGCCCGGCCGGGGCGTCCGGGACTGCAGAGGCGGAGTCACGGCTGGACGGGAGCGGGGCGGGCCGGCCGGCCGTGGTCAGCGCGGCCAGGGAAGCAGGGGTGCGCCAGTCTGCCGGGGGTGCGGCGGGCGGGATGACGTCCGGCAGGGCAAGCTGCGACAGGCTGGTGCCGGCACTCCGGGCGAGTTCGGCGTCGGCCTGCGCACCGGTCAGTGCGCCGAGCCGTCGAGGGGGCTCGGCATGGGTGGCGGCGGCGTAGCGCTCGCGCTGGGAAGCTTCGAGGTCCTTCTTCAGGCGGCGGCTGCGGGCGGCCCGTGCCCGCCGTACAGCGCTGACTTGTTCCTCGGTGGCCTGGTCGGCCAGGTCCGCGGGGCCGAGGTAGCGGCCGGTGGCCGCGTGATAGACCTCGATGCGGTGGTCGTGGTGGGGCATGAAGCGGATCCGGACCTGGATCCCGGACTGACCGGTCATCCACGGCCCCACATAGTCACGTTTCCTGAAGCGAATGCCGCGAGTCGTCAGCGTGCGGGTGCCAGCGTCCTCCAGGGTGAACGTCCACAGATCCGCCGCGGCCACGTCTCGTAGCGGGGTGGGATCGTCCTGCCACGCCTCAAGCGGGGTCCTGCCCCGCAGCGGCGCGGGCTGGTGTTCGGTGTTCCACCACCGTGTCCAGTCCAGCAGCCGGGCTGTGAAGTCCTCGAAGCCGAGCAGCACCTCGTCCTTCGGTCGGGAAGAGCGTTTGCCGGGGCGCGGCTGGCGGACGTAGCCAGGCAGCGCGGCCAAGAACATGCTCTCCACCGCCCGGTTCAGTCCCTCTACAGTGCCCTTGAGGTGCGGGGTATAGGCGGGCAGATCCTCCACCGTCACGTCCAGGAGATCGAACGCTGCAGTCACCGTCCGGGACAGGAAATCCTTGCCGCGGTCCACCCGTACCTTCTCCGGAAGGCCGCCGAACGGGCCGTAGGGGTCCTCGCGCAGGACCGCGGAGCGCAGCGCGGCCAGCACCGACTCCCGCGACGGGTGCACCGGCGTGATCGCGAGGCCGGTGATCGCGTTGGTGGCGCAGTCGGTGAACCAGGTGATCCACGGCCTGCGGGCCCTGCCCTCGACATCGACCAGCACCGGCGCCTGTACGTGGTCGGTCTCCCACACCTTGTTCCGCCACCCCCGCGGCCGGGCCAGGAACACATCGTGCTTGCGCGCCGCCCGCTCACCACCGGCGAGTCCAGCCCGCTCCCCCGGCGTCAGATCCCGCTGGATCGCCCGGTGCAGCGTCGGGATCGAAGGAGGCGGCTCCCCCTCGCCCCTGGCCGCGCGAGCGGTCAGCTCACGATGAACCGCCGCAACGTTGCCCTTCCACAAGGCCAGCAAAGCCCGGACCTCATCAGTAACCGTGAACCGCCCGGGATACGCAGCCCGCTCCCCCGGTGCCCGAGCCGCAGCCTCGTCCCGCTCGGCGGCCGCCAGCCATCGCCACACCGCACGCTCCCGCACCCCGAGCACGTCCGCCGCCGACCTCACCCGCGTGGTGGTGAGCTTCCCCTCCCGCCGCAGGACCAGCAGACGGCGCACCGCCAATCCTCGCAACGCACGAACCGACACAGCCGGCAAAACCCCACCCGATCCACCACTCACTCGTTCCGGGCCCGGGTCCTGTTCTGTCTGATCCACACCCCTGAGCACACCAACACCCACCGGCCAGCGGATCAGAACTCACGAAACTGAGACAGCGTCACCCCTCACGCGATAACGCTCCACGACAGCGATGCCCTGCGGATCTCTCACCTCCAAGACAGTGACCTCTCAGCCCCGAAACAACCCGTGACCAGCATCAACACCTCTAAGAATGAGTTGAGCTGTGGGTCTTGCACTTGCCGATCTTGGTCGGCAGGGTGTCCGGGTGCGTGCTGATCTTGTTCCTGACGACCTGTGGAAGCGGGTGGCCCCGCTGTTGCCGCCCGCCCCCGAACGGCGCCGCCGGTATCCCGGGCGGCTCCGCGTTCCGGACCGGGCGGCTCTCGCCGGCATCTTGTATGTCCTGCGGACCGGTGTCGCCTGGCGGGACGTCCCGGCCGAGACCGTGGGCTGTTCCGGAGTCACGGCCTGGCGCCGACTGCGGGACTGGACCGAGGCCGGCGTCTGGCCGCGCCTGCACGCCGCCCTGCTGGCTGAACTGCGCCGCGCGGACTCGTTGGACCTGGACGACTGCGCCGTGGACGGCTCCCACGTCCGTGCCCTCAAAGGGGGGATCACGTCGGTCCCTCGCCCGTCGACCGCGCCCGTCCCGGCTCCAAGCACCACCTGATCGTCGACCGGGGCGGAACCCCGCTCGCCGTCACGCTCACCGGCGGCAACCGGCATGATGTCACCCAACTCCTGCCCCTGCTCGATGCCGTCCCGCCGATCCGGGGCCTGCGTGGACGCCCTCGCCGCATGCCCCGACGCCTGTACGCCGACCGCGGCTACGACTTCGACAAGTACCGCCGCCTGCTGTGGAGGCGCGGCATCAAACCTCTGATCGCCCGACGCGGCATCGCCCACGGCTCCGGACTGGGCAAGGTGCGCTGGGTCGTCGAGCGAACCTTCGCCTGGCTGCACCAATTCAAACGTCTGCGTACCCGCTACGAACGACGTGCCGACCTCCACCAGGCCCTGCTCGAACTGGCCTGCAGCCTGATATGCCTCCGCCGCCTCCGAACCTCATTCTGAAACGATCAGTAAGCCTCGCTGTCTCTCACTCCACTGTCACAAAACCGAGAGATCGCAATCGACCCCGACTGGAACCCCAGGCTGCTCGGGTGGACGGTGGACTGGCAGCGCCACTACGCCGGGCTGCGCACCCTCCTGGACTCCGGCGGAACCCTCGACGTCGTGTTGCCCGGGGTGACCTACCGCGGCGACGACATCGGGGCATGGCTGCGCAAGCAGCGCAACCAGTGGGACCAGCTGAACGCCGAGCAGCAGCGCCGACTCACCGCGCTGGGCGTCACCCCCGTACCCCGGCCCGCGAAGGCACCTGAGCGGCCCTCCGGCGGCGCGGCGCGGGCTGGGCGGGCACCGGTGAAGGTCAAAGGCTCTGCGGCGTTCCAGCGGGGCCTGGATGCGCTGCAGCAGTTTGTGGAGCGGGAGGGGCATGTGAAGGTACCGCGGCAGCACACCGAACACCTCCCGCCCGCAGCGACCGGCGCAGTGGGCGCCGGCAGGCCCGAGCAGCAGGGCGCGGAGGGCGTCCCCGTTCGGCTGGGCGTGTTCCTCTCCAACACCCGCCAACGCCGCGAGAAGCTCACCGACGAGCAGCGCGCCGCCCTGGCCGACCTCGGCGTCCCCTGGGCTGGGTAGGGGCACAAAGCGGGCCGATGGGGCAGCTTCAATCCGAGGCCTCACCGCCCTTCCCGATAACCATCGCCCACCGTTTTCCCGGAACAGGGCCTTGACCCCTGGGGCGCCCTCTCTTCGATGGCCCCCTCAAGGGCCAAGCAAAAACCAGTAGTTTACCGACGGGCCCTGCGCCGGCGGTCCGCCTCCCATGGACTCGTAGAGGGATCGAGCAGCCACATTCGCTTCATCCGTGAAAACGAACATTTTGGAGGCTCCGGCTTGCCTGCCCGCCGCCATGAATGCCTTGAGGAGACCGCGCCCCGTCCCTTTGCGACGATGAGCCTCCACCACCTCCAGCCCATGGACGTAGAGCATCATGGAAGCGTCAGGCCGCACCAGGCAGTAGCCCCAACACCAACCCACCACCTCGTCATCTTCAGTTGCCACGAAAGCCATCACGTTCGGCGTTTCGAGGAAATCTACCTTGGCGGTCACTCCACTGAACTGTCGAGCTGTTCGCTCTAAGAGTGGCAGGTCATCGCTGGAGATCCGTGTGATCACAACGTCATTCTTCCCGACAAGAAGCCGGAATTACAGAGGAACCAGCTCAACGACGAGCAGCAGCGCCAGCTCGCCGAGTTGGGCGTCACACCCGCACCCCGACCCGTGAAGATGCCTGCGCGGGCATCTGAGCGCCCGGCGCGGGCCGGGCGGGCCCCCGGGGCTCCGCGGCGTTCCAGCGGGGCCTGGAGGCGCTGCGGCAGTACGCGGAGCGGGAAGGGCACGTGAAGGTGCCGCGCCGTGCTCTGCACAAAGGCGGGATCATCCCCGCGGGTGCGGGGAGCAGAAGCCGGAGCGCTCGACCGCCTGGGCGGCGTCGGGGCCATCCCCGCGGGCGCGGGGAGCAGACCACCGAGGCCAGCATGGCGGCCTGGCGCGAGGGACCACCCCTGACACCAGTGCGGTGGTGCTCATGAGGCGGAGACAGCGGTGAGGCCGGGCAGGACCGTGCCCTGCCCGGCCTCACCGGTACCCCTGAGCTGCACCGCTTCCCGATCCCCGACTTCTTGGGAAAGCTGTCAAAGACGAGGACCGCGGCGGTGGCCTTGAGGCAGCCGGAAACCACCGCGCCGACCATCTTGCGCAGGTGGTGGGCGAGAGAGCCCTTTCGGGTGCCTGCCGCCTGCCATGCTATTTGCGCTTCCTACGAGCCTTCCAAGCCCACCGGCTGGGCCGAAGGAACGCTATGAGAAATACCAGGGCAGCCAGGAATGGGACGATCTGCCATGGGTAGTGCACAACTCCAGTTACGAGGAGAAGGCACACTCCAACGGTCATGATCAATGCGGCCAGGAGCCCTCTGCTTAATCTGCCAAGTCGTGAGTGCCCGCAGTCATTCATGTACCAACTCCTTCACTAAAGGCTGTCCCGCAATGACTCAGCAGTCACAGGGGACTCACTCGCCGGTCTGTCCGTCGATGAGTTGGCGTGCGATGTCGAGGTGCCCGACGTGCCGGGCGTACTCCTGGAGTAGGTGGAAGAGGATCCGCCCGAGCGAGGGCGCCTGGTCAGGCGTCTTGAAGCGGCCCCCGAGGCGTGCCTTGTCGGTCAGCACCGCCTGTGCCGTCAGGGAGTTCGCGACGGTCACCTCGGCTTGGTAGGCGGCAATAACCCGGGCAGTGGACGTGTCGGGTGCGACCGTCCATTCTTCGGCGTCATCGCCAGGCGGATAGGCGACGACATCCTGGGCCCCGAATCCCCAGCGCAGCCATCGGCGTTCGACCCAGCCAAGATGCTGTACCAGGCCCAGCGGCGACCAGCCGAGTGGTTCGACCGGCGTGCGGAGCAGGTCGTCGGAGAGTCCGTCGAGCTTTCGCATCAGGGCCTGGCGATACCACTCCAGGTAGCCGAGGAGCAGTTCATCGGCGTCGGAGACGTCGACGGCCGGGCCATCGAGGAGTGCGGGGACCTGTTCCGAAGGCTGCTGCATCCCGCGAACGTAGCGCGGGCGGGAAGGCGGCTCCACGACACTGACATGATCTTGGTGTGGCTGGTGTGATCACGGCGTCGGTGCCCTCCTGAATAGCCCCGTTCACCGGGCTGAGCCCACGCAGCTTCGGCAAGTTGGTGACCGTGGCGCGCCGCAAGATCGCGAGCGAAGTGCGGCGCGGACGGCCGTGGGGTTTGCCGCTGGAGGATCGCATCCTCCTAGTACTGCAACGGTGCTTACCGTGACGAGGCCTCAGCTCTTGGGCGGTGGCCTCGTCTCTTGTAGTGGCTGGTCCGAGCCTGTTGTTGGCGT
>NZ_JBHWGP010000073.1:0-11919 GCF_042733155.1 Streptomyces sp. NPDC059740 | reverse complement strand
AACGCTCGGCTGGGAAACCCCAGCCGAGCGCCTGCATAAACTGCTCGCCGTCTGACACAACCGATCATGTGTTGCGACGATCCCTAGAAACCGCCAGACGCCTGCGGGGGCCTTCCGTTCGTCCGCCCCCCGGGGCCTCAGCGGGCGCCCCGGGGAGGCCGGGCCTCAGCGGCGCGCCGCGGGAGGCATGGACAGCTCGAACCAGACCACCTTGCCGGTGCTCAGCCGGGTGGCGCCCCAGCGCCGGGCCATCCGGTTGACCAGGTACAGGCCGCGACCGCCCTCGTCCGAGGGCCGGGCCTGGCGCAGCCGCGGCAGTTGCGGCACGTCGTCGCCGACCTCGCAGCGCAGCACGTCGGTGCGGAGCAGCCGCAGCGTGATGGGCCGCTCGGCGTACCGCACCGCGTTGGTGACGACCTCGCTGACCAGCAGCTCCACCTGGTCGGTCAGCTCCGTCAGGTCCCAGCGGGCCAGCGCCCGGCGGGCCAGGCGCCGCGCCTGACCGGCGGTCTGGGCCTTGGGGTCCAGGTACCAGTAGGCGACGTCGCTGGGCGAGATGCCGTCGAAGCGGGCGGCCAGCAACGCGATGTCGTCATCCCGGTCGCCCGGCCCGAGCATGTCCAGCACCTCGTCGCAGAGCGGCTCCAGCGGCGGCGGGTTGCTGCCGGTCAGGCGGGCCGTCTCCGCCAGACGCTCGCGGAGCTGCTCGATGCCCGCCCACACGTCGCGCACCCGGGACTCCACCAGGCCGTCGGTGTAGAGCACGAGCGTCGCCCCCGCGGGCGCGTCCAGCTCGACCGCCTCGAAGTCCACCCCGCCCACACCGATCGGGGCGCCCGCGGGCACCGACAGGACCTCGGACCGGCCGCCGCGGTAGAGCATCACGGGCGGCGGGTGGCCCGCGTTGGCGATCATGATGCGGTGCGCCACCGGGTCGTAGACGGCGTAGACGCACGTCGCCATGCGGTCGCTGCCCAGCCGCTGCGCCTGCTCGTCGAGGTGGTGCAGCACCTCCTGGGGCGGCAGGTCCAGGCCGGCGAGGGTCTGCGCGGTGGTGCGCAGCTGCCCCATGATCGCCGCCGAGGTCATGGAGTGGCCCATGACGTCGCCCACCACCAGCGCCACCCGGCTGCCCGGCAGCGGGATCGCGTCGTACCAGTCGCCGCCCACCCGCGCGGTCTCCGCCGCCGGGAGGTAGCGGCTGGCCAGCCGGACGCCGGTGGGCTGCGGCAGCGAGTCGGGCAGCATCGAACGCTGGAGGGCGTCGGCGATGTACGCCTCGCGGCCGTAGAGCACCGCCTTGTCCACGCCCAGGGCGGTGTGCGTGGCCAGCTGGGCGGCCACCAGCTGGTCCTCCGCCTCGAACGGCGCCCGGTCGGGACGCCGCAGGAAGACCGCGGCACCGATGACGCGACGCCGGCCGCGCAGCGGCGCGAGCACCACCCGCCGCCCGTCGGGGATGACGGTGTGGACGCCGAGCAGCTCCGGCAACGCGGCCTCGGCCGCCGGCGCGTCGCCCAGCAGGGGGCGCACTCCGCGCAGCACCTCGGCCAGCGGCCCGCCCGTGCGCACCTCCGTCAGCTCCGCCGCGGCACCGCCCAGCGTCTCCGGCGGGCCCGGCTGCGCGGGCACCATCGGCAGCCGGCCGCCGACGGTGTCCAGCTCCTCGGGGATCGAGTCGGTCCGCCGCAGCCGCAGCACCACCGGGCCGACGGGCTGCTCGTCCCCGACCGGGAGCGGGTCCCGCAGGTAGACCAGGATCGCGTCGGCGAAGGTGGGCACCGTGGCGCGGCACAGCCCGAGCACGATCTCGTCGAGGTCGATGCCGCGGGCGATGCGGCGGGTGGCCGCCCCCACGAACCGCAGGCGGTCACCACTGGGCTGACGGCCGATCGCCGCCCCCGTCTCCCGCACCGGCTCTCCTGGGACGTCGCCGCCCGGCGGCGGTGTCGCGGGGCCGCCGGGCGTGGGGTGGGCCGAACGGGCGGTGGCCGCGTCCGACGGTTGCTGGGGGGCCGGAAGGCCGCGGGCGGTCTCCGGGTAGGAGGCGTGGTGGCCGGGGCGGGCATGCCCACCGCCCCCGGACCGGCCAGCCGCCTCGCCGGTGCCGGCGGCGGCTCCCGGGCTCTCGGACCGGCGCCGCTTCGGGCCGCCGGTTCCCTCGGCCCGGGCCCCGTCACGGCCGGTCGCCGCGGCCTGCGGCCCCCTGCCGTCGCCGCCGTGGCCCTGCCGGGGCAGGAAGTCCCCGGCGGGCACGCCCGGGAGGAGGAAGGCGGAGTCGTCCTCGTCCGCGGCGCGGAACGTCGCGGGGAGGGCGGCCGGCAGGTCCGCTGCGGCGCTCACGGTGGCGGGCGGACGGGGGAGCGGGGCGCGCCGGCGGGCGGCCTGTCCGGCGGGGGAGGCCTGCGGGTCGGGCCGGCGGGTGGTGGCGGCGCGCCGGGCCCGCCGCGCCCGCGCGGTGGCCCGGCCCACGGGAGAGGGGGCACCGGTACCCGACGCGGCGCCGGCCGCCTGCCCGTCGGCCACGGCGGCGCCCGCCGGGGCCTGGTCGGCCGCCGGGGCGGGCAGGGGGCCGCGGGCGGACGAGCCGGAGCTCAGGGTCCGGGGCTGCGGGGTCCGGGGCTGCGGGGCGCGGCCGGCGGCCCCGGCCGGCGGGATGGCGGCCTGCGGCTCGGCAGGGGGCTCGCCGGTCGCCGCGGCGGAGCGGTGCGCCGGAGGTGTCCGCGCCACGTGGGGTTGCGGGCAGTCGGCGGGCGCCCCGGGCGCGGCCGGACCGGAGCCGGGGGCCGCGGGGCCGCACCCGTCGGGACGCGGGGACGCCGGGGCCGCGGCGGGCTGCGGGGCCGACCGCTCGTCGTGGGGGGTGAGGTGCTCCGTCACGCGTGGGATTCCGTCCGTTCGGGGCCGTGCGGCGTCGCGCCGGGGGCCCGTCTCATGCGCGTCGCAGGTGGAGGTAGAGCTGTATCTCGGGAGGCAGCTCCGTGCTCGACGGGGCATAGACATGCGACTCCTCCCCGACGATCTCGAAACCTGCGTCGGACACGACGTGGCGCAGGTCGTCCCACAGGTATCCGGATACCCGGATCGAGTTGCCGAGGAACGGGATCGGGACGTCGTCCACGTCCGCCTCCACCAGTGCCAACGCCAGCAGCCCGCCGGGGCGCAGATGTCCGTGCAGCATCCGCAGGGCGTGCGGGATCTCGGTGCGCGGCAGCATCAGCAACGAGAAGAAGGCGGCCACCGCGTCGAAGTGGCCGAGTCGGCCGTCCCGCAGGTCGGCGAGGTCGAGTTGGTGGAACTCGGCCTCGGGCACGTTCTCCCGGGCCCGCGCGACCATGGTGGCCGAGAGGTCCACGCCCACCACCTCCAGGCCGGCGTCGACCAGTTGGCGGGCGGTGGGGAAGCCCGTGCCGCACCCCACGTCCAGGACGCGGGAACCGGCCGGCAGTGTGTGCGAGAGCCACTGTCCGGCCGAGAGCTGGCCCTTCTTGTGCGGGTAGGCGTACTCGTAGCGGGAGCCGATGTCGTCGAACGCCTCCGCCTGGCCGACCCTGTCCACCACTAAGCGGCTCAGGGCTGCGTAACCCTCGTAGCCGAGGCATGCGCCGCTCACGCCGTGACCCCCTCCCGCGCTCTCGCACGCGTGTCGTCGGACGTTGCTGGAGTTGCGTCTGTTCACCGCTGTTCGCGCTGGTGCAGTCTTGCGGATTGCGATCCTACGTTTGAAGCCCCGGGGCGCAGCAAGAGGGCTCGCACCCGGCGTGCGGTGACCGCTCATGCGCTCTCCTCGGTGTGCGGACGGGGGCGACGGGCTTCACCCGGCGCTGGGTACGACCGCCGGCAGCGGGCCGCGGGGGTGGGCGGCCGGCAACCGACTACCGGTCAACCTAGATCACCACCAAGCCCGTTGGGTGAGGAAGTCATGAAGGTGGGGAGGTCGTGGTGGACGGCGGCCCGTGCCCGAGGGGCCTCCCACCCGCCTTCCCCGCCCGGCTCCGGTCAGTGCCCGTGCGGGGCCTGCGGCAGGCGGTCCCAGTCCGCCGGGAGCGCGGGCACCTCCCAGGCGGGGTCCGGCCGCCACTCCTCCCAGCCGTCGGTGAACGGCGATCCCCAGGAGCGGATCCGGCTCTCCGCCTCCCGCCCCGCGGCCAGGACGTCGGCTGCCAGCGCGGACGGCATCAGGCCGTCATGGCGGGCCTGGGCGAACTCGTCCTCGTCGACCCACCGCCAACTGCGGTCCGGATAGACGCAGATGTCGAGGAAGTGGTCCTCGGAGTCGACCCCGCCCGCCCAGCGGCGGTGCGGCTCCTCCAGGTTCACGTACCAGTTCTTGAAGACCCAGCCGGCCTCCCAGAACAGCCACACCGACCAGGGCTCGCCGGGCCTGGCCAGCTTCAGCACGCCCGTCCCCGACCAGGTGTCCGTCACCAGCCGCCGTGGCCGGGTGTAGCGGCTGCTCAGCGGTTCGCGGGCGGGCGGGGTGCCGTCGGCCATCACCGGCTTGACGCAGGGGGTGCCGGGCGCCAGCCAGACCGCCAGCAGGTCGGGGGAGTCGCGGACCACGGTGACGGGACGGCAGATGTGCACGGCTGGTTCACCGTTGGCCCGGTACCGCCACAGGATCCGGTCACCCGTGGCCCACCGTCCGGTCGCCGGGCCGCCCTCCGTCGTGCTCACCGTGTCCGCTGTCATGGACGGATTCTAGGTCGTCGGCCCCACCACTCCCCGGGGTCGCGCAGCCCGGTCCCGGCACCGCCGCCCCGCCGGCGCTGCGCCCGGCCGCCGGTTCCTCCCTCCCCTACGGGCGGGTCATCCGCAGCACGTCCAGCGCCTCGTCCAGCTGTTCCTCGGTCAGCAGTCCGCGCTCCACGTACCCCTCGTCCAGGACGACCTGACGGATGGTCTGCCGGCGTTGCAGGGAGGCCTTGGCGACCTTCGCCGCCTCCTCGTAGCCGAGGTAGCGGTTGAGGGGGGTGACGACGGAGGGGGAGGACTCGGCGTACTCGCGGGCCCGTTCGACGTTGGCGGTGATGCCGTCCACCGTCCGGTCCGCCAGCAACCGTGCGGCGGCTGCCAGCAGGCGGACGGACTCCAGCAGGTTCTTGGCGATGACCGGCAGCATGACGTTGAGCTCGAAGTTGCCGGCCGCGCCCGCCGCCGCCACGGTCGCGTCGTTCCCGGTGACCTGCGCGGCCACCATCAGCACCGCCTCCGGGATCACCGGGTTGACCTTGCCGGGCATAATCGAGGAGCCCGGCTGGAGGTCGGGCAGGTTGATCTCCGCCAGCCCGGTGCGCGGCCCCGAGGACATCCAGCGCAGGTCGTTGGCGATCTTCGTGAGGCCCACCGCGACGGTGCGCAGCTGCCCGCTGGTCTCCACGATGCCGTCGCGGGCGCCCTGCGCCTCGAAGTGGTTGCGGGCCTCGGTCAGCGGCAGTCCCGTCATGCGGGCGACCTCGGCGATGACGGCCGGGGCGAAGCCCTTCGGCGTGTTGATGCCGGTGCCCACTGCCGTGCCGCCCAGCGGCAGCTCCGCCAGTCGCGGCAGGGACGCCCGCAGCCGCTCCACGCCGTAGCGGACCTGCGCCGCGTAGCCGCCGAACTCCTGGCCCAGGGTGACGGGCGTGGCGTCCATGAGGTGGGTGCGGCCCGACTTGACCACCTCGGCGAACTCCTCGGCCTTGCGCTCCAGCGAGGCCGCGAGGTGGTCGAGGGCGGGGACGAGGTCGGCGGTGACGGCGGCGGTCGCGGCGACGTGCACCGAGGAGGGGAAGACGTCGTTGGAGGACTGGCTGGCGTTGACGTGGTCGTTGGGGTGGACGTCGCGGCCCAGCCGCTCGGTGGCGAGCGTGGCGATGACCTCGTTGGTGTTCATGTTGGAGGAGGTCCCCGAGCCGGTCTGGAAGACGTCCACCGGGAAGTGGTCGTCCCAGCGCCCCTCGGCGACCTCGGCGGCGGCCTCGCGCACCGCGGCGGCGATCTCCGCGTCCACCACGCCCAGCTCGGCGTTGACCTTCGCGGCGGCGCCCTTGATATGGGCCAGGGCCTGGATGTGGGCCCGCTCCAGCCGCTGCCCGGAGACGGGGAAGTTCTCCACCGCCCGCTGCGTCTGCGCACGCCACTTCGCCCAGGCGGGGACGCGTACCTCGCCCATCGAGTCGTGCTCGGTGCGGTACTCCGCGTCGCTGCCGGGTCCGGCGGCGCCCCCGGCACGGCCTGCTCGGTCGGCGTTCTCCTGGCTGGTCATCTCTTCGGTACCTCCGCGGGTGGCGTCCAAGCGGGTCAGCGGCGTGCGGCTGCCCGCTATTCCCCTTCCCGCCCCGGCCGGGATCTTGCGCGCGGTCCGCCGGGTGCCGTCCCGCCGGGTGCGTTGCCGGTGCACGGCCACCGGGCGGGGCGCGGCCGGCCCGGGCGCCGGGACGGCCGAGGGGCGGGGCCCCGGTGGACCCCGCCCCTCGTGCCGTCAGCGGCTGCTCACGCCCCGTGGCGCACCGGGATGTGGGTGACCGTCGGGGGCTCGGCGGGCGCCTTGAAGAAGTCGTTGCCCTTGTCGTCGACGACGACGAACGCCGGGAAGTCCTCGACCTCGATCCGCCAGACCGCCTCCATGCCGAGCTCCTCGTACTCCAGGACCTCGACCTTCTTGATGCAGTCCTGCGCCAGGCGCGCGGCCGGGCCGCCGATGGAGCCCAGGTAGAAGCCGCCGTGCGCGGCGCAGGCGTCGGTGACCTGCTGCGAGCGGTTGCCCTTGGCCAGCATCACCTTCGAGCCGCCGGCCGCCTGGAACTGGGCGACGTAGGAGTCCATGCGGCCCGCCGTCGTCGGCCCGAACGAGCCGGAGGCGTACCCCTCGGGGGTCTTGGCCGGGCCCGCGTAGTAGACCGGGTGGTCCTTGAGGTACTGCGGCATCTCCTCGCCCGCGTCCAGCCGCTCCTTGATCTTGGCGTGGGCGATGTCGCGGGCCACCACGAGCGGGCCGGTGAGCGAGAGCCGCGTCTTGACGGGGTACTTCGTCAGCTCGGCCAGGATCTCGTCCATGGGCCGGTTCAGGTTGACGGAGACGACGTCGCCCTCCTGCGAGAGCTGCTCGTCGGTGGTGTCGGGCAGGAAGCGGGCCGGGTCCCTCTCCAGCTGCTCCAGGAAGACACCCTCCGCCGTGATCTTGGCGACGGCCTGCCGGTCCGCGGAGCAGGAGACCGCGATGGCGACCGGGCAGGACGCGCCGTGCCGGGGGAGGCGCACCACGCGCACGTCGTGGCAGAAGTACTTGCCGCCGAACTGGGCGCCGATGCCGATCTTCTGCGTCAGCTCGAAGACCTTCTCCTCCAGCTCCACGTCCCGGAAGCCGTGGCCGGTGGGGGAGCCTTCGGTCGGCAGCTCGTCCAGGTAGTGGGCCGAGGCGTACTTGGCGGTCTTCAGGGCGTACTCGGCGCTGGTGCCCCCGACGACGATGGCCAGGTGGTACGGCGGGCAGGCGGCGGTGCCCAGCCCGCGGATCTTCTCCTCCAGGAACTTCATCATGGACGCCTCGTTGAGGACGGCCTTGGTCTCCTGGTAGAGGAAGGACTTGTTGGCGCTGCCGCCGCCCTTGGCCATGAAGAGGAACTTGTAGGCGCCGCCGTCGGTCGCGTACAGCTCGATCTGCGCGGGCAGGTTGGAGCCGGTGTTCTTCTCCTCCCACATCGTCAGCGGGGCCATCTGCGAGTACCGCAGGTTCAGCCGGGTGTAGGCGTCGTACACACCGCGGCTGAGGGCCTCCTCGTCGCCGCCGGAGGTCAGCACGTTCTGGCCGCGCTTGCCCATGACGATGGCGGTGCCGGTGTCCTGGCACATCGGCAGCACGCCGGCCGCCGCGATGTTGGCGTTCTTCAGCAGGTCCAGCGCCACGAACCGGTCGTTGGCCGAGGCCTCCGGGTCGTCGACGATCTTCCTGAGCTGGGCGAGGTGGGCCGGGCGCAGGTAGTGCTGGATGTCGTGGATCGCCTCCTCGGCCAGCTTGCGCAGCGCCTCCGGCTCCACCCTGAGGAACGTCCTCCCGTCGGCCTCGAAGGTGCTGACACCCTCCGACGTCACCAGCCGGTACGGGGTGGCGTCCTCCCCCACGGGCAGAAGATCGGTATAGGCAAAGGACATTGCGGCCATTCCTCACTCGACGGCATGTTCGCTGGCGGCTGCGGCAGCGCGTGACCAGCGTAGAACCCCGGCGCCCGGGCGCGGCTGTGAGGTAAGGCTCACCCGCCCCCGCCGGCGGGTGGCGACCGGATTCCCCGCCACCTCTATTCGCGATCTATCGCGTTTGGGTACGCTACCGCCGTGGACGAATCTCCGCGCACCTCCAGCGCCCCGCAGCCGGTCGACCTCACCAAGCGGGCCACCGCTCCCGCCCCCACCGCCGAGCTGCGGGCCTCCGACGCCGACCGCGACCGCGTCGCGGAGATCCTGCGCGAGGCCCTGGCCCAGGGCCGGCTGGACGCGGAGGAGCACGCCGAGCGCCTCGACCGGCTCTACCGCTCCAAGACCGTCGGCGAACTCCAGCCCCTGGTCAGGGACCTGCCGGACGTCGCCGCCGGCGCGCCCAAGGCCGCGGCCCGCCCGGTCGCGCCCACCGGGCCCGTCACGACCCAGAACCTCGTCGCCGTGTTCAGCGCCAACACCCGCAAGGGCCGGTGGCGGGCGCCCAGCGTCATCAACGCCACCGCGGTCTTCGGCTCGGTGGAGATCGACCTGACCGAGGCGGTCTTCACCCAGCAGCAGATCGTGATCAACTGCCGTTCCGTACTCGGCAGTGTCGAGGTGCGGGTGCCGGAGAACGTCACCCTGCGCAGCCAGGGTGCCGGGGTGCTCGGCGCCTTCGAGGTCGACGTCAACGACTCGCTGGAGGAGGACGCCCCGGTCGTGGTGGTCAACGGCTTCGCCGTGCTCGGCAGCGTGGAGGCCAAGCCCAAGCGCGGCAAGTGGGTCCACGACCTGCTGGACCGCGCGCTGGACGTCCACGAGCGGGTGGAGCGGCGGCGGGAGGAGCGCTACGAGCGCTGGGCCGAGCTGCACGAGCGCCACGCCGAGCGCCACGCGGAGCGGCACGAGCGCCACGCCGAACGGCGGGAGCGGCGCCGCGCGGGGGGTCGCTGGGAGCGCTGAGCGGCGGGCTCTGCGGACGGTGCGGGCCGGCTCGGTGCGCGGCCTTGCCCCGGGCCGGCGGCGGTGCGGGCGGGTCGCTCCGGCCTCCGCGCACGTCCCCGGCGGCAGGCGCGTGGCTGTCCCGGCGGCGGCAGGTCAGGGCCTCGCACCCCAACCTCCGTCGCCCGCACGGTAGTCGGGGGCGGCGGTCGGTGCATTAAGCGGGTGCCCGGCGGGTAGGGCTTGGGTCGTCGTCTCGCGTACGGCATGCGGGGGGTGAAGGACGCCGTGCGTACGTAAGACGGGCCAGGGTGACTTCTTTTGCCGAAGCCGTCGTCAGGAGTAGACCGTGCTGCTTTCGCATGACCCCGTCCAGGACGCCGCCGTCGTACCGCCCCGCCGCCTGACCGCACGCGACGAGAGCGACCCCTGGCACGCGGAGGCGGTGTGCCGCCGGGACGAGGCCGGACTCTTCTTCGCCCCCTCCAAGGAGCCGACGGCTGCCCGGCTGGCCCGGGAGGAGGCGGCAAAGCGGGTCTGCGCCCGCTGCCCCGTCATGATCGAGTGCCGGGAACACGCCCTGGTCCAGCCCGAGCCCTACGGTGTCTGGGGCGGGCTGACCGCGGCCGAGCGCCGGGTGGTGCTCTCCCGCCGCCGCCGGCGGGCCCGGGTGGCCGCACAGTCCGTCCCGGGCGTGGTCGGCGGTCCGGCCCAGGCGCTGGGCGCCTGACCGGCAGGTCCGGCCGGCCGGTCGCGCGACGGCCGCCGGTCCTGCGGACCCGCTGACCCGGGGCGGGACCGAGACCTCAGACCTTCTCGCGCTTGGCCTGCAGGGCGCCCGCCAGCCGGCCGAGCTCGGAGTAGGAGGCGGTGCCGGTGAGCACGGTGGTGACCCCGGGCTGCTCGCGCACCAGGGCGCGGTACTTCGCCCCCTCGTAGCGCACCCAGCGGTCGCCGTCGACCTGCTGTGAGCCCTTGGTCCGGTGGGCGTTCAGCGTGACCTCGTGGACGAAGTCCGCCGGCTCGGCGTCGCTCTGCTCCACCGCCGCGTACTGGTCGTGCGGGTCGAGGAAGCCCAGGTGCCAGGCGCCGCCCTTGCCGTCGGGCGTCGCCTTGTAGGACACCGAGGTCGCCCGCCACGCGTGCGGCAGGCCCACCGGGGCGGCCACCGCGTACGGCGCGGCACGGCGCGCCGTTGCCAGCTCCACGCGGTAGCTGACCCTCTGCACGGCGGCGCGTTCCGCCTTCGCGCTGTCGTCGTGCGGGATGAACGCGTACATGACGGCGACGGCCACGCCGATCACTGCCAACGACAGGACCATGTCGCGGACCGTCTGCCTGCCTTTCTTACCTGCCACGCCCCTATCGTCCCCTATGCCGCTCCGCTGCCCGACCCCGCCCCGTCCGGCGCGGCGCGGACGGCGGTGACCTGCGGCGCCGCGCCCTGCCGGAGGTGTCGGGGCCGAGCCGGGGAGACGGGGGTGCCTGAGGGGACAGGGGGAACGGCGGGCGAGGCCGGAAAAACCGCTCGTATGTGGGGCGGTCTGCTCATTGTGGGGCGGTGTCGATACTGTGAACGCCCCGGGGTACCCCGAACACAGGTCCCCGTCCACCCTCACTCACGGCCGTCGCCGTACAGAAAGGTGCGTCCCGATGACCGAGCACCATCTGCCCGAACCCCTCGATGTCAGCCCCGAGGCGCCCGACCGCAACCTCGCCCTCGAACTCGTCCGCGTCACCGAGGCCGGCGCCATGGCCTCCGGCCGCTGGGTCGGGCGCGGCGACAAGAACGGCGCCGACGGCGCGGCGGTCAGGGCGATGCGCGCGCTGATCCACACGGTCTCGATGGACGGTGTCGTCGTCATCGGCGAGGGCGAGAAGGACAACGCCCCGATGCTCTACAACGGCGAGCGGGTGGGCGACGGGACGGGCCCCGAGTGCGACGTGGCCGTGGACCCGGTCGACGGCACCACGCTGACCGCCAAGGGCATGAGCAACGCGGTGTCGGTCATGGCCGTCGCCGAGCGCGGTGCCATGTTCGACCCGTCCGCGGTCTACTACATGGACAAGATCGCCACCGGCCCCGAGGCGGCCGACTTCGTCGACATCACCGCGCCCGTCGCCGTGAACATCAAGCGCATCGCCAAGGCCAAGCGCTCCTCCGTCGAGGACGTCACCGTGGTGATCCTGGACCGCCCCCGCCACGAGGGGCTGGTCAGGGAGGTGCGGGAGGCAGGCGCCCGCATCAAGTTCATCGCCGACGGCGACGTGGCGGGTGCCATCATGGCCGCCCGCGAGGGCACCGGCGTCGACCTGCTGCTCGGTATCGGCGGCACCCCCGAGGGCATCATCACCGCCTGCGCCATGCGCTGCCTGGGCGGCACGATTCAGGCCAAGCTCTGGCCCAAGGACGACGAGGAGCGGCAGCGCGCCCTGGACGCCGGGCACGACCTCGACAAGGTCCTGGAGACCGGTGACCTCGTCAAGGGCGACAACGTCTTCTTCGTGGCCACCGGCGTCACCGACGGCGACCTGCTGCGCGGGGTGCGGTACCGGGCGGAGACCGCCACGACGCAGTCCCTGGTGATGCGGTCGAAGTCGGGCACCATCCGGCAGATCGAGTCCGTGCACCGGCTCTCCAAGCTGCGCGCCTACAGCTCGGTGGACTTCGAGCGCCCGAGCTGAACCGGCGGGACGGGGCGTCGCCGGAGTGCGGCCGGCGGCGCCCCGGACGGCGGACGGCGAAACGGAGCGGCCGATCCAGTTGCGCTGCTGGAGCTTGATGGCCTCGGGCCAGTCCAG
>NZ_JBHWGP010000072.1:0-14763 GCF_042733155.1 Streptomyces sp. NPDC059740 | reverse complement strand
CACCCACATCCACCGCACCACGCGTCAACACCCACAACGGCACCTCCACCCCCAACCCACCCAACACCTGCACCAACCCCAACGTCCCCGCCAAACCCCCACCCACCACCGAAGACCCCTCCAACAACCCACCACCCAAAGCCAACAACGACACCACCCCACACACACCCTCAAAATCCACCCCACCCAAACCCTCAACATCCACCACCGCCACCTCACCACCACCCCCAGACAAAGCCCCCGCCACCCACACCGCATCCACCCCAGCCACATCCCCAGCAACCACCACCCACCGACCCGACACCCCAACCCCACCCGACAACCCCACCCGCACCCAATCCACCCGATAACGCCAATCCGCCAGCGCGGACTCCTCCTGGGCCCGCCGACGGTAGTCAGCGAGCACCGGGAGCACGTCACCGAGGCTCTCGTCCTCACAGCCGAGAGTGCGGGCGAGCCCGCTCACGTCGCCGTCCTCCACCGCCGCCCAGAACTCCGCGTCTGCGAACGTTTTTTCGCCCGCTTCACCGGCGCCCGACACGTCGTCCACCACCTGCGGCCAGTAGCGCCGGCGCTGGAAGGCGTACGTCGGGAGTTCGACAGTGTCACCGTTCCCGATGACGGTGGCCCAGTCCACGGGGACACCCCGCACGTAGCCCTCGGCCAGCGAGGTCAGCAGTCGGTCGGCGCCACCGTCGTCGCGGCGCAGTGTGCCCACCACCACCGGGGCCGCTTCCTCCAGGGCGTCGCCGATCGCGCCGGTCAGCACCGGGTGCGGCGACACCTCCACGAACACCCCGTGCCCGGACTCACCCAGACTGCGCACCGCCCGCTCGAACTCGACCGTCTCGCGCAACGAGGCATACCAGTAAGCCGCGTCCAGCTCCGGACCGCTGATCGACTCGCCACTCATCGCCGAGACCATCGGAGTGTGCCCCTCATGTGGGGCTATGCCGTCCAGGGCGGTCAGGATCTCGGCACGCAGCTCGTCCACGTGCGCGCTGTGCGAGGCGTAGTCCACCGGCAGGATCCGCGTCCGCGTCCCCTCATGCGCCGCGGCCAACTCCCGCAACGCCGCCGGCTCACCGGAAACCACCGTCGACCGCGGCCCATTGACCGCCGCAACCGACAGCCGGTCTCCGAAACCGGCGATCCACTGCCGCACGGTGGCCGCGTCCTGCGCCACTGCCATCATCCCGCCACGACCGGCGAGCGCCCGAAGCGTCCGGCTGCGCAGCGCCACCACCTTCGCAGCGTCCTCCAGCGACAGGATGCCGGCCACCGTCGCAGCGGCAATCTCACCCTGCGAGTGACCCACCACCGCATCGGGACGCACCCCCGCGGCCTGCCACACCGCAGCCAACGACACCATCACCGCCCACAACGCCGGCTGCACCACGTCCGCAGCCTCAAAACCATGCAGCCCGGCCAGGACATCGTCCAACTCCCAATCCACGAACGGCGACAGAGCCCGACCACACTCAGCCAACCGCGCCGCAAACACCGGCGACACCTCGGCCAACTCCCGTCCCATACCGACCCACTGACTCCCCTGCCCCGGGAAGACGAACACCGTCCGGCCAACACCGCTCGGTGGGACCGATCCGGTCACCCCATTGCCCGCCGGCCGATCGGTGGCCACTGCGGCCAGTCCTGCCGTCAGCTCCTTGCGAGTGGAGCCCAGCACCACCGCGCGGTGCTCGAAGACCGCACGCGTCGTCGCCAGCGACCACGCCACGTCACGCGGCTCCAGCTCCGGCCGCGCCAGGACGTGCTCACGCAACCGACCCGCCTGTTCCACCAGGGCCGCCCCGTCCCGACCCGACACCCGCCACGGCACCACCCCCACGCCGGCAAGCACCGCAGGACGCGAGGCCACCTCACCGGCTTCGCTCACACAGGGGGCCGCTACTCCATCGTCGGCCTGTGGCGTCTCGGCCTCCGGCGCCTCTGCGACGATGACGTGGACGTTGGTCCCGCTGATACCGAACGCCGACACCCCGGCCCGCCGCAGCCGACCATCCTCAGCCGGCCACCGCACCGACTCCCGCAGCAACTCCACATTGCCCGAAGACCAGTCCACATGCGGCGACCGCTCCTCCACATGCAACGTCCTCGGCAACACACCATGCTGCAACGCCAACACCATCTTGATGACACCCGCAACACCCGCCGCCTGCTGCGCATGCCCGATATTGGACTTCACCGACCCCAACCACAACGGCCGATCACCAGCCCGACCTTGGCCATAAGTGGCCAACAGCGCCTGCGCCTCGATCGGATCACCCAGCTCCGTACCCGTACCGTGCGCCTCCACCACGTCCACATCCGCAGCCGACAACCCCGCACTCGCCAAAGCCGCACGAATCACCCGCTGCTGCGCAGGACCATTCGGCGCCGACAACCCATTCGACGCACCATCCTGATTGACCGCACTACCCGCCAACGTCGCCAAAACCCGATGACCCTTGCGCCGCGCCTCAGACAAACGCTCCAGCACCACCAGACCCGCACCCTCACCGATACCCATCCCGTCAGCACCGGCACCGAACGCCTTGCACCGCCCACTGGACGACAACGCCCGCAACCGCGAGAACCCCACAAACTCCCCCGGATCGGCCATCACCATGACGCCACCGGCCAACGCCAACTCACACTCACCCGACCGCAACGCCTGCGCCGCCAAGTGCAGAGCCATCAAGGAGGAGGAACAGGCAGTGTCGACGGATACAGCCGGTCCTTCCAAACCAAGGGTGTAGGAGACGCGGCCGGACAGCACGCTCAGGGCATTGCCCGTGATCAGGTGCGCTTCGGAACCCGACAGATCGCCCCCGGAACTCAAGTAACCGGAAGGGGCTGCACCTGCGAAGACACCGGTGGCCGATCCCCGCAGCGTCTCAGGGTCGATACCCGAACGCTCCAAGGCCTCCCAGGAGATCTCCAACAGCAACCGCTGCTGCGGATCCATCGCCAACGCCTCACGCGGCGAAATCCCGAAGAACCCCGCATCGAACTCCGCCGCCCCCGACAGAAAACCCCCCTCCACCACATACGTCGAACCGGGCGCATCCGGATCCGGATCAAACACCGCACCCGCATCCCACCCACGATCAGCCGGAAACCCGGAAATGGCATCCCCACCACCGGCCAGCAACTGCCACAACTCCTCCGGACTACACACCCCACCCGGATACCGGCACGCCATCCCCACAATCGCGATCGGGTTATCCGACACCACCACCGAACCAGCCGGCCCGCCCGCAACCCCCGACGCCACCTCCAACGCACCGAACATGCCCTCGACGATCCGCCGGGCCAACACCGTCGGGTTCGGGTAGTCGAAAACCACCGTCGACGGCAACCGCAGACCCGAGACGGCATTCAGACGGTTGCGCAACTCCACCGCCGTGAGCGAATCAAAACCCATCTCCCGGAACGCCCGGGTCGCAGCGATGTCCTCGACCGTGGGGTGACCGAGCACGGCGGCGGCATGCGACCGCACCAGTTCCACCAGTTCCCGCAACCGGTCGTCGGGGCCCAGCCCTGCCAGCTTGCGGGCGAGCTCTCCCGTCGGCTCGGTATGCGTCGGTCCCGCGCTACCGGCCGGCTCCTCATGCAGCGCTGCCACCTGCGGAATGGTGTCCAGCAGGGGGCGGGGGCGAGCGGCACTGAAGACGGGCGCGAACTTCTCCCACTCGACATCGGCCACCGCGAGGAACGTCTCGTCGTCCTGCAGCACCTGACCCAGCGCCGTGAGCGCCCGCTCCGTGTCCAGGAAACGGAGACCCTGCCTCAAGAGACGATGCGGGGTGACCCGCCCGGGACTGTGGTCCATCTGTGCGTCCACCGCGTCCCAGTCCCGCGTGTCCCAGACGCCCCAGGCAATCGACGTACCCGGCAGACCACGCGCCCGACGATCCTCCGCCAACGCATCCAGATACGAGTTCCCCGCAGCGTAAGCAGCGTGGTCGTTACTGCCCCAGGTCGCCGAGATCGACGAGAACATCACGAACTCGTCCAGCCCCAACCCGGCCGTCGCCTCGTCCAGGTACGAGGCACCCGCAGCCTTCGCACCCAACGCGAGCCCCAGGCCCTCCACCCCCGTCTCCTCCACACGCGAGAGGTACGGCGTGTTGGCCGAGTGCAGCACGGTCGACAGAGCGGGACCCGTGCGCTGAACGTGCTCAACCAGGCCGAAGACCTGCTCACGCGAACTGGTGTCACAGCAGAGAACGTCCACGGCTGTTCCGTCGCCCGCCACAGTGGCGGCGAGCCGCGCCACTGCCGGAGCGGACGGCCCCGAGCGGCTGGTCATTACCACCCGTTCTGCCTCGCGTTGCGCCAGCCACTGGGCCACGCAGGCGCCGATGGAGCCCGTACCACCAGTCAACAGAACCGTGCCCCTGGGCGACCACGACCCACCACCCCCCTGACGACGGCCGGCCCGCACGAGACGCCGGACCAGCACACCCGACGGCCGCACAGCAACCTGGTCCTCCCGACCGTCAGCCACCACCGCCGCCAACCGGGCCCCCACCCGCTCATCCACCACCGACGGCAGATCGACCAGACCACCCCAACGATCCGCATGCTCCAAACCAACCGCACGCCCCAAACCCCACACCTGCGCCTGCACCGGACTGGTGGTCACCTCACCACCACCGGTCTGCACCGCACCACGGGTCACCACCCACAACGGCGCCGTGATACCGGCCCGGCCGAGTTCGCGCACCAGGTCGAATGTCGCCGCAGTCCCCCGAGGCACCCACGCCTCACCCGGCAGCAACGACTCATCCAACGCCAGCAGCGACACCACACCAGCCACATCAGCAGCCGCCACCTGCCCAAGACCGGCCAGGTCCACCCGAACAACCTCGGCGCCCTTGGCAGCCAGCGAGCGCCCGATCACCTCGGCCTCATCACCACCACCGTCACCGCCACCGACCAAGAGCCACGTCCCCGACAGGACACCCGCACCCTCGCTCCCCGGCTGCCACACCACCCGATAACGCCAGTCCGCCACCAACGCATCAGCCTGCCCACGACGCCGCCACGCCGCCAACGCCGGCACCACCGCACCCAGACTGCCGCCATCAACCTCAAGCGTCTCCGCCAAACCACCCAGATCACCGGCCTCCACCGCCGCCCAGAACTCCGCGTCGACCGGGTCGGATATCTCCTCCGTGGTCGCGCTGCCGGGTTGCAGCCAGTAACGCCGGTGTTGGAAGGCATAGGTCGGCAGCTCTACGGGGCGTCCCCGGCCCACCACAGCCGCCCAGGCCACCGGAACACCGCGCGTATAGGCCTCTGCGAGAGAGGCGAGCAGACGTCCGGCCCCGCCGTCGTCGCGGCGTAGCGTTCCCACCACCACCGGCGCCGCCTCCTCCAGGGTGTCGCCGATCACCCCGGTCAGCACCGGATGCGGCGACACCTCGATGAAGACGCCGTGGCCCTCCTGACCGAGGACGCGGATCGCCTGCTCGAACTCGACGGTCTGCCGGAGGCTTGCGTACCAGTAGGCCGGCACCAGTTCGGGACCGGTGAGCGTCTCCCCGTTCATCGCAGAGACCATCGGTATCTGGCCCACGCCCGGGGTGATGCCGTCCAGGGCGGTCAGGATCTCGGCGCGCAGCTCGTCCACGTGCGCACTGTGGGAGGCGTAGTCCACCGGGACCATCCGGGTGCGCACCGAATCCGGGCAGGAGGCGGCCAGTTCACGCAGCGCCTCCGGTTCACCGGAAACCACGGTGGCCCGTGGCCCGTTGACCGCCGCAACCGCCAACCGCTCTCCAAAACCAGCGATCCGCTCCCGCACCGCATCCACCGACTCGCCCACCGACATCATCCCGCCACGACCCGCCAACGCCCGAAGCGTCCGACTGCGCAGCGCCACCACCCGCGCCCCGTCCTCCAGCGACAGAATCCCGGCCACCGTCGCAGCAGCGATCTCACCCTGCGAATGACCCACCACCGCATCGGGACCAACCCCCGCGGCCTGCCACACCGCCGCCAACGACACCATCACCGCCCACAACGCCGGCTGCACCACATCCGCAGCCTCAAAGCCATGCAGCCCGGCCAGGACATCGTCCAACTCCCAATCCACGTGCGGCGACAGAGCCCTACCACACTCAGCCAACCGCGCCGCAAACACCGGCGACGACTGGGCCAACTCCCGGCCCATACCGACCCACTGACTCCCCTGACCCGGGAAGACGAACACCGTGTGGCCCAGCCCGTCGGGGGCGACCTCCGCGGAAGTGACGTTGGGGGCGGGTTGGCCGGTGGCCACAGCCGTGAGTCCGGCGGTCAACTCCGTCCGGTCGGTGCCCCACACCACGGCTCGGTGCTCGAAGGCCGAACGGGTCGTTGCCAGTGACCACGCCACATCGCCGGGCGTCAGCTCTGGCCTGGTCAGCACGTGCTCGCGGAGCCTTCCTGCCTGCGCCACGAGACCGGCCGCGCTGCGCCCCGAGAGGGCCCAGACGGGTACGGACGGCTCCAGGAGCGGAGCGGCGAAGTCGGCCGTTCCGTCGGCCGGCGTCTCGGTCCGGGAGGACTCTGCCGGTTCGGGTGCTTCCTCCAGGATGACGTGGGCGTTGGTGCCGCTGACGCCGAAGGCCGACACCCCCGCCCGCCGCAGACGCCCCCCAGCCGGCCACTCCACCGGCTGCTGGAGCAGCGCGACGTTCCCCGCCGACCAGTCCACATGCGGCGACGGCTCCTGCGCATGCAACGTCCGCGGCAACACACCATGCCGCAGCGCCAACACCATCTTGATCACACCCGCCACACCCGCCGCACACCCCGTATGGCCGATGTTCGACTTCAACGAACCCAGCCACAACGGCCGATCGGCGGGCCGCTCCTGGCCATAGGTGGCCAACAGCGCCTGCGCCTCAATCGGGTCGCCCAGCGCCGTACCCGTACCGTGCGCCTCCACCGCGTCCACATCCGCCGGCACCAGGCCCGCGTTGACCAACGCCGCTCGAATCACGCGTCGCTGCGAGGGCCCGTTGGGGGCGGTCAGGCCGTTGGAGGCACCGTCCTGGTTCACGGCACTGCCCCGCACCACGGCCAGCACACGGTGGCCGTTGCGCCGGGCGTCCGACAGCCGCTCCAGCACCAGCACACCCGCACCCTCACCCCAGCCGATACCGTCGGCCTCCGCCGAGAACGCCTTGCTGCGGCCGTCGGCAGCCATGCCGCCCTGCTGGGAGAACTCCAGGAAGGCGTCGGGGGTGACCAGTACCCCCACGCCGCCGGCGAGTGCCATGGAGCATTCGCCGGAGCGCAGGGCCTGCACCGCCTGGTGCAGCGCCACGAGTGAGGAGGAGCAGGCGGTGTCGACCGTCACCGCCGGGCCCTCCAGTCCCAGGACGTAGGAGACCCGGCCGGAGAGGACGGCCGTCAGGCTGCCCGTCATCATGTAGCCCTCGGAGCTGCGTTCGGAGCCCGGTGCTCCGGTGCCGTAGCCGGAGCTGGTGGCGCCGACGAAGACGCCCGTGTCCGAGCCGTGGAGGGACAGCGGATCGAGCCCGGCGCGTTCGACGGCCTCCCAGACGACCTCCAGCAGCAGACGCTGCTGCGGATCCATCGCCAAGGCCTCACGCGGCGAAATCCCGAAGAAACCCGCATCGAACTCCGCCGCGTCGTACACGAACGCACCCTCACGCACGTACGCCCGACCCGACACCGCCTCCTCGCCACCGAACGCCCGCTCGAACTCCTCCCAGCCACGATCGGTCGGAAAGGCCGAAACCGCATCGACCCCTGCGGTGAGCAGCTCCCAGAAACGCTCGGGCCCCGTCACACCACCCGCATAACGACACCCCATCCCCACCACCGCGATCGGTTCGCGCTCGCCCGCTTCGAGCTGCCTGACCCGTTCACGCGTCCGGTAGAGGTCGGTGGCCAGCTTCTTCATGGTGCCGAGCAGTTGCCGGTCGTCGACCTGAGCCTCGCCGGCGGCCTGCGCGCTGTGCTCGGCGTGCGCACCACTGGTCATCACGACAGCCCCAATTCCTTGTTGATGAAGTCCAGGACCTCGACGGCGGAGGCGTCGTCCAGCCGTCCGGCCACGGCCTCCTGCTGCTGCTCGGTGCTCCGGTCCGTTGTGCCGTCCCCGAGCCAGTGCGCCAGTACGGCGCGCAGTCGTGCGGTGATGTCCTTGCGGGAGGCGCTGCCGCCGGGGACGTCCGCGAGGGCGGTCTCCAGCTGGTCCAGTCCGGACAGCACCGGGTCGGTCTGCTGCGCGTCACCGTCGTCGCCGACGAGTTCCGCGCGGAGGTGGTCGGCGAGCGCGTTCGGGTTCGGGTGGTCGAAGACGAGGGTGGCCGACAGCCGGAGCCCGGTGGCGGCCGAGAGCCGGTTGCGCAGGTCGACTGCCATGACCGAGTCGAAGCCGAGTTTGCGGAAGGCGCGGCCCGGTGGGAGCCCGGTGGGGGAGGTGTGGCCGAGGGTTGCGGCGGCCTCGCTGCGGACCAGCTCGATCAGCAGGCGTCGTTGTTCGGCTCGGGGCCGGCCGGCCAGTCGTTCGGTCCAGCCGCCGCCGGTGCCGGTGCCCGCGGTTGCGGCGGCGTCCGCTGCTGCCGCAGCCGCTGCCAGGGCTCGTCCCGCCTCGGGCAGCGTGGACAGCAGCGGGCTGGGGCGACGCAGGGTGAACGCGGGGGCGAAGACGTCCCAGTCGATGTCCGCGACGACGAGGGCGCCGAGGTCGGCGTCGAGGGCCTGGCCCAGGGCACGGACGGCCCGCTCCGGGTCCATCGCCCGCAGGCCGTAGCGACTCAGTTGTTCGCCCGCCTCGCCCTCTCCCATGCCCCCGCCGCCCCAGAGGCCCCAAGCCACAGCCGTTGCCGGGCGGCCGAGGGCGCGGCGCCTGTCCGCCAGCGCGTCGAGTCGGGCATTGGCCGCGGCGTAGCCGGGTTGGAGGCTGCTGCCCCAGGCCGCTGCTCCGGAGGAGAAGAGCACGAAGGCGTCCAGCTCGCGGTCGGCGGTCAGCTCGTCGAGCCAGCGTGCGCCGAGGGCCTTGGCAGCGGCCACCTCCGCCAGGTCGGCGGTGGTGGTGGCGTCGACGGAGCCACCCCGGCCGACCCCGGCGGCGTGCACGACGGAGGAGAGTGCCGGACCGGTGGCGTCGATGCGGTGGAGCAGGGCGGCCACGGCCTTGCGGTCGGTGATGTCACACGCGTGGATGTCCACTGCGGTCCCGACAGCGGCCAGTTCGGCCGCGAGAACCACGGCGCCTGCTGCGGTGGGACCGGTGCGGCTGGTCAGCACGGTGCGTGCGGCGGCCCGGCCGGCCGACCAGCGCCCGACGTGGCCGCCCACCGCCCCCGTGCCGCCGGTGACGAGCACGGTGCCCCGCGGCGTCCAGGTGCCGCCGCGCTCGACGTCAGGGGCGCGGACCAGGCGGCGGGCGAACGCTCCGGTCGGGCGCAGCGCCACCTGGTCCTCGTGCGGTGCGCCGCCGCCGGAGAGGACGGCCGTCAGCCGCGCCGCGTCGCGTGCGTCGAGGGTCGGCGGCAGGTCGACCAGTCCACCCCACCTGTCGGGGTGCTCCAGGGCGACCACCCGGCCCAGCGCCCAGGTCTGTGCCTGCACGGTGCCGGACGGTGCCGGGTCGTCGGGGCCGGTGGTGACGGCGCCGCGGGTGAGGGCCCACATCGGGGCGTCGAGGTCCGCGTCGCCGAGCGCCTGGACGAGGGCGAGGGTCGCGGACAGTCCGCGCGGCACGGCGGGGTAGGCGGGGTCGGGGCTCTCGTCGAGGGCGAGCAGGGAGACCACGCCGCGGAGGTCGGGCGGGGTGGCGGGGTCGGTGTGGCGGGCCAGGGTGGTGCGCAGCGCCGCGGACAGCGAGGCCCGGTCCGTGAGGTCGGTGTCCGTGACGTCGACGGTGAGGATCCGGGCGCCGCCCGCCGTCAGTGCCGCCGCGACCTCCTCGTCCGACCCGATCAGCAGCCAGGTACCGGACAGGGGCGTCCCGGTGTCCGCGATCGGGGCCCAGGTGATCCGGTAGCGCCAGTCGGCGACGGAGGAGTCGGCGCGTTCGCGGCGCCGCCACGAGGTCAGCGCGGACAGCAGGCCGCCGACCTCGGTTTCGGCGTCGTCGGTGTCGAGGTTCAGGATGCCGGCCAGGCGTTCGGCGTCACCGCGTTCCACCGCGGCCCAGAACCCGGCCTCCTCACCGGTGGCCGTCGGCGTCGCCTGATCGGCCGGCTCGGGCCAGTAGCGGGTGCGGTGGAAGGCGTAGGTGGGCAGGTCGACGGTGGTGCCGTGGCCCAGGACCGCCGGCCAGTCGACGTGGACTCCGTGCACGTACGCGTCGGCGAAGGAGGTGAGCAGGCGGACCGCGTCGCCGTCGTCGCGGCGCAGTGTGCCCACCACCACCGGGGCCGCCTCCTCCAGGGCGTCACCGATCGCACCGGTCAGCACCGGGTGCGGCGACACCTCCACGAACACCCCGTGCCCGGACTCACCCAGACTGCGCACCGCCCGCTCGAACTCGACCGTCTCGCGCAACGAGGCATACCAGTAAGCCGCGTCCAGCTCCGGACCACTGATCGACTCGCCACTCATCGCGGAGACCATCGGAGTGTGCCCCTCGTGTGGGGCTATGCCGTCCAGGGCGGTAAGGATGTCGGCGCGCAGCTCGTCCACGTGCGCGCTGTGCGAGGCGTAGTCCACCGGCAGGATCCGCGTCCGCGTCCCCTCATGCGCCGCGGCCAACTCCCGCAACGCCTCCGGCTCACCGGAAACCACCGTCGACCGCGGCCCATTGACCGCCGCAACCGACAGCCGGTCCCCGAAACCGGCGATCCACTCCCGCACGGTGGCCGCGTCCTGCGCCACCGCCATCATCCCGCCACGCCCCGCCAACGCCCGCAACGTCCGACTACGCAGCGCCACCACCTTCGCCGCATCCTCCAGCGACAGAATCCCGGCCACCGTCGCAGCGGCAATCTCACCCTGCGAGTGACCCACCACCGCATCGGGACGCACCCCCGCGGCCTGCCACACCGCAGCCAACGACACCATCACCGCCCACAACGCCGGCTGCACCACATCCGCAGCCTCAAAACCATGCAGCCCGGCCAGAACATCGTCCAACTCCCAATCCACGTACGGCGACAGAGCCCGACCACACTCCGCCAACCGCGCCGCAAACACCGGCGAAGACTGGGCCAACTCTCGCCCCATACCGACCCACTGACTCCCCTGACCCGGAAAGACGAACACCGTCCGGCCGACACCGCCCGCCGCAGCCGTCCCGGTCACCACACCCGGCGCGGGCTGACCCGTCGCCACCGCCGCCAAGCCGGCCGTCAGAGGCTCGCGTCCGGCGCCGAGTACCACCGCACGATGCTCGAAGGTGGTGCGTGTCGTCACCAGTGACCAGGCCACGTCGGCCGGCTGCAGTGCGGGATGGGCCAGTGCGTGTTCGCGCAGTCGGCCCGACTGTGCTGCCAGGCTCGTCGCGTCGTAGCCCGAGAGGACCCACGGCACGGTGTCGGTCGCCGGCAGTACCGCGGGCAGCAGGCGCTGGGGTTGGGCCGCGGGGGCCGTCGGGGCTTCCTCCAGGACGACGTGCACGTTGGTGCCGCTGATGCCGAACGCGGACACGCCGGCGCGTCGGGGGCGGCCGTCGTCCGGCGGCCAGGCGACGGGTTCCTGGAGGAGGCGGACGCTGCCGGTGCTCCAGTCGACGTGCGGCGAGGGGTCCTCGGCGTGCAGGGTGCGAGGGAGTCGGTCGTGCTGCAGGGCGAGCACCATCTTGATGACGCCGGCGATGCCCGCCGCCTGCTGGCTGTGGCCGATGTTGGACTTGATCGAGCCCAGCCACAGCGGGCGGTCGCCCGGGCGTTCCCGGCCGTAGGTGGCCAGCAGCGCCTGCGCCTCGATCGGGTCGCCGAGCTCGGTGCCCGTGCCGTGTGCCTCCACCGCGTCGACGTCGGCGGCCGACAGCCTTGCGTCGGCGAGTGCCGCACGGATCACGCGCTGCTGGGACGGGCCGCTCGGGGCGGTCAGTCCGTTCGAGGCGCCGTCCTGGTTGGCCGCGGTGCCGCGGATCACCGCCAGCACCCGGTGGCCGTGCCGGTGTGCGTCGGCCAGGCGCTCGACGGCGACGACACCGGCGCCCTCGGCCCAGGCCGTGCCGTCGGCCCGGGCGGAGAACGCCTTGCACCGGCCGTCCGCGGCGAGCACCCGCTGACGGGCGAACTCGGCGAAGACGTCGGGGCTGGACATCACCGTGACGCCGCCGGCCAGTGCCAGGTCGCACTCCCCGCCGCGCAGCGACCGCACGGCCAGGTGCAGTGCCACCAGCGCCGAGGAACAGGCGGTGTCCACGGTCACGGCCGGGCCCTCCAGCCCGAGCGTGTAGGAGACACGGCCGGAGAGCACGCTGGTGGACGCACCGGTCATCAGGTGGCCGTCGGACTCGGTGGCCAGGGCGGTGCCGGTGCCGTAGCCGGATGCGGCGGCGCCCGCGAAGACCCCTGTGCGCGTGCCCTTCAGGGTGGTCGGGTCGAGGCCCGCGCGTTCCAGGGCCTCCCAGGAGATCTCCAGCAGCAACCGCTGCTGCGGGTCCATGGCCAGCGCCTCGCGGGGGCTGATGCCGAAGAAGGCCGGGTCGAACTCGGCGGCGTCGCGGAGGAAGCCTCCGGAGCGGGTGTAGTCCCCGTCGGGCGGGCGCCAACCGCGGTCGGTGGGGAAGCCGGCGATGGCGTCGGTGCCGGAGGACAGCAGTTCCCACAGTTGCTCGGGGGTGCCGGCCCCGCCGGGCAGGCGCAGCCCGAGGCCGACGATGGCGATCGGCTCGCCGTGGGCGGCCTCGCCCGTTGCCGGGCCGGTGTCCGTCGCTGCGGTGGTGGCCGCCTCCGCAGCGTCCTCGCCGAGGAGGGAGCTGCGCAGCAGGGTCGCCAGGGCGGTGGGGGTGGGGTGGTCGAAGACGAGGGTGGCGGGCAGTCGCAGACCGGTGGCCTCGGAGAGCCGGTCGCGCAGTTCCATCGAGGTCAGCGAGTCGAAACCGAGGTCCTTGAAGGTGCGTGCGGGGTCGACGTCGGCGGCCGAGGTGTGGCCGAGCACGGCGGCGGTGCGGGAGCGGACCAGGTCGACCAGCATCTCTTCCTGGTCGGCGCGGGCGGCTCCGGCCAGCCTGGTGGCGAGCGCGTTGTCCGTGGGTTCCTGAGGGGCGGGCGTGCCGGCCGGGTCCTCGGTGAGGGCGGTGACGGCGTCGGGCAGGCCGTCGAGTAGCGGGCTCGGTCGGCGCAGGGTGAAGGTGGGGGCGAAGACGTCCCAGTCGATGTCGGCGACGGTGAGCACCCCCTCGCCCGCGTCGACGGCCCGGGCCAGGGCGTTCACTGCGACGGCGGGGTCCATGGGCCGCACGCCGCGGCGTTGCACCTGGGTGCCGTCCGCGCCGGCGCCGAGGCCGTCGCCGTCCCACAGGCCCCAGGCGATGCTGGTGGCTGCCAGCCCGCGGGCGCGGCGGGCGTCGCACACCGCGTCGGCGTGGGCGTTGGCGGCGGCGTAGCCGGACTGGCCGGCGCTGCCCCAGGTGGCGGCGATGGAGGAGAACAGCACGAATGCGTCGAGGTCGCGGTCGGCGGTGAGTTCGTCCAGCCAGCGGGCGCCGAGGGCCTTGGCCCGGACGACTGCGGCCTGGTCGGCGAGGGTGGTGTCGGCGAGGGCGGAGGACTGGCCGACGCCCGCGGTGTGCAGGACGGCGGAGAGGTCGTCGTGGGCTGCGAGGAGGGCGGCGGTCTCCGCACGGCGGGCGATGTCGCAGGCGACGACGTCGACGGTGGTGCCCCGGGCGGCCAGTTCGGCGACGAGCGTGGCGGTGCCGGGGGCGGTCGGGCCGGTGCGGCCGGCAAGGACCAGGTGGGGGGCGCCGCGGTCGGTGAGCCAGCGGGCGACGTGCCCGGCCAGGGCGCCGGTGCCGCCGGTGATCAGGACGGTGCCGCGCGGGGTCCACGGCGCGACGGGGGCTGAGGCGGCGGCCCGTTCCAGGCGGCGGGCGGCGACGCCGGAGGGGCGTACGGCCACCTGGTCCTCGTGGCCCGCGCCGTGGCCCCGGCCCTCGGTGCCGATGCCGGCGAGGACGGCCGCGAGTCGGGAGCCGGTCCGCTCGTCCCAGGTCGTGGGCAGGTCGACGAGTCCGCCCCAGCGCTCGGGGTGCTCCAGGCAGGCGACGCGACCCAGGCCCCAGGTCTGGGCCTGCGCCGGATGCGGGACGGGTTCGGCGGGGCCGGTGGCCACGGCGCCGCGGGTCAGCAGCCACAGCGGGGCGTCGATCCCGGCGTCACCGAGGGCCTGGACCAGGGTCAGGGTGCGGGCAGTGCCGCGTGGGAGGTCCGGGTGCGCGGGGTCGGGTGTCTCGTCGAACGCCAGGAGGGAGACGACGCCGGAGAGGCCGGTGCCAGTGCGTGGCAGGGCGGCGGACAGTGCGGCGCGGTCCATGCCGGCGGGGTCGAGGTGGACGACTTCGGCTCCGTGGTCGGCGAGGGCGGCGGCCGCCGGGGCGGAGGCGGTGGTGGTGCCGACCAGCAGCCAGGTGCCGGACAGCTGGGCGGGGGCGGGGGGTTGGGTGACCGGGTTCCAGCTCGCCCGGTAACGCCATTGCAGGTCGGGGTCGTTGACCTGGGCGGTGCGGACGGGGGTGGTGTCGGGCCAGTAGCGGGTGTGCTGGAAGGGATACGTCGGCAACTCCACCGACCGCCCCGACAACACCGACCGCCAATCCACCGACCCACCCGCCAC
>NZ_JBHWGP010000071.1:0-16029 GCF_042733155.1 Streptomyces sp. NPDC059740 | reverse complement strand
CGCCGACGCCAACAACAGGCTCGGACCAGCCACTACAAGAGACGAGGCCACCGCCCAAGAGCTGAGGCCTCGTCACGGTAAGCACCGTTGCAGTACTAGGCGAGGAGGGCGCCGCCCTGTCAACGGTGTCCCTGCCGGTCGGGCCCGGACGGCCGCCCGCGCCGTCCGCCATGGCACCGCCCGCACTGTCCGTCATGGGATACGGCAGTTGACGCAGCGGCCGATGTACTGCTGAATGGGTCGCATGCCCGCCCAGCAGCGTTTGGTCTCGCGCGGCCACATCGACTTCTGTCGAGTGTGGTCCGCAGCGTGTTGCGCCTGACCCGGCAGCCGGCCGTCTGATCGGCCCTTCCCTCCCTCGGTGACCCCGTCGCGGGCCGAGCCTCCCTTCGCGCGAACCCTTTCGGATGCAGCACCGTCCTGCACCCGTCACGGCTGCCGCGAAGCGGGCACCTGCCACCGCCGACTCCGCTGCCGCCAGCTCCTTCCCGGTGCCGACCGAGGCACCCGGGCGTCGTCACGCACCCCTTCACCCTTCCCCGGTGGCGCTTTCCCTGACGGGACGCCACCCGCTTCCGCCTCGGCATCTTTCTTTGTCCTCCCCAGGTGAGATGCCGCGGCCTCCAGGAAAGGCCACTGTCATGCCCGTGGAGTTCCTCGGCATCGCCGCCACCAACGACGGCTCCGAGACCACACCCCGTTCAGGCGCCGCGTTCGACAAGGACTACACCCTCCGGCTCGCCCGGGCTCACGAGGACACCGGCTGGGACCGGGTGCTGTTCGCGTACGGGTCCGGCTCACCGGACCCGGCCACGGCCGCCGCATACCTCGCCGGCCGGCTGGACCGCCTGCAGCTCCTGCTCGCACACCGGCCCAACGTCTCCCAACCCACCTTCGCCGCACGGACGTTCGCGACCCTGGACCATATCAGCGAGGGTCGCCTGACGGTGCACTTCATCACCGGCGGCAACGACCACGAGCAGCGGCGTGAGGGCGACACCCTCACCAAGGACCAGCGTTACGCCCGCACTCGCGAGTACATCGAGATCGTCAAGCGGATCTGGACGAGCCGTGAGCCCTTCGACCACGAGGGCGAGTTCTACCGTTTCCAGGACTACGTCAGCGACGTCTTCCCCGTCCAGCAGCCGCGTCCCGGCGTCTCCTTCGGGGGTTCCTCGGCAGCCGCCTACGCGGCCGGCGCAGCGGAGGCCGACGTCTACTGCCTGTGGGGCGAGCCGCTGGCGAGCACGGCGGAGCAGATCACAGCCGTGCACGAGGCGGCGCGAGCGGCCGGCCGTGCCGAACCGCCGCGCATCCAGGTGGCGTTCCGTCCTGTCATAGCCCCCACCGAGGAACTGGCGTGGGAGAAGGCCCACCGCACGGTGGCGGCGATCCGGGCGCGGCGGGGTGCGGGTCCGGCCCGGCACCACAGGCCGGGTGCCCCGCAGAACACCGGGTCGCAGCGGCTGGTGGCGATCGCCGAGGCGGGCGAGCGCTACGACCGCGCGCTGTGGACCGCGACCGCCGCGGCGACCGGTGGGGCGGGCAACTCCAACGCCCTGGTGGGGACCCCCGAGACGGTCGCCCGGGCACTGCTGGACTACTACGACCTCGGCGTCGACATCCTCTCCGCCCGCGGCTACGACCTGCTGGCCGACGCCAGCGACTTCGGCCGCCACGTCATCCCGCTCGTCCGCGAGGAGGTGGCCCGTCGCGAGGCCGCGGGAGCACCGCGCGGACCGCAGACGCTGACGGCGGTCAGCGGATGAGCGCCGGGACCGGCCCGGCGCCGGCAGGCGGTCCGACGCTCGTGCGGGTGCCGGTCGGCGACCCCCGGGTGGCGCCGCTGCTGCGGGAGCTCGGCGAGGAGTACTCCGCCCGCTACGGGCGGGACGCCCACGCCGAGCTGGCCCGCTACCCGGACGAGGAGTTCACCGCGCCGCACGGCGGTGTGCTGCTCCTGCTGCTGGAGCGGGGCGAGTCGGTCGCGGGCGGTGCCTTCCGCAGGTTCGACCGGGACACCGCCGAGCTCAAGCGCATCTGGACGCACTCCGCGCACCGCCGGCGCGGTCTGGCCCGGCGGGTCGTCGCCGCCCTCGAACGTGAGGCGGCAGACCGCGGCTACCGGCGCCTCTATTTGACCACCGGGCCGCGGCAGCCGGAGGCGCGCGGCCTCTACCTCGCCGCCGGCTACACCCCGCTGTTCGACACCGGGGCCGACCCGGAGTCGATCGGTCCGCTGCCCTTCGAGAAGCACCTCCCCACCGCCTCACGTCCCGGAAAGGCATCCCGCCTGTGAAGCTCCACGGCATCAGCGGCCCGGTGCGCCGCACCGCCGCCACCGCCGCACTCCTGCCGCTGCTGGCCCTGACCGGCTGCGGCCCCGGGGAGGCCGGCGCCGAGTCCCCGCCGGGCGCCGGCACCGCGAGCGGGAACCCGGTGGCCGCCGTCCACAAGGTGGCCGGCATCGCCGCGCTGCTCCCCGCCGAGGTGCGCCGGAAGGGGACCCTGCGGGTCGGCACCTCGGTCGGCGCGCCGCCCTCGGCGTACTACCCCGGCGGGACGGGCGGGCGGCCGGCGGGCCAGGACATCGACATGGCGGACGCCGTGGCGAAGGTCCTCGGCGTGCGGCTGGAGCGACAGGACGCGTCCTTCGAGACCATCCTGCCCGCCCTGCGCAGCGGCAAGTTCGCCTTCGGCACCGGCAACTTCGGGGTGACCGCGGAGCGGCTGCCGACCATCGACTTCGTCACCTACGTCGACGACGGCCAGGGGTTCGCCGTGCAGCAGGGCGACTCCTCCTTCGGCAGGTCGATCACGAGTCTGACGGAGCTGTGCGGGCGCACGGTGGGCCTCAGCGCGGGCACCACCTTCGAGGCGACCCTCCAGGCCCACCGGGGGGACTGCCGCAAGGCCGGCCGCAAGCCGTACGAGGTGCGGGTCTTCGCCGAGTCCGGGGCACTCCTGACCGCCCTGCAGCAGGGGAGGGTCGACGTGGTGATGTCCACCATCAACGGTCTGCGGTACCAGGCCTCCCAGCCCGCCTCCCACACCGCGTTCCTCGGCGAGTACCACCGTCTCGACGTCGGTTTCGCCTTCGCCAAGGGCTCCCCGCTCACCCGTGCGTTCCAGGCGGCCGTCAACGAGCTGATCAGGGACGGGGTGTACGCCCGCATCCTGCGCAAGTGGGGAACCACCGGCTCGGCGATCCGCACCTCGCGCATCAGCCCGCCCGAGCACCGGTGAGGGGCCGCACCGTGGAACTGACCCCCGCCCGCGCCCCGCAGGGCGCCGCCCCGCCACCGGGTTCCGTGCAGTCCGCCCCGGGCCCCGAGGACCTCGTTCGGCTCCGGGTGGTCCCCGCGCGCCACTGGGGCAGGTGGTGCGCCGCCCTCGCCGTGCTGGTTCTCGCTGCGCAGTTCGCGCACGGGCTGCTGACCAACCCGGTGTGGGAGTGGGAGGTGTTCCGCTCCTACGTGCTCTCGCGCACCATCGTGCAGGCCGTGGGGGTGACGCTGCAGCTCACCGGGTACGCCTCGGTGCTGGGCTTCGTCCTCGGCACGGTCCTGGCGTTCATGCGGCTGTCACGCAATCCGGTGCTGCAGACGGTGGCCTGGGCCTACGTCTGGGTGTTCCGGTCCATCCCCGTCATCGTCCAGCTCGTCTTCTGGTTCAACCTGGGTGCCCTCTACCGGAGCCTGGGCGTCGGCGTCCCCTTCGGGCCGGTGCTGTGGTCGGTGGACAGCAACAGTCTCATCGGCACCATCGGCGCGGCGCTGATCGGGTTGTCCCTGCACCAGGCCGCCTACGCCGCCGAGGTGGTGCGCGGCGGGGTCCTCTCCGTCGACGCCGGCCAGTTGGAGGCGGCCGCCGCGCTGGGCGTACCGCGGTGGCGGCAGGTGCGGCGCATCGTGCTGCCGCAGGCGATGCGGGCCGCGCTGCCCACCGCGGGCAACGAGGTCATCGGGCTGCTCAAGGGCACCTCGGTGGTGTACGTCATGGCCATCGGCGAGCTCTTCTACCGGGTCCAGGTGGTCTACGGCCGCAGCGGGCAGGTCATCCCGCTGCTGATGGTCGCGACCGCCTGGTACGTCTTGCTGACCTCGGTGCTCTCGGTGCTCCAGTACTACGTGGAGCGCCGCTTCGCCCGCGGCGCCGACCGCAGTCCGCCGCCCACCCCCCTGCAACGCCTCCGGCGCACCCTCGCCTCCGCGCGGGCCGCCGCCGAGGGGCCCCGTCCCCTGCCGGCGGCCCGCCGGGCCGCCTGACAACTTACGGAGATCTCATGAGCGACGTCATGGTGGACGTCCGCGGCGTCCACAAGAGTTTCGGCCCGCTGCAAGTGCTGCGCGGGGTGGACCTGCAGGTCCCGGCGGGCGGCGTCACCGTGGTCCTCGGCCCGTCCGGGTCGGGGAAGTCGACGCTGCTGCGCACCATCAACCACCTGGAGAAGATCGACCGGGGCTGGATCAGCATCGACGGTGAGCTGATCGGCTACCGGCGCTCCGGCGACCGGCTGCACGAGCTGAAGGAGAAGGAGGTCCTGCGCCAGCGCACCCACATCGGGTTCGTCTTCCAGAACTTCAACCTCTTCCCCCACCTGACCGTCCTGGAGAACCTCGTGGAGGCGCCGGTCTCCGCACTGCGACGACCGCGCGGGGAGGCCGCCGCCACGGCACGCCGGCTGCTGGAGCGGGTGGGGCTCGCGGACCGCGCGGACGCCTACCCCCGTCAGCTCTCCGGTGGCCAGCAGCAGCGGGTGGCGATCGCGCGCGCACTGGCCCTGGAACCGAAGGTGCTGCTCTTCGACGAACCGACCTCGGCGCTCGACCCGGAGCTGGTGGGCGAGGTGCTCGACGTCATCAAGGACCTCGCCCGCAGCGGTACCACCATGGTCGTGGTCACCCACGAGATCGGGTTCGCCCGTGAGGTCGCCGACACGGTGGTGTTCATGGACGGCGGGGTGGTGCTCGAGCAGGGCCCGCCCTCGGCCGTGCTGGACGCCCCGCAGCACGAGCGCACCCGCGCCTTCCTCTCCAAGGTCCTCTGACCCCTCCCTCCGCTCCCCGCACAGGAGACCCTCGTGTCCACCCGCTTTCCCCGCCGTGCCGTCCTCCTGCCCCTCGCCGTCACCGCGGCCCTCGCCCTGGCCTCCTGCGCCGATCCCGTGGGCGGCGCCACCACCGAGGTCGCGGCGCCCGGCGGCCACGGCATCCGGATCAACAACAGCCCCGACCAACACCGTGTGCGTACGGAGAAGGCCGCCGCCCTCGCGGCCGAAGTGCCCGCGGCGGTGCGCGACCGCGGCGTGCTGCGGATCGTGGGGTCGGCCGAGAGCTCACCGCCGCTGGGGTTCTACGCCACGGACGACCGGACCCGCATCGGTGTCGAGATCGACCTGGCGTACCTCGTCGCGGAGACACTGGGGCTGCGGCCGCAGTTCTCCACCGCCTCCTGGGAGAACGTCTTCGTCGGACTCGACAGCGGCAGGTACGACGTCGGTTTCAGCAACATCACCGACACCGAGGAGCGCAAGAAGAAGTACGACTTCGCCTCTTACCGCAAGGACGACATCGCCTTCGAGGCGCGACGGGGCAGCGGGCTGAAGGTCCGCGATTACCGCGACGTGGCGGGGAGGACGGTGGCGGTGAACTCCGGGACCAACCAGGAGAGGATTCTTCTGGAGTGGAGCAGGAAGGCGCAGCGGGCCGGCCTGGAACCGGTGGACGTCAAGTACTACAAGGCCGCCGGCGACATCTACCTCGCCCTGGCCTCCGGGCGCATCGACCTCTACCTGGGCCCCGACCCGACCTCCGCCTACCACGTCGCCGCGGCCGGGAAGACGGAGATCGCGGGCACCACCTCCGGGGCGGGCACCCGGCAGGGACTGATCTCGGCCACCACCAGGAAGGGCAACGGCCTGGTCGGACCGCTCGCCGACGCGGTCAACGAGATCATCGGCAACGGCACCTACGCCCGGGTCCTGAGGCGCTGGGGCCTGTCGGCTGAGGCGGTGCACAAGTCGGAGGTCAACCCGCCGGGTCTGCCCGCGAGCGACGGATAGCAGCCGCCCGGCCGGAGAGCGCCCCGGCACCGCGCGGGACCGGCGCGACGCCCCGGCGTGAGGCGGGCCGCGGTCCACGTCCCCGTGGTCCGCGGCCCGCTTCCGCCCGTCAGCTCAGGTCCGAGGTCAACTCGTAGGTGCCCGAGGGCAGTCGGTAGGAGGCCGTGCCGTCCTCGTAGCCCAGGTACTCGACCCCGGGCACGTGTGACAGGGGTGTTCTGCCCTCCCTGACGCTCGCGGCGTCGGCGGTGGGCAGACGCAGGGTCGCGGTGCTGTTCGCCGGGACCGTGGCGCGGTAGGTCAGGGTCCGGTCGCGCGTGGTCCACTCGCTGGTGATCTGCCCGTAGGGCGAGAGGTGCGAGCCGGAGACGTGCGTGATCCTGCCGGTCGGGTCCGGGTGCGGGCGCAGGAGGAAACGGCGGAAGCCGGGGTGGTCCGGGTCCTTGGCGATGCCCGCCATGCTCTCGTACATCCACTCCATGATGGCGCCGTAGGAGTAGTGGTTGAAGGAGTTCATCTCCACCGGCCCGAAGCCGTCCTCCTCGGAGTACGAGTTCCACCGCTCCCAGACCGTGGTGGCCCCGTTCTTCACCGAGAACAGCCAGGAGGGCATGGCGTCCTGGTGGAGGAGGGTGTACGCCAGGTCGGCGCGGCCCTCGTCGGTCAGGACCGGGGCGAGGACGTTCACGCCGAGGAACCCGACGGAGAGGGTGTTCTCCGCGTACTGGACCCGCGTGCTGTCGGGGTGGGCCGCCTTGTAGGCGGCGTCGTTGCCGATGTTGTCGGCCAGCAGCGTGACCAGCTGGCGCCGCTGGGCCTCGGTGTCGTACAGACCGAGTTTGAGCGCCCACAGCAGGGCGGTCTGGCTGTTGTCCTCGGGGGCGCTGCCGCTGCCGGGCTTGCCCCCGAGGCTGGAGCGGAGGGTGACCTTGCCGTCCGCGGTGCTCAGGTAGGTGGTGAGGAACGCCCGCTTGATGCGGCTGAACAGGGTGTCGTACCGGTCGGCCTCGGCGGTGCGTCCGGTGGCCCGGGCCATCTGCGCCATCAGGCGGGTGACGTAGCCGTAGTAGACGTCGCTCACCAGCTGCGTCCCGGTGCTCTGCGGTGCGAGCCAGTCCGCGAAGAGCGCGCCCTGTCCGGTGTACTTCTCGCCGGTCCTGCCCTGGATCCAGTCCAGGTACCGGGTCATCGCCGGCCAACTGCGTTCGACGACGGTGGGGTCACCGCTCATCTGCCAGACCGTCCAGGGCAGGACGACCCCGCAGTCCGCCCAGCCGCTCACCGGGGAGGCGGCGTTGTAGCGGTTTCCCGGCGAGACGGCGGTGAACTGGGCTCCGTCGAGGCCGTAGATCTGCTGGGAGTCGATCAGGTTGTCCTGGAACTGGCTGAGGAAGGTGGCCGCGTCGGCGTTGTAGAGGCCGGTGTTGCAGAACAGCTGCGTGTCGCCGGTCCAGCCCAGTCGCTCGTCGCGCTGCGGGCAGTCGGTGGGCACCCACAGGTAGTTGCCGCGCTGGCCCCAACGGACGTTGCTGATGAGCTGGTTGACGGTGGCGTCGTCGGTGGTGACCGAGCCGATGTCACGTGTCGCGGAGGTGGCCACCGCGCCGGTCAGTCCGGTGAGCGTGACGGGGCCGCCGGTGACGGTCACCGAGGCGTACCGGAACCCGTAGAAGGTGAGCGAGTCCTGGTGGGTCTCCCCCTCCGCGTCGCCCCGGAGGACGTAGGTGCTGGTGGCCTTGGCGGTGCGCAGGTTGGCCCGGTAGAGGGAGCCTTCCGGTCCGTCGGCGCCCTTGCTGGTGTCGTTGAGCATCTCGCCGAACCGGAAGGTGACTTCGGCGCCGGCGGGGCCGCGGAGGGTGTAGCGGGGGACGCCCACCATGTTCTGCCCCAGGTCGAACAGGACGGTGTCGCCGTCGCCGAGGGTGACCGCCGCGGTGGCCGCCTTCGCCGGGTCGGTCACCGAGCGCCCCGGGTCGACGACGACGCGGCCGCGGCCGTTGGGGCTGCCGTCCTCGCCGGTGACACCCGTGCAGACGGTGATCGACTGCGGCCTGCGGTCCCACTGCGGCATCAGCCGGGCGGACTCGGCCGGGTAGGCGACCAGCTTCGCGTCGGGGAAGCGGGTGGTGTGGTCGTTCTCAGTCACTTGCGACCAGGCGGAGTCGTCGAAGCCGGGCGAGGTCCAGCCGGGCATTTCCTTGCGCGCGTCCGTGCTCTGGCCGTCGTAGATGTCGTCGGCGCGGTAGGGGCCGGTGTCCGTGGCCCGCCAGCCCGCGCCGGGGGCGGTGACCATGCTCTGCGTGGAGCCGTCGGCGTAGCGGAGCAGGAGTTTCGCCTTCAGCGCCAGGGGGTGGCCGTCCGCGGAGTAGTAGGTGCTGCCCTCGGAGATGCGGGCGTTGTACCAGCCGTTGCCCAGGACGGCTGCGAGGACGACCTTCCGCCGGCCCGCGACCAGGTCGGTGACATCGTAGGTCAGGTAGTTGACGGTCCGGTCGTAGTTGGTCCAGCCGGGGGCCAGCAGTTCCCAGGTGGTGCCCCCGTCCTGCGGAACACCCACGCGTCGGCCGTTGACGTGGGCCTCGTAGACGCCCAGCGCCGAGACGTACAGTCGTGCCTCGCGGACCTCCGCCCGCAGTGGCGCCTCCCGCCGCAGCATCGGGGCTCCGGCGCTGCCGGGCTCCTTGCCGGCCATGCTGATCCACCGGGCCCCCTCCCAGCCGGCGACCCCGTCGGTGCTCAGCAGCCCGGTCTCGAAGTGGGCGGTGGGGGCGTCGGCGACGGGCCGGCCGTCCTCGTCCCACACCCGGACCGTCCAGAAGTAGCGGGTGGAGGCGCGCAGCCGTCCACCGGGGCAGCGCACGGCGACCGAGTCGGCGGAGGTGACCCGGCCGCTGTCCCACACGTCGGCCCGGCCCTGCCGCAAGCGTTCGGCGGAGGTCGCCACGAGGATCCGGTAGGCGCTCTGGCGCCGGCCGCGCACCGTGGAGGTCATGCGCCACCCGAACCGCGGCCGGTCCGCGTCCACGCCGAGCGGGTCGGTGCGGTGCTCGACGGTCAGCCCGGTCACAGCGGTCCCGTGCGGGAGCGGTGCGGCAGCGGCACCTCCCCCGCTCCCGATGCCGCCCGCCATGGCCAGCGGCACGGTGCTCACCGCCGCGCCGAGCACGGTCCTGCGCCGCAGCCCGCCCCGGGCCCCGCCGTCGACTCCCTCGTCCATGCCGCGTCCCTTCGGCCGTCGAAGTTGTATCGATTCAGTGCGATTGACGGGTGAACATAGCGGCGTGGACTCCACCTGTCCATGCATCAGACACCATGTGCCGCCGCTGGCCGCGGGTGGCGCGGACACTGCCGGCCCTGAGCACAGGAAAGGCGAGTTGAGACGTTGCAAAAAAAGGGGGGAAGCATTGGCCCCTCTCCGTCCCGCGACGGGAACGGGGCGGTGGGCCGCCCGGGTCCACGAAGGGCCACGGGCGGGGTGGGGGCCGCCGCGGGCCGAGCCGGCGCACCTCCCCCGGTGCCCAGCGGGCCGCCGGGCGCGCCACACACCTGCCACGGCGAACCACTGTCCGACGTATTGACTCCCCGCGGAGCGCCCCCGAAGAATGACCGATCGTTGACAACGTTGTCTGCCGCGAAGGACGTCACCGTGGACCACCGCACCACTCCGCTGAGCAGGCGCCGCTTCGCCCAACTGGGCGCGGCGGCAGTCGCCCTGGCCCTCACGTCGGAGGTGGCGGGCGGGACGCCGGCCGGCGCCGCCGAGGTCCCGGCCCGAGGAGCGGCGGCCGCCCTGTCCGGTGACGAGGTGGCCCGGACCTACCACCGGGTCCTGCTGACGCACACCCGCTGGACCGAGACCCAGTGGGACGCCGGGGCGGGCCACTACACGGCCAAGGACTTCGGGTTCGCGGTGGTCCTCGGGCACGCGCTGCTGCTCACCCGCGGCGGGTACGACGCCGAACTGGCCGGGGTGGACCGGGAGACGCTCCGCTCGCGCACTCTGGCCACGCTCTCCCACTTCGCCGCGTTCAACCGTCTGACGGGTGGTTCCGAGTGGGGCCGCACGCTCTTCTTCGACACCACCTTCCAGCTCTACTTCGTCCTTGCGGCGCGGCTGCTGTGGGACGAGCTGGACGGCCCGACCCGCGAACGGGTGGACACCATCGTGCGGGAGCAGGCGCGCTACACCGCCTCGCTCGGCACCGGGGACGACCCCGCCTCCGGGGACTGGACGCCGAACGGGTTGCTCGGCGGCCACGTGGGCGACACCAAGCTGGAGGAGATGGGCGTCTACGCGCAGTCGCTGGCCCCGGGCCTGGCGTGGGCGCAGGACGACGCGGACCACGAGGTGTGGCGCGCGGCGTACGGCAGGTGGAGCCGTAACGAGACCGGTCTGCCGGCCGCGGACCGGGCCAACCCCGCGCTGGTCGACGGTGTTCCGGTCAGCGACAACACCGCACACAACCTGTACGACACCTTCCTGGTCGAGAACCACGGCTCGTTCGGCCCGCACTACCAGTGCGAGCTGTGGCGCACCTCGGGGCGGAACGCCGTGCACTTCCTCACCGCCGGCCGCCCGCTGCCCGAGGTGCTGACCGCGCAGCCCAACGGCGACCTGCTCTGGCAGACGATCATGCTGGTGATGAGCGACGCCGGGGAGCCGCTGATGCCGATGGTCGAGGACCGCGAGCACCTCTACGGACGGGACGTCATACCGGTGGCCTTCCGGGCGCAGGTCCTGGGCGACGGTTACGCCGCCTGGGCCGAGCAGGCGCTGGCCCGGCGTCTTGCCGCCTACCAGGCGTACCCGCCGCAGTACCGGGTCGCCAAGTTCTCGGGCGAGCCGAAGTACGAGCCGGAGGCGCGCGCCGAGATCGCGATCAGCTACCTGCTGCACGAGTGGCGGGCCCGGCAGGGGTGGGCGGTCCGGGCGCGTACCGGGAAGGAGTTCTTCGCCCACGCCCGCGGGGTGCGGGATTTTGGTGCCGGCCCGGGGCTCGTCGCGCACCAGTCGCCCGCTGCCTGGGCGGGGGCCGTCAGCAAGCCCGGGTTCGTGAAGTTCGCCTGGCAGCCCGGCCACGACGACTGGCTCTTCCGGCTCAGCGGGGCCACCCCGATGTTCCTGCCGTCGACCGCCGGCGTGGTCCGCAGCCGGTCCGTCACCACCTACGCCGAGGCTCGCGACGGCCTCGACGCCACCGCCACGCTCCTGGGCCTGGACGGCGGCTTCGCGGGGCTGACCACGCTGCCCGGCGGGGAGGCGGTGTACGCGACGAGTGGTACCGGCGCGGGCGAGGGCCACCTGGAGGTCTTCAACCTCACCATGCCGGGCGTCCCCGGGCTGGAGGGCGCCCGTACCTACACGGGCGCGGGCGGCACGGTCACCGTCAAGGCCGCCGACGTGGACGGTACGCCGCCGTCCGAGGGTCGCACCGACGACCTCGTCTTCACCCCGTCCGTCCACCGCTACCTCCGCATGGCCGGGGTCCGCGGCGAACCCCGGTACGGCTACTCTCTCTTCGCCTTCGAGGCCCGGGACGGTGCCGGCGGAGGGGACCTGGCCCGCGGCGCCACCGCCACCGCCTCGTCCTCGGACACCGGCAGGGGACCGGGGATGGCGGTGGACGGGGACCCGGACTCCCGCTGGGCGGTGTCGGTGGCGGACCGCGGCCGGGCCGACAGCTGGCTGGCGGTGGACCTCGGCGCGCCGCGGCGGCTGGACCGGGTCCGGCTGTCCTGGGAGGCGGCGGCGGGTCGCGCCTACCGTGTGCAGGGTTCCCCGGACGGCAAGTCGTGGACGGACCTGGTGCGCTACCCGGAGGCGGACCTCACCGACACCGGTGGCTGGCTGGGTGTCGACGGCCGGGCCGGCCTCGTCGTGCGCGGCGCGCGCAACCCGGTGGCCATGTACGGGGACACCGTCGTGCTCTCCGACGGACCGGCCGAGCCGTTGGTGGTGGAGGCACTGCCCGACGGTGACGTGGAGGCGCTGCGGGCGGCGGCCGGGCGCGCCGCCCCGCGCAGCGCCGCACCGGCCGTCCGGGCCGGGACCGCCGGCGGCCACCTCAGCGTCTTCAACCTGTCGGACTCCCCGGTCACGACGGTGGTGACCGTACCCCAGGGCCCCTCCGTACTGCGGTTGTTCGCGGGCGAGCAGACGGTGACGGACGAGGGCAGCGAGGTGGCCATCCGGCTGGGGGCGGCGAGCGCCGCGGTACTGCCGGCGCGGTTCACCGTGCGGGCCGTGGGCGGCGGGCGGCTGCCCTCGGGGCTGCGGACCCACGTCGTCGACGCCGCCACGCTGACCCTGTCCGGGCCGGCCTGCCGCCTGGTGGTGACGAGTACGCAGGGCGGCGAGCGCCGCGTCACCCTGCGCGGCGGCGAACGGCGGGTGCGCTTCCCCGCGACCGTGCCCTACCCGCTGGCGGACCTGGCCCGCGGCCGGACCACGTTCCCTTCCTCTCCGCTGCCGGCCGGGATGTCCGACCCGGCAGCCGCCGTCGACGGCGACCCGCACACCGCGTGGACACCGGGCGAACACGGCCGGATGGTCGTGGACCTGGGGGCCGCGACAGCCGTGGGACGCGTCGAGGCGCTGTGGACCGGTACGCCCGTGAAGGCCGCCGTCGAGCACAGCACGGACGGGGTGACGTGGAGCACCGCCGGCCGCCTGACGGGCTCGGGCCGCACCACGTCACTGCGGACCACGGTCACCGCCCGGTACCTGGCCCTCGCCGTCGAGGGGTGGTCGAGCGGCGCCGCCCGTCTGGCGTCCCTCTCGGTCACGGCTCCCGGGAGCTGATACGAAATCCGCGGCCCCGCCGAGGGCCCCTGCGTGTGGAGGTACCCGGACGGGCCCCGCCGCACCGCGTCGGTGACCGCCACCGCGGCCGGCAGGGCGCGACCGGTGCCCAGGCCCGGTGGCACGGGCTCCGCCAGGACCTGTACTGCACGGTCACCGACGTCACCACCGACGACGCCGCCACCCGAGCCACGAAGTGCTGGGGGTCTTCAGCCGCCGTACGCTCGCCCGCGGGGTGCTGCCCGGCCCTCTCACGGTCAACCCCTCGAAGGGGAAGGCGTACCGGCTCGCCGCAGGGTGAGTCGAAGGCCTTGCCCTGCCCGGCTCCGGGGGCCCGGGCGGCCTACCCGCGTTGCGGTACCGCGGCGGGTCCTTCCACCGAGCCCAGCAACCGGTACCGCTGCGGAAGCCCGGCGGTCCCGCCTTCGTCACCGAGGGCCGGGAGGATGGGAGACCCGCCGTCGGCCTCCGGCACCTGCGCCCACACCAGCGCCCGGGTGCCGGAGGTCTCGCCCAGCACCCAGGCGGGACCCCAGCCGGTGTCGGGCGAGGCCTGCAGCCGGGCCGCGGCGCGGGTGCACCAGGCGCCGGCCTCCGGCGCGGTGGACAGCTCCGCCCGGACGAGGAGAGCAGCGCCCGGGGCCCCCGCCTCCGGTCCCGACGCGACGCGGTGGCGGACCCGGTAGCGCCGGAGTCCGGGGCGTTCGATTCCCGGCACCTCCTGGTCGATACGGCCGACCATGTCCTGCCGGTGGCGGCGGACGAAGGCCGTGTGCTCCTCGTCCCCGGTCCACTGCCCCAGGCAGAGCAGCGCCTCGCCGTCGGCGGCTGCGAAACAGCTGAGCCGCAGGAACCCGTGCGGCCGGAACCGGGACGACAGGTCCCGCCACTCGCCCAACAGGGCTTGCGTGGCCGCGAGCCCGCGCTCGGGCGTCCCCACGATCCACTCACTGACCAGTACGGTGCCGGCCGACGGGTGGAACGGGGCGGTCGGGGGTGGGTTCTCGGGCATGGTGCCTCCTTCTGAGCCGGGGCTCAAGCGGACAACATGAAGCGCACTTCATGTCCAGTACCGGAGACGGCCTCGGGGCCCGCTGTGCTCGTCCGGCCTGGAGCGGGGCATGATCGAGGCCATGGCACATGCGCACCTGCCGACCACCGAGGCGGCCGTCGCCGCGGTCCGTGAGATCGCCGAGGAGTTCGGACGGGAGGTGGTGGTGACCCACGACGTGGGCGCCGACCGGACCTCACGCCGCACCGGGGTGGGCTCGTTCGCCGTCACCGACCCCGACGGCACCCTGCCGCACGAGGCGTACCTGGAGATGGGCGGCGCTCCTGCCGTGACGGTGCAGCTCTTCGCGGAAGGCGATGCCGCGATCGTGGTCGACGGCGTCGAGTTCCGCGACGTGCCGCGTGACAGCGTCCCGGCCTTCCTGCGTTCCGTCCTGGGCGGGCTGGCCTTTGTCAGGTCCCGGTTCTTCCCCCCGGGGCAACGGCTGCTCGTACCGCTGCCGGGTGACAGGACCTACAGCGAGCCGGTCCCCGGCTTCTCCCTCACCCCGTGGCTGGCCCGCAGCGTGCGCTCGTGAGTACCGCACCCGGCAGGTCCTGGCCGCGGGAGCCGGGGTCAGCCCGGTGGCCGGGCACGTCGGGCGAGGACAGGGGTGGGACGGTGAGGACCGGGGTGCGGCCGGTCGCTGAGGGCCCTTCGACCGCCACCCAGGCGTGAACCGAGAAGGGATGGGTGCGCACCCCGGTGCACCAGGTGGGCCGGACTCCTCGCAGACGGGACAGGACCACGGTGGCAGGCGAGCGGCGCAGGCAGCCCTGCGGGCCGGCGCAGCGGCGGCTGACGGCGCTCACCACGGTGCGGGCCGGGAGCGTCTGGCCGGCGGTGCCGGGGCCGCGCCCCGGCGCAGCAGCCGCAGGGCCGGCCCGCGGTAGGGCGACGGCCTGGCGAGCACGGCGGCGGCGAAGGCGCACCACGCGCCGGGAAGGTGCCGCACCGGCGGCGGTCCGGCGGCGGTCGGTCCACGGCGGCCGGCGCCGACGGAAGAGCCCCGGCAGGAAAGGAATGAAATGACCATGCCATGAATCTTGTCCCGGCGGGAGGGCTCCCCTACCCTCGCGTCGGCCGGAGCGCCCCGCCCGGTGTCGAAACGGTTCGACACCCGCCACTCCGGTCACAGCCCGCCCCCGGCCGGCCCGCGGAACGTACGGCTGCGGACCGGACGACACCCGCACGCGCCCACCGGGACACGGGCGCACCCGTCAGGAGCCGGCACCTCGGCGCGGGCGCGGTCCGGGGCCGCCCACGGCCACCGCCGCACCGCACCGCCGCCCGGCCGTGTCCCGCGGCGCCTGCCCAGCCCACCTCCCCGTGGAAGGAACGCCATGGCACGACACCTTCTCCGCCGCCTCGTCATGGGCCTGCTGGCCCCCGCGCTCGCCCTCGGTTCGGCGGTGGCCTTCGCCGCCGCGCCCGCCCAGGCGGCGACGTGGAACTCCTGCGACCAGTGGGGGTCCACCACGCTCGACGGCTACACCCTCTACAACGACATCTGGGGTTCGGGCGCCGGCACCCAGTGCATCTGGGCGGACTCGGGCACCCACTGGGGTGTCACGGCGGACCACCCGAACACCGGAGGCATCAAGTCCTACCCCAACTCCAAGAAGGTGGTGAACAAGCCGATCTCCGCCCTGTCCTCGCTCACCAGCCACTACGACGTCACCCTGCCGTCGGGCGGGGCCTATGACACCTCGTACGACATCTGGGACACGGACTACGACTACGAGATCATGCTGTGGGTCAACCACGCCGGGGCCGTGGGGCCCATCGGGACCAAGCAGGCCACCGTGTCACTGGGCGGTCACACCTGGGACGTCTACAAGGGCGACAACGGCGCCAACCAGGTGTTCTCCTTCCTGCGGACCTCCAACTCCACCTCCGGTTCGGTCGACGTGCTGCCGATCCTGAAGTGGCTGAAGGACACGCAGCGGTGGATGGGTGACGAGACCGTCGGAGACGTGCAGTTCGGCTTCGAGATCACCTCGGCCGCCGGCGGACTGGACTTCACCGCCAACGACGTCAGCGTCTCCGCCGGCTGAGCCACGCGGGACCGCTTCTCCCTCTTCACGGGCGGCGGGTGACGGCCCACAGGGC
>NZ_JBHWGP010000070.1:0-16592 GCF_042733155.1 Streptomyces sp. NPDC059740 | reverse complement strand
CGCCCCCCCCCCGGGCCCCCCCCCCGCCGCCCGTTCCTTCCTCTCCGCTGCCCCGGTCCACCACCGCAACCGGCCGCGCGTGGCGCCGGTTTGACATCCACGACGCCCCGATCCATGCTTTCACTACTCAATTAGTGAAAGCATGGAAGGTGACGTGGTCGAGTACCGGATCGACCGAGGAAGCGGCGTCGCGGCCTACGTGCAGATCGTGCAGCAGACCGAGAGGGCGCTGCGCATGGGCACGTTGCAGGTCGGGGACAAGCTGCCGACCGCCAGAGAGGTCGTCGAGGCGACCGCCATCAACCCCAACACCGTGCTGAAGGCCTACCGCGAGCTGGAGCGCGCCGGGCTGGTCGAGGCGCGCCGCGGACTCGGGACCTTCGTGCGGCGCTCCCTCGCACGGCCCGGCACGCAGGAGGACTCCCCCCTGCGCACCGAGCTCGCGGCATGGACACAACGGGCGCGGGCGGCGGGGCTGGAGAGGGCGGACATCCTCGCCCTGGTCACCGCCGCTCTCGACCAGCAGGAACAGGACCCGGGCGACCGGGGGCACATACAGGAGGACGTATGACCGGGCACACCCCGCCCACCGCGCTGCATGCCACGGGCCTGGGCCACCGGTTCCGCCCGCGGGCCGCCTGGGCCCTGCGGGACTGCGAGATCACCGTGCCGAGCGGTCGCATCACCGCGCTGGTGGGCCACAACGGAGCGGGCAAGAGCACCCTGCTGCACCTGGCGGGCGGGCTGCTGCGTCCCACCGCCGGGGAGCTGCGGGTACTCGGGACGGTCCCGGGAACGGCGGAGGCCCGCCGCAGGGTGGCCCTCCTGACCCAGGACAAGCCGCTCTACCCCCGTCTGACCGTGGCGGAGACGCTGCGGATGGGTGACAGGCTCAACGACGCCTGGGACCAGGCAGCCGCCGAACGGGTGGTGCGGGAAGGGGACATCGCCCTCACCGCCCGCACGGGCGAGCTCTCGCCGGGGCAGCGCACCCGGGTGGCCCTCGCCCTCGCTCTGGGCAAGCGCCCCGAACTGCTGCTCCTGGACGAGCCGATGGCCGACCTGGACCCCTTGGTGCGCGAACAGATCACCGCGACGCTGATGGCGCAGGCCGCCGAGCGCGAGGTCACCATCGTGCTCTCCTCCCACGTCCTGCCCGAGCTGGAGCACACCTGCGACTGGGTGGTGCTGCTGCGGGCAGGCGGCGTCGGACTGTGCGAGGACGCCGAGGCGTTGCGGGAGAGCCACCTGCTGCTGACCGGACGCAGTGCGGACGCCGTCTCCCTGGCCGGCCACGACGTGGTGCATCTGCGCACCACCGGCCGGCAGCTCACCGCCCTGGTCCGCAGCCGAGGGCCGGTCGGAGGCGACTGGCACGTGCAACGCCCCACCCTTGAGGACGTTCTGCTCGGCCACCTGCGCGCCGGCGCGACCGGCGGGGCGGCCACCTCTCTCGCGCAGGACGCGGCATGAGGGGCTCCCTGTGGCTGGCCTGGCGCCAGCAACGCGTCCTCGTCCTGTGCGCCGTCCTCCTCCTGGCCGTGGCGGCCGCGACGGCCGTCTGGTCCCGCGCGCAGATGCTCTCCGGCCTGGACAGCGGGCTGTTCGACCACTGCGGCAGGGGACCGCTCTTCTGCACCGGGTCCGACGGCACCCCCCTGCGCCTGGACGTCGGGCCGCTGCAGTTCCTGGGCGGGCTCCAGATCGCCCTGCCGACTCTTCTCGGCATGTTCTGGGGCGCGCCGCTGCTCGGCCGCGACCGCGAACTGGGGACCTCCCGCCTCGTCCTCTCCCAGGGGGTGGGCCGCGCGCAGTGGTTCGTCTCCCGCTTCGCGCTCGCCGCGGTGTGCACGGTGGCGCTCTCGGGCCTGCTGGCCCTGGTCTTCGCCTGGTGGTGGCAGCCGGCCGCCGACCGCAGCTACGGCGTCTTCTGGTACGACACCACGGCGCTGAGCGGCTCCGGGCCGCGGACCCTGGCCGCGTCCCTCTTCGGACTGGCCGCCGGCACGCTCGCCGGGCTCCTGATGCGCCGCGTGATGTCCGGCATGGCCCTCACCCTGGCGGTGACCGCGGTGGTGACGGTCCTCCTCGAGTGGACCCACCGGGCCCGCCTGTTCGTCCCGCCCCACCGCTACGTCAGCCGGGGCACGCTGCCCAAGCCGCCGATGGACGAGAAGTGGTCGACCGGCCACTACGGTCTCCTCACCCCGTCCGGACACCGTGCCGACGTCCTGGCCTGCCCCTTCCCCTCCGGCCGTGAGCTGCGGGCGTGCATGGCCCACCACGGCTACGTGGCCCGGTTCTACGAGGCCAACCCGGTGGGTGACTACTGGCGGTTCCAGTGGGCGGACACCGCCGTCCTCGGCGGCCTCGCCGTGCTTCTCGTGGTCCTCACCGCGCTCCTGCTGCGCCGCAGGGTCTGACCCCGCTTTCCGCCCGGCGCTCCCCCGGAACGAACGCTTCCGGCCGCCGCTTCGTCCTTCCCCTCAACACCGTCCATCTGCCAGGAGGTCACCGCAGCATGCCCGAAAACGCCGGATCACCGAAGAAGTTGCAGAACAACCGCGCCGCGCTGAGCCACAAGGTCGGTTACGCCCTGCGCCACCCGGGCCGGATATCCCCCTACCTCAAGCGCGCCACCCGCGACGCCTGGTTGCGCTGGCACCACCCCGACCACGTCTCCTACTACCGGGCGGTGATGGCCTCCGACACCCGCCGCAACCCCGAGGCGGCGGTCGGCAGCCAGACGCACGACCGGTGGCTGGCGCTGGGCCGGATGCAGTTCGACTACCTGGCCGAGCACGGGCTCCGTCCCGATCACCGCATGCTCGACATCGGCTGCGGCAACCTGCGCGGCGGCTGGCGCTTCATCCAGTACCTGGACCCCGGCAACTACTACGGCATCGACATCTCGCCGGACATCCTGATTGCCGCCAAGGCGACGCTCGCCGAGCGCGGTCTCCAGGAGAGGCTGCCGCACCTGACGCTCACCCACGACCTCCGGCTGGAGTTCCTGCCCGCCGACCACTTCGACGTGGTGCACGCGCACAGCGTCTTCTCCCACTCACCGCTTCCGGTGATCGAGGAGTGCCTGGCGCACATCGGACGGGTGCTGACGCCGACGGGCTTCTTCGACTTCACCTTCGACCGGACCGAGGGCGCCGAACACCAGGTCCTGCGCGAGGACTTCTACTACCGCACCGAGACCCTCCTCTCCCTGGCCGCCTCCCAAGGGCTGCACGCCCGGTTCATGGCGGACTGGGAGAAGCGCCCCCACGGCCAGTCGAAGATCCGCGTCAGCCGCGCGGAGCTCTCCGCCACCGGGGCTGTGACCTCTTGACGGCACGGGAATCAGTCACGGCCTCACCCCCTCCCCCGCCCCGCGACCGGTCACCGGGCCCGTCCAGGGCGCTGACCGCGGCCGTGCCCGGCGGCCTGGTGCTGGCACTGGGTGCGTGGGGCCTCGGCCGGCAGGGAAGCCTGTGGCGCGACGAGGCCGCCACCTGGCAGGTCGCGCACCGCAGCCTGCCGCAGATCCGCCGGATGCTGGACCACTCCGACGTCGTGCACGGCCTCTACTACGCGCTCATGCACATGGTGTTCGACCTCTTCGGTGACAGCCTGGCGACGCTGCGCCTGCCCTCGGTCCTCGCCATGGCCGTGGCCGCCGCCCTCACCGCCGACCTGGGCGCATGCCTGGCCGGCCGGTGGGCGGGGCTCGGTGCGGGGCTCGCCTTCGCGCTCCTGCCGTCCGTCCAGGAGTACGCGCAGGAGGGCCGCTCCTACGCCATGGTCACCGCCTACGTGGCCCTCACCACCCGGCTGCTGGTCGCCGCGGCGCACCGGCCGCGCCCGGGGACGTGGGCCGCCTACGCCGTGGTCACTCTGGTCGCGGCGCTCCTGAACTGGCTCTCGCTGCTCGCCCTGCTCGCACACGCCGTCACCCTGCTCCTCGTCCGGCCGCCCCGGGCCGTGTGGTGGCGCTGGCTGCCGGCCGCCGGCGCGGCGACGGTCGGAGCCCTGCCGCTGGTCCTGGCCAGCCGGGCCCAGGCCGGACAGGTCGCCTGGGTGCGGCCGGCCACCTGGGGGACGGTGTGCGCGGTGACGGCCACGGTGCTCCTGACGTGCTGCCTCCTGCTGCCGGTAGTCGCGGTACGGCTGCCCCTCGGCCCGGGACGGGGCCCGGTGGGCCGGTCGGGACCCGCCGCGGTGGCGATCCCGCTCTGCGCTCTCCCCCCGGTGGCCCTGCTCACCGTGTCCCTCGCCGTCCAGCCGCTCTACGTGAGCCGCTACGTGCTGTTCACCGACATCGGTCTCGCCCTCGCCATCGGCGCGCTGACCGCCGCGCTCGGCTCCCGGACGGCGCTGCGCCCGGCGTTCTGGCTCGCCACGGTCGCAGCGGTCGCCTTCCTCGCCCTGCTCCCCGTCGAGCAGCAGGTGCGCAGGGCGGACAGGCGCGTCGACGACGTCCTCGCCGCGGCCGCCATGGTGGCCGCGGAGCGGGGACCCGGTGACGGAGTCCTCTTCGTCCCCGCGGCCCGGCGCGACACCGCACTGGTGAGCCCGGAGGCGTTCCGCGGCCTGGACGACGTGGCGCTGCGGCGGGATGCGGTGGAGTCCGCGACCCTGCACGGTGTCGAGACCGGTCCGGCCGCGACGGCCCGGGCACTCCTGCGCCGGCACCGCGTCCTGCTGGTCGGCGACGAGCTGCCCCGCCCGGTGCGGGGCGCCGGTGACCGCGCCAAACTCCGCGTGCTGCGTACCCGTTTCGTCCTGCGCTCCACGACCGTCTCCCGTGGTCGCCGGGTCAGCGTCTACGAGCGGTCCGACCGTCCCGCCCGCGCGGTCTCCGGGCCGCGAGGCCACCGGCTCGGTGCTTCCCGCCGCAGCCGCGACGCGGGCCGGCCGTCCCCTCGGGCGCAGCGCCACGCCCCCGTCTTCGCCCCCCCGCCCGCAGCGGCACGGGCTGGCGGCCCCTGAACGGCGAGCACCCTTTGCCCGCAGATGGGGGGCGTGACGGACATGACACCAAGTACCTGACATACCTGCGGCGATCGTGGCTACGTTGGTCGGTGTGACTGCCGTCTGCGACCCTTCGAGCGTGCCGGCCCCCCGGCGAGACGTGTTCCCCACCGGGAGCCGGCCGCCGTCACCCGCCGCGGCTGCGACACGGGCGCCGCTGCGCGACCTCCTGGCACGTACGGCGAAGCTGGGTGACGAGCTGGAGCGCCTGGAGGCCGCCGGTGACGAGGCCGGCCTGGCCCCGCTGCTGGAGCGACAGGCGCGGCTCAACGAGGTGGCCGCCTCCCTCTTCGAGCAACTCGCCGCACTGGAGCCCGAACAGGCACCGGACCACCTGCGCAGGGCTGCCCGGCAGCGCACCTTCGCCCGCTCCGCCCGCACCTACGCCGCCGCCCTGCGGGAGAAGAGCGCGGCGGCGCGGGAACCGGGCAGGCAGCCGGGGGGCGGGCCCGCGCACGCGGTTCACCGCCCGCCGGCGCCGCCCCCATAAGGGGACCGCAGATCCGATAAGCTGGGGTTCCGTCCGCCGTTCCGAGGAGCCCCGACAGCCGTGACACCCCGGCCCGCCCACGACGTCCCGGCGCCCTCCGCCCCACCCGGCTCAGCCCCCGGCACCCTCCGCCCCGGAGGGCGTACCGCCCGGGTACGGGAGGCGGTACTGCGTACGGCCGGTGACGTGCTGGCCGAGCAGGGCTTCGACGCGCTGGACCTGGCAGACATCGCCCGGCGGGCCGGGGTCGGCAAGACCACCCTCTACCGCCGCTGGGGCACGCCGGGCGTGCTCGCCGCGGACCTGTTGGCGGACATGGCCGAGCAGTCCCTGCCCCGCGCGGACACCGGCTCACTGGCCACGGACCTGCGGGCCAACGCCCGCCTGGTGGTGAAGACCCTCTCCGACGCCCGGCAGGGCCCCCTGTTCAGGGCGCTGATCGCGGCCTCGCTCTGCGACGGGCAGGCCGCCCGGGCACTGCACCGGTTCTACTCGGTGCGCATCGCCGAGTGGGCCGGCTGCGTGGCCGACGCGGTGGCCCGGGGCGAGCTGCCGGGCGGCACCGAGCCCGAGGCCGTCATCGCGGCCGTGTCCGCGCCTTTGTACTACGCGCTGCTCAACTCCGGCCGCCCCCTGACCACCACCGACGCCGACCGTGCCGCGGATGCCGCCCTGGCCGCCGCGCGTGCGGGCGTGTGGGTCCGGCCCGCCGGCCCCGACACCGGGGCGGCGGCGCGGGGTTGAGGGCCGTGACGTCCACCGCCGCCGCCCACGGCCCCGACCGGCCGGCCTCCGCCCCCGGGCTCACAGCACGGTGGGAGCGGGCGGTGTCCAGCGGCGGGTGCGGGGGACGGTGGTGGTGACGCCGTACTCCTTCTTCAGCTCCTCGGGGATGGCGTAGTGCATGACACGGCCCCGCGTGAGTGAGGACAGCTCGAAGGCGGTGGTGAGGTGGCCCACGCGGTCCAGGGCCCAGGCCGCCAGCGGGGAGTGGCCCTCGAGGGTCTCCAGGACGCCGAGCACGGCGGGCACGGCCCTGACGAGGACGTCCCAGGGGGTGCGGGGGACCTGGAGCCAGTCCGCGCAGGTGTCGCCGACGAGGTGACGGATGAGGGCCGAGACCACCGGGTCGAAGAGCGTTCCGGGGACGACCTCCTCGTACAGGTCGATCAACTGCCGGGTGAGTGCGGCGCCCTCCTCGCTGGGGCCCATGTGGCGTGTCATGTAGAGGTCGGAGAAGCGGCGGGCCTCGACGAGGTCCCGGGGCACCTGGTCCTGGTCGACACCGAGCATGGCGCCGACCACGCGCCAGGCGTAGTAGTAGGCGTCGGCGCCCTCTTCGCTCATGTGGACGCCGAGCCGGTGCATCGCGTCGAGCGCCTGGAGGGAGAACATCATCTGGCCGCCGATCATGTCCTCCTGGCAGATCGGCACCCCCAGCGTCGCGGTGTCCCACCGGCCCTCGACGCTGAGGTGGTGGCGGATCGAGGCGTGCAGCAGACGGACCTTCTGGGCGGCCGGGACGAAGCGGCTGCCGGCCTCGAAGGCGCCGGGCTGCATCAGGTAGACCGTGAACTGGCCGGTCTCCGCCATGCGCTTGGACGGGTAGTGCAGGGCGTGAGTCGCCGAGAGGAGCTTCGCCACCGTCGGTACCAGGTAGCAGGCCGGCATGGAGGCGAAGGACAGGGCGGTCGAGATGTGGACGTCGTTGTCCAGGAAGAACAGCCGGGCCCGCTCCATCTCGTCCCAGTCCACCCAGTGCGGCGGGGCGCTGGTGACGTGCAGGTACTCGCGCGCCACCTCCGGTAGCCCGTCGGGCAGTTGCTGTCCGGAGGTGGAGACGTAGCGCATGAGGGTGTTGAAGGTGCCCACCTCGCCGCGCTCGAAGAGGGTGGCGACGGTGGCGTCCGCGAGTTCGTCGCCGACCTGCCGCAGGGCGTTGAGGGAGGAGTCGGTGCAGACCATGGTGGTGGTTCCTTCGGCAGTGGGAAACGACTGGGCCGGGGCGCCGGGCACTGGGAGGCACCCGGGGTGCGGGGTCGTGGAGGAGTACTCCTGGGAGACTGCGAGGCCGACGGCAGGGCCGGGATCGGACCACCGCGGGCGGGTGCCGCCGCTGCGGTCCGGCGCCGGCGGTCTCAGCCCTGACGTGTGGTCGAGGCGGTGGCCAGGTGGGTCAGGGCGCGGTGGGCGGGATGCGGCAGGGAGGCCGTTCGGAGGGCGTCGGTGGCGAGCCGGACCCGTTCGGTGACCATGTTCTCCACCCTGGCCCGGGCACCGGTCCGCTGCAGGATGTGGCGCAGCCGTTCCAGTCGGCGTGCGTCCACCTCGCCGCCCCCGAGCACCGCGGACATCTCCCGGCGCTCGCTCGTGGTGGCCGTCTCCCAGGCTGCGGCCACCAGGGCGGTGGGGCGGGCCCCGCTGAGGTCGTCGGTGTTGCTCTTCCCCGTCACCTCGGGATCGCCGAAGACTCCGAGGAGGTCGTCCCGCAGCTGGAAGGCCTCCCCCAGCGGCAGGCCGTAACCGGTGAAGGCCTCCTTGAGGGCGACGGGGGCCCCGGCGAGTGCCGCGCCGATGTGCAGGGGGTGTTCCACGGTGTACTTGGCCGTCTTGTACCGGATCACCTTCAACGACCGTGCCACGTCCGGACGGTCCGCGGTGTGCAGGATCTCCAGGGCCTCCCCGGCGACCAGTTCCCGGGACAGGGTCGTCCACAGGTCGCGGGCCCGGGAGAGGTAGGCGGCGGGGAGGCCGCAGGTGGTGAACAGCTGCCCGGCCCAGGCCATCAGCAGGTCGCCCGCGAGCATCGCCAGTGAGCGGGCCCGGGCGTGCGCGGCGGGCCGTCCGGTGAAGGCCGTCCGCAGGGCCACGTGGGCGGTGGGTCCGCCGTGGCGCACCAGGCTCTCGTCGATGAGGTCGTCGTGGACGACGGCAGCCGCGTGGACGAGTTCCATGCTGGCCGCCGCCCGCACCAGGGCGTCGCTGTCGGGTTGGCCGGCGCCCCGCCACCCCCAGTAGCAGAAGGCGGCCCGGAGCCTCTTGCCCCGTGCCGTGGCGGTGCGGAGCGCGCCGGCCAGGGGCCCCAACGCCTCGTCCACTGCGACCAGTTCCCGCAGTTCGTCCTCGACGAACTGTTCCAGCACCCGGTCCACCCGCGCTCTGAGCACGGCCTGGTCCGCCGTCTCAGGCACCGGTGCCGTCCTCGCGCTGCTGCACGTGCCGCGCCAGGATTTCCAGGTGTGCCTGGTCCTGGACACCGTGCCGGTCCAGTGCCAGCCGGCCGCGGGCCTGTACCTCGCGGCGGCCGTGGTCGGCGAGTTCATGCAGGTCCGAGCGGCTCAGCGCCGACCGTGCCGTCCGCACCGCACTGCCCCCCACGCTCCAGGCCAGGTCGACGAGGCCTGCGGCCAGCCACACCGCCCGGGTCCCCGGATCGTCCACCTCGTCGGCCGATCGCCCCATGCCGCCTCCTCCTCCGGTCCGCGCGGGCGACGCCCGCCCCCTTAGGGGTCCTTGCCATATGAGCGTGCCGGGTGCGCGGAGGCGGGCGCAGCGGGTTACACCATCAGGGGACCAGGTGATCATGCGTGCGTGGGCGGAGGCTCGCCCCGCGGGATCCCCGGGACGGCTCGCGCCGTCGCCGGCAGGGCTCTCCCCCGGCCCCGCGCCCGGGGCCGGAGCGGCAGGGGTGACGAGCCGCCTCGTCGTTCGGGATCCCTGTGACGGTGCCGGCAGACGAACACCCCTACCAGACCCACTGGTTGGGGAACCTGCGCACCTCCTGGCACCGGGTGGCCCGCCGGGGGCAGGATGGCCCGATGACCGAACTCCCGCGGGCCCGTTCGTTCGACTCGGCGGCCGCCCAGTACGCCGCCAACCGCCCGTCCTATCCGCCCGCCCTCTTCGACGCCGTCGAGGAGCTGGCCAGGCTACCGCTGGCCGGGGCGCGGGTGGCGGACGTCGGGGCCGGGACGGGCATCGCCACCGCGCTCCTTGACCGGCGTGGCGCACAGGTGGTCGCCGTCGAGCCAGGTGACGGGATGGCCGCCCAGTTCCACAGCGACCATCCCGACCTTCCGATCGTCAGGGGCGACGGCAACGCCCTGCCGCTCGCCGACGCCTCGCAGGACCTGGTCACCTATGCGCAGTCCTGGCACTGGATCGAACCGGCCCGAGCGGTGCCCGAGGCCCGGCGTGTGCTGCGACCCGGCGGTGCGCTCGCGGTCTGGTGGAACACCACCGCGGTCGAGGTGCCGTGGCTCACCGCGCAGAACGAGCGCATCGCCGAGCACTTCGGCGTGCGACGCCCGCAGCGAAAGCGTCCCCGCGGCGACCGGGCCATCCGGCTCGCGGGCCTGGCCGACGCCGAAGGCCTGCAGGCCGAGCGGCGTCAGACACGGTGGAGCCGGGTCGTCCCCCTGGACACCCACCTCGCCAACATCGCCACCCAGTCGGCCTTCCTCGTCCAGGGCGAGGCCGCCAGCCGCGCGTTCCTGGCCGCGGAGCGGGACTGCCTCCTCGCCCTCTTCCCGGACGGGCTCGTGGAGGAGAGCTACCTGGTGGACCTCCTGGTGGCACGCTCCTGGTGAACCGCGCGCACCACCGGGCGCGGCCCGCGGGCTCAGGCCGCCCGGGTGAGTTCGATACGGCCGAACAACAGCGCGTACCCTGCGGGGAGTTGGGCGATGATGCGGTCGACGAGGTCGCGTCCCGCGAGATCGGCCACGACGCCCAGCACCGATCCCACGTCCCAGCGGGTGGTGGCCAGGGCGCCGCCGGTCCGGGTGGCGATGTCCTTCACGAACGCCCACCCGGTCAGGGGCTCCGCCTCGGGCACCTCGGAGACGAGGGCCCGGGCCGCCTCCTCCGGCAGACGGGCTGCGAGTGCGACACGCTCCTCGCCGACGAGACGCCGGCCGAGGGCGGCGAGGACCGTGCGCACGGCCTCCTCGGCCCGCTCCCGGGTGGGGTATGCCCCGTCGTACCGGACCCGCTCGAGCAGCTGCCCGTACGACATGGGCTTCAGGGTGATCGACGTGGTGGGCATGGTCACAGCCGACTCCGACTGGGTGAGCATGGCTTGGGTGAGGCCTTTCTCATGGGTGGGGCGGGGGTGGTGGCAGGGTGACGGCGCTGCCCGGGCAAGCTCGCCCACAGGCGCGGGCGCCGTTCACTGTACGTACTCGGGGGGGATCGGGTGAGCCGACGCCGGGGCTCCGGCCGCGTCCGGCGCGGCGCGGGAAACCTCGCGTTCAGCAGCCGGACGCCGGGGGCTCGGGCTGCCCGTCGACGGTGATCCTGCGGCGCTCCGGGCTCGGTGCGACGGGTACCCGCAGGGTCAGGACGCCTGCGTGGTGGTGTGCCGTGACACGGTCCGCGTCGATCCTGCCGGCCAGCCGCAGTCGCCTGGCGAACACGCCCAACGGGCGCTCGCTCACCAGCAGTTGCGCGTCGCCGCTCTCCGCGGGACGACGCTCGGCCTCGACGGTGAGGAGGCTGCCCTCGGCTCGGACGTCGATCGCCTGCGTGCTGACGCCGGGCAAGTCCAGGGTGATCACGTAGTCCTCGCCCTCCCGGTGGACGTCCGCCGGGATCGGCGCCGGACGGGTCCAGGTGCCGCGCGGGGCGAGGGGACGGCGGAAGGGACGGTCGGTCCCGTAGCTGGGGCCAGTGCGCATCAACATCGCTCAAACACCTCCGGCAGCTCACGTGTCGCCAATGCGCGTCGTCTGCCCTCTTGTGTAGCATGTCGTCCATTCGATGACAACTTTCTTCGTCATCGAATGGACGACATCGCGAGACACGAGACCCGACGAGGAGGTGACTCCATGACCGGCGAGACGACCGGGGAGCGCGGCCCCTCTTCCGGGCCGGCGTCCTTCGCCGCCACCGTCGCGGCGCTGGGGGAGATCGAGGAGGCCGTCCGCACCGCCGAGACGGAACCTGCGGGCGGCCGGGGCGTCTCCCCCTGCCCCGAGGAGGCGGCCCGGGCCCTGGAGGCGCTCGCCCTGCTCCGCACGGTGCGGGACCGGCTGGCCGGCTGGGAGTCGGGGCTGATCGAGACCGCCCGCGAGGCCGGCGCGAGTTGGGCCGACCTCGCCCACCCGCTCGGCGTCGCCAGCCGGCAGGCCGCGGAACGCCGGTACCTCCGCCTGCGCCCCGGTGCACCCGGCACGACCGGGGAGCAGCGGGTACAGGCCACCCGGGACCGCCGCGCCGCCGACCGCACCGTGACCGTGTGGGCCCGCGACAACGCGGCCGACCTGCGGCAGCTCGCCGGTCAGGTCGCCGCCCTCACCGACCTCCCGGCAGAGGCCCGGGCGCCGCTCTCCCGGCTGGTGGCGGCACTCGCCGACAACGACCCGGCGAGCCTCGTCACCCCTCTGACCGAGACCCGGCCGCACCTGGCACCTCACCATCCCGCTCTGGCGGCGCGCATCGCCTCCCTCACCCGCCACACCGACCGCCTCCGCCGCGACACCGGTGACCGCCGCACCTCCTGAGGGAGGCCGGACAGGGCCGGGGCGGACCGCTGCGGTGGGAGCGCCCCGGACCTGCGCAGGTTTCCGTCCGGATCATCCCCGGCCGACGGTTGTCGCCAGGACGCAGCAGATGGGAGGCTGTGACCGGCGGTTCGGGACAACCGCTGCAACGGCCCGACGTCTTGGGTATGTTGAGGATGCCGGGCCGGCCACTGGCGGCCGAGGACCCGCCCACGTCCAAGATGGCCGGCCGGGAGACACCGAGGCGACGGGAACACATGGCTATGAACAGTGAGTCAGCACCGCTGTCGACGACCGTTGACGTCAACACGCCCAGCGTGGCGCGGATGTACGACCACTATCTGGGCGGCAAGGACAACTACGCCGTCGACCGGGAGGCCTGCGAGGAACTGGACAAGGTCGTTCCCAGCACGCGGATCCTGGCCGTCAACAACCGGAGCTTCCTGCGCCGCGTCGTGCGCACCCTCGCGCAGGAGTACGGCATCCGGCAGTTCCTCGACCACGGCTCCGGGCTGCCCACCCAGGACAACGTCCACCAGATCGCCCAGTCCGTGGACCCGGAGTCCCGGGTGGTCTACATCGACAACGACCCGATCGTCCTGGCTCACGGTCGTGTGCTGCTGGAGGAGAACAAGAACACCGCGGTCCTCCAGGCCGACTTCCGGGACACCGAGGGCATCTTCGCCCACCCCGAGGTCCGGCGCCTGATCAACCTCGACCAGCCCGTGGCCGCCCTCTTCGTCTCCGTCCTGCACTGCATCCCGGACTCCTCCGACCCGGTCGGCCTGATCCGACGCGTCGCCGACCGCCTGCCCTCCGGCAGCTTCCTGGTGGTGTGCCAGCTCGTCAGTGAGGACGCCGAAGTACGGGAGTTCGTCACCGACTTCATGGCCAAGAGCACCGGCGGGAACTGGGGGCGGGTCCGCCGTCCCGAAGAACTCGCCGCGTGCCTGGAGGGCCTGGAGGTGCTGGAGCCCGGGCTGGTGGAGGTCTCCACCTGGCGCCCCGACAGCGAGGTCGGACCGCGCCAGGCGACGGCGGAGTGGATCGAGTACGGCGGTGTGGCCCGCAAGCCCTGACCGGCCCGCGACCCCGTACTGCCGTCGCCTGCCGCCTGGATGACGCCGGGATGACGTCGAGCAGACGGCCCGCCAGAACTGCTCCCGCGGCACTTCTGACGGGCCGTTCGCGGTTGTGTCCCACAGCTCCGGGACCTGCACCGAAGTCCCGGCTGCCACACATGTCGAGGGGCCCCTCAGTGAGGGGCCCCTCGACGTGGGACTGAACACCCGGGTCAGCCGAGTTCCTTCAGCAGTCGCTCCAGACTCGTTCTCGTCTGGCGGGGCTGCTCGGCCTGGGCACTGAGCCGGTCCATCACCGCCAGGTAGTGGTCGACGTCCTCCCGCTTGTCCAGGTAGAGCGCGCTGGTGAGCTGCTCCAGGTAGACGATGTCGGGCAGGTCCTGCTCCTGGAAGCGCAGCACGGTGATCGGGCCGCCCGCCGCGGCGAGGCCGCCGAGGTGGAAGGGCGCCATCTGCACGGTGACGTTGGGGAGTTCACTCAGCTTCAGCAGATGTTCGATCTGCTCGCGCATGACGGCGACGCCCCCGAGAGGACGGCGGAGCACCGCCTCGTCGATGACCGCCCACACCAGTGGCGCGTTCGGGAGGCCGAGAAGCTCCTGCCGCTGCATGCGCAGGTCGACGCGGCGCTTCAACTCCTCCGCCTTCGCCCCGGGGTGCCCGAGCTGCACGACCGCATCGGCGTAGCGGCGCGTCTGCAGCAGGCCCGGCACGAACTGCACCTCGTAGGTACGGATGATGGAGGCCGCCTCCTCAAGACCGATGTGGGTCTCGAACCAGGTGGGCAGCACGTCACCGTACTGGTGCCACCACCCCGGCGTGCTCGTCCGACGGGCGAGGGTGAGGTAGTCCGCCCGCTGTTCCTCGTCCAGCACCCCGTACAGGGTCAGCAGGTCCGACACGTCCCGTTCCTTGCACGAGACCCGGCCCAGTTCGAGGCGGCTGATCTTCGCGTGGGAGGCGCGGATGGCGTCACCGGCGGCCTCGCGGGTGATGCCGGCGTTCTCGCGCAACCGCCTGAGCTGGATGCCCAGCACGATGCGCAGGACAGTCGGCCCACCCCGAGGGTGCTCCAGGTACTGCCGCAGAGGCGCTTCGGGCCCGGGCTGGTTTGAGATCATCATGACTCCCTGAAGAGGACCGGCGATCGTCAGTGTTCCATCTCGGTGCCGTCCGCGTACAGCGACCGTAACTATCCAGCCGTCATATGCGGCCAGAAGAATCGATCATGTCATCGAAGTCGCCGTCCTTGGCCCCCAGGACGAAGGCGGTGATCTCGTCACGCGTGTAGACGAGCGCAGGCCCCCCGGGGAACCGCGAGTTGCGCACGGCCACGCCGCCGTCACCAAGGACTGCCAGCTCAACGCAGTTGCCACTGGGGTTGCTTCGGGCGCTCTTGCGCCACACGGCTCCCTCGATGGCATCCGCCCGGGCTCCGTTCGCCACTGCCTGCATCGCTACCACTCCCTCACTAGGGGCCGTTCGTTGCTTCCAGCTCGTCGCCGCACGCGCCTGGCGTGAATCACTCCGTCGTGTGCGTTCTTGCCGATGTAATTGCAGATGCACTTGCATCGGTACGCGACAAGACCAGATATTAGCTCCTACACGCTCCCTGCCAACGGGCCGGCCACTCACTGGAGACAACGATGGCGACACCTCTGACGCAATCGGCCCCCGATCTGCCGACGACTGTGCTCCGAGCGGGGCACGGTGACCCCTCCCAGACCTTCGCCGCCTGCGCGCTGGGGGACGACCCCCGGACGGTGGCCGAGGCCAGGCGGTTCACCGCGGCCACTCTGAGCCACTGGGCCGTACGGGACATCACCACTCAGGACGCCGAACTCGTCGTCAGCGAGCTGGTGAGCAACGCGCTGCGCTACGGGACCTCGCGGCCCGGGGACACCGACGGCGCCTACTCGGCCTGGCTGGGGCTCCTCAGAGAGGACGACGGCGTCCTGTGCGTCGTCAACGACAGCAGCCCCCGTGAGCCGGTGGTCCGTACGCCCGACTACCTCGCCGAGAGCGGGCGCGGGCTGCACATCGTCGACCGGCTCAGCCGATCCTGGGGCTGGACACCCCCCGGGGCGTCCGGCAAGTCGGTCTGGGCCAGCCTCTCGGACGTGGACTGACCCACAGCAAGGCCTGAACCTCTCCGCAGGCCGTGGGCGGGCCCTTCCGGCGTGAAGCGGCGCCCCCCTCCCCCACCGGCTGAGGGTCACCGCGCAGCCCTTGCGCCGGCCCGCGACCGCGGCGCCTTCGGCGCAGGGCTCAGCCCACCGCGTGTCCACAGTGAACGCGGCGGACACCGAGCGGACCTTGGCGGCGGCTGCGGCCGTGCGTTGCCTGGGGAGGTCCTGTGCAGGGTCTCCCGGCACCGCTTCACGATGCTCTCACCCCGACCGGTCACACCACGGCTGTCACCGCGTCATATCGCCCTTCGGCGGCCTCGGAGAAGGTTGCCACCACCTGTTTTCTCCCACGTCACAGGAATGTCCCGGTGTCACACTGGGTGGAACGTGTCCCTCCGCTGCCGATGTCCGGAAGGACACAGGGGCTGCCCGACGGGGGTGGCCTTCGCACTTCGAAGGAGCACGATGCGCGTCCAGACGACCAGGTTCCCGGCCCTCGCCCTCGTCGCGGTCGTCGCCGGCCTCACCCTCACCGCCTGTGACGGTGACGGAGGCAGCGACAACGCCTCGGCGAGCGGCGGCGCTTCGGCGTCGGCCGGGGCCTCGGCCGACAGCAGCCCGGCGGCCTCGGACGCGCAGGGCGACACCTCGGGCTCCGGCACGTCCGGCAGTGGCGGCGCCGGCGCCACCTCCGGGTCGGGCACCACCTCCGGTGGCCAGTGCCAGACCTCCCAGCTCGCCTTCAGCACCTCCCACGGCATGGGTGAGGGTGAACTGCTGGTCAATCTCAAGAACACCGGTTCCGCCGCCTGCTCGCTGCACGGCTTCCCGGGGGTGGACCTCAAGGGCAAGGACGGGACCATCAGCGCCGACCGCAGCAAGTTCGGCGCGCCCGTGGTCACCGTCAAGCCCGGCGAGGAGACCCGCTTCACCCTGCACTACCCGCCGAACAACAGCGGCGGCTCCGGGGTGACCTTCACCAGCCTCGTGGTCACACCGCCCGGAGAGACCCACTCCACGACCCTGTCCGCCGGCATCAACGTGCCCGCGCAGGAGAACTCGCCCGCCGTCACGGTCGACCCGGTCGGCGTGGGCAAGTAGGGCCCGAAGGCACATGCGCGGGGCCGCACGGCCCGTGCGTAGGTCACACCCGCGCAGGGGAGGCGGTCACCCGACAGCCCCGGGCGTGGAGGCGGATCGTCGCACGACCGGTGCGGACTGCCGGCCGGCCACTCCGGCGACCTTCGGCCGGGGCCGAGGCTGAGGCTGAGGCTGCGCCTGACCAGGACAGACGTGCCAGGGGTTTCGGCGCTCGCCGTCCCGCCACCGCCCGGAACGGCTGACGCCCCGCCGCTGCGGCGGGGCG
>NZ_JBHWGP010000069.1:5128-16831 GCF_042733155.1 Streptomyces sp. NPDC059740 | reverse complement strand
GTGGTGCCCCGGCCCTCCCGGGTCGGGGCACCACCCCTGTGCGGGGCCGGAACCCGCGCTTCCACACCCTCGGGGAAAGGCCACCGGGGCTCCCGCCCCCTTCTTCCGAGGCCCGTTGGGAGAGCACAGCCTCCACGTGCGACGATGTGCGGCATGTCGCACCAGCAGCCCGACCGGAGCAACGCCAGGTTCGCTCCGCGCCCTGACGCCTCCATGTCGCTGCTGACCAACGTGATGGACCACAGCCTGGACGACGGGTACGCCCAGGCTGCCGCCCGCCGCGCCGCCACCGGCCGGCAGGGCCTGCCCAGGACCGTCAGGGCGAAGCTGGTACTCGCCGGAGGCCTGGTGCTCGCCGCACTCGTCGTCACGCTCGGGGCGGCCCAGGCCCAGGTCTCGGCCCCCACCCTGGCCAAGGAACGCCAGGAGCTGATCGACCGGATCAACAGGGAGACCTCGGACGCCGACTCCCTCCAGGGACGCGTCGACAGCCTCCGCAACCAGGTCGACACCATGCAGCAGCAGGCGCTCCACCCCCAGGACAGGAGCAAGGCGGAGCTGCTGGCCCTCCTGACCGGCTCGACGAAGGCGAGCGGCCCCGGCGTCAAGCTCGTCGTCGACGACGCCAAGGAAGCCGTCTCCGACGCGGGCGGCCCCCGGGAGACCAACGACTTCTCCGACACCGGCCGGGTCCGCGACCGCGACATGCAGCGGGTGGTCAACGGTCTGTGGCAGTCGGGAGCCGAGGCGATCTCCATCAACGGCCAGCGCCTGACCTCCCTCTCGGCCGTCCGCGCCGCGGGAGACGCCATACTGGTGGACAACAGGCCGCTGGTACCGCCCTACACGGTGCTGGCGCTGGGTGACGGCCAGCGGCTCAGCACGGCCTTCCAGGACAGCCCCGACGGGCAGTACCTGCACGCACTCCAGGACAACTACGGTGTGCGCACCGCGATCTCGGCGGAGAAGGACCTGACCCTGCCGGCCGCACCGAGCCTGATCGTAAGAACCGCAAAGCCGAAGGCCGGTGCCGCCGCAGGGGACGGCACCGACACAGGGAAGGGCACATCGTGATCGCCGTACTGGGCCTCGTCGTGGGAGTCGTGGTCGGGCTGTTCGTCCGGCCCGTGGTACCGACGGTGGTGGAGCCCTATCTCCCGATCGCCGTGGTCGCCGCGCTCGACGCGGTCTTCGGCGGACTCCGCGCCATGCTCGACGGCATCTTCGACGACAAGGTGTTCGTCGTCTCCTTCCTCTCCAACGTCGTGGTGGCCGCGCTGATCGTCTTCCTCGGCGACAAACTCGGCGTGGGCTCCCAACTCTCCACCGGCGTCGTCGTGGTGCTCGGCATCCGGATCTTCTCCAACGCCGCCGCCATCCGCCGACACGTCTTCCGGGCCTGACCGATGAGCGAGGAACACCGCCCCGGCGACGAGCCGGAAAACCGCCACAACCTCCCGGACCAGGACGACAAGGCCACGGACCGCAGCGTGAACGAGCCCGCCGACCACCACCCCGAGGACGCCGCGAAGGACGCGGAAACCGGTGAGCCGTCCCGCGAGGGGAAGGACGCCGACCGCCCGGTGGACGACGCCGACGCGGGCCCCGGCGAGACGGCTCCCCACGACCGCTCCGGCACACCGGCGGACGAGGAGACGGAGGCGGACCGGCCCGGCGCGGCCCCGCCGCACGGCGCGGCGGCCTCCCGCGGACCGCAGACCCGCACCGGCAGGCAGGAGGCGTCCGCCGGGGCCGGCTCCGGCGGCGCAGAGGCGCGCCGGCCCCTGCCCGCCGAACTGGCCCGTGCGTCGAGCCCGGACGGCGAGGAGGGCCCGGCACGGCCGGAGCCGTCCGCCGGCGAGGCCGCGTCCCGGGACACGAAGGACCGGCCGAGTGCGGCGGCTGCCGTCCCGACGGACGACACGCCGGAGGGGGAGACGGGCGAGCCGCAGCTCACCGGTCGGCAGCGGCTGGCCGCGGGGCTGTGGCCGCCACGCGTGACCCGGGCCCAACTCATCGTCGCCGTCCTGCTGTTCGTGCTCGGTCTCGGCCTCGCCATTCAGGTACGTTCCACCAGTGACAACAGTGCGCTGCGCGGCGCCCGGCAGGACGACCTGGTGCGCATCCTGGACGAACTGGACAACCGCTCCCAGCGGCTGACCGACGAGCAGCGCTCCCTGGAGGGCCAGAAGACCGAGTTGGAGAACAGTTCCGACCACGCCGAGGAGGCGAGGAAGCAGACGGAGGCCAAGGAGCGGCAGCTCGGCGTCCTCGCGGGCACGGTGGCCGCCGAGGGGCCGGGCATCACGCTCACGATCGACGACCCCACGCACTCGGTGGAGGCGGACAAGCTCCTGGACACCATCCAGGAACTGCGGGCCGCCGGCGCCGAGGCGATCCAGGTCGGCGACGTGCGTATCGTCGCCGACAGCTACTTCTCCGACGTGCGCGGTGGCGTGGAGATCGACGGGAAACGGGTCACCGAGCCGTACCGTTTCCAGGTCATCGGCAAACCGCAGGACCTCGAACCGGCCCTGAACATCCCCGGTGGCGTGGTGCAGACTCTGGAGAAGGAGCAGGCCAAGGTGGACGTGGTCCGGCAGGAGAAGATCACTGTGGACGCCTTGCGGCAGGCGAAGCGGCCTGACTACGCTCGGTCGTCCTCACAGTGAGGCGGTCACGCATGAGGGGTGCCCCGACGGGGCACGTAGGAGCGGGGGGTCGACGTCGCAACAGGGTGACGCGTGGTGGAAACTGTGTGATGGCCATGGACGTTCACAGGATGTCCGGATCTGCCGATGTGTGTACTGAGGGTTCGTCCTGCCCCACGGGCGGGTCTGTTTCGTACAAGGGGAATCGCCCGTGAAGTTGTTTGCGAAGCTGTTCGGCAAGAGTGACCGCCAGGAGGGTGGCCCGGCACGACACCGCGCCGCCGGCCGTCCCGAGGAGAGTGGAGCGGGCGCCGAGCGACCGCTCTTCCGTGACCAGGTGGGCGGCGAGCGTCCGGCCGACCCGACCGCCACCGCCCGTATAGACGTTGGTGCCGCCGCGGGCGCCCAGACGTGCCCGCGGTGCGGCAACCGCAACCCCGAGACCAGCCGGTTCTGCTCCAACTGCGGCGCACCGCTGCGGCAGGGCGCACACCAGGAGCGTCCCTCGGAGACGACGTCCACGATCTCCATCTCCGGGCTGGAGGCCTACGACTCCGAGTCGACCGGACAGACGCCGCTGCCGGCCCTGTCCCCGGAGGCCCAGGCGGCCGTGGACGCGCTGCCCGTCGGGTCGGCGCTGCTGATCGTGCGGCGCGGGCCCAACTCCGGCAGCCGCTTCCTGCTCGACAGCGACCTGACCACCGCCGGCCGTCACCCGCAGAGCGACATCTTCCTCGACGACGTGACGGTCTCGCGCCGGCACGTGGAGTTCCGTCGCGACCCCTCGGGTCAGTTCACCGTGGCTGACGTGGGCAGCCTCAACGGCACCTACGTCAACCGGGAGCGCATCGACTCGGTGGCGCTGGCCGAGGGCGACGAGGTCCAGATCGGCAAGTACCGGCTCGTCTTCTACGCCAGCGGTCGGGGTGTCGGCATCTGACCGACGACGGAAGCCACATGCACCACGGCCTTTCGGGCGGCACCGTTACCACCGGTGCCGCCCCCGCCGACGGCAAGCTGGTGAGCATCGGGACCGTTCTCGGGCTGCTGCGCGAGGAGTTCCCCGACGTCACCATCTCCAAGATCCGGTTCCTGGAGGCCGAGGGCCTCGTCGAGCCGCGTCGCACACCCGCCGGTTACCGCAAGTTCAGCACTGAGGACGTCGAGCGGCTCGCCCGCATCCTGCGCATGCAACGCGACCACTACCTTCCGTTGAAGGTCATCAAGGAGCACCTGGACGCGTTGGAGCGGGGCGAGAGCGTCCCCCTCCCGGCCCTGGCGACCTCGGCCACCTCCCTCGCGGAGGATGCGGGCGAGGAGGCCCCGGAGACCGATGTGGCGGGTGAGCAGGCCGTCACCGATCGCATCGGCCGCTACGAGCTGCTCGCCGCGGCGGAGGTCGGGGAGGGGCAGCTCGCGGAGTGGGAGTCCTACGGCCTGCTCACTCCGTCGGCCGAGGGCGACTACGGCGTCGAGGCCGTCACCATCGCCAGGCTGGTCGTGGAGCTCGGACGGTTCGGGCTGGAACCGCGCCACCTGCGGGCGGTGCGGGCTGCGGCAGAGCGCGAGGCGGGCCTCGTCGAACAGGTGGTCGCCCCGCTGCGACGGCACCGCAACCCCGAGACCCGGGTGCGGGCCGAGGAGACGGTGCGCGAGCTGGCGTCGCTCTCCGTGCGGCTGCACGCCGCACTCGTCCAGGCTGCGCTGCGCTCCCCCTGAACGCCGCCCGGCGGGGGCGCCGCGGCCGAGGTGGGGGGCTCCCCGGTGGGGGAAGGGGTGCCCGACTACCCAAACCGGCCGGGCACGTCCTAGGGTTGCTGTGTGAACGAGCTCGATGTTGTGGGTGTCCGGGTGGAAATGCCCTCCAACCAGCCGATCGTGCTCCTGCGCGAAGTGGGAGGCGACCGCTACCTGCCCATTTGGATCGGGCCGGGTGAGGCCACCGCCATCGCCTTCGCCCAGCAGGGCATGACCCCTGCCCGGCCTCTGACGCACGACCTGTTCAAGGACGTGCTGGAGTCGCTGGGGCAGGAGCTGACCGAGGTCCACATCACGGACCTCCGGGACGCCGTCTTCTACGCCGAGCTGGTCTTCGCCGGTGGTGTGAAGGTCAGTGCCCGACCCTCCGACGCCATAGCGCTGGCCCTGCGCACCGGCACGCCCATCTACGGGAGTGACGGCGTGCTGGACGACGCGGGCATCGCGATTCCGGACGAGCAGGAGGACGAGGTCGAGAAGTTCCGCGAGTTCCTCGACCAGATCTCGCCCGAGGACTTCGGGACCAGCAACCAGTAAGGGCGCTCCACCCGGCGCCGCCCAGGTGCGACGACGCCCGGTCCACGGGGCCGGGCGGGGGGAGGGGTGGGCCCGGACCGGCGAGCGGACCGCGGGCGGCAGAAACAGTCAGCCTTTCCCGCTGCGAGGTCACGCAAAACCACCCGTGGGGTGATTATCACTCGGCGTGGCGAGCGCGGCGATCGTTGACGCACCCCGAGTGACTGCATACCGTCGATGAGGCAGGTCCCGTCCGGGACGCGGAGGACGGAGGTCGGCGTGGGAAGCAGCGGCGACGGAACGGCGGTGGGAGGGGCGGTGCCACTACGCCAGAGCGCGGAGCAGGCGCCCTCGAGGCCGCCCACGACGTCGGGGGAGCGCGAGAACCACACCGTCGGCTACCGCGGCCCCACGGCCTGCGCAGCCGCCGGTATCACCTACCGGCAGCTCGACTACTGGGCGCGCACCGGTCTCGTGGAGCCCAGCGTGCGCCCGGCGTACGGTTCGGGCACCCAGCGGCTCTACAGCTTCCGTGACGTCGTCGTCCTGAAGATCGTGAAGCGGCTGCTGGACACCGGGGTCTCCCTGCAGAACATCCGCACCGCGGTCCGGCACCTCAGGGCCGGCGGCCTGACCGACCTGGCGCAGATGACGCTGATGAGCGACGGCGCGACGGTTTACGAGTGCACCTCGCCGGACGAGGTCGTCGATCTCCTCCAGGGCGGCCAGGGCGTCTTCGGCATCGCGGTGGGCGTCGTCTGGCGCGATGTGGAGGGAGCGCTCTCCGAGCTCCACGGCGAGCGGCTGGACACCGGCGAGACCCTGGTGGGCCACAACCCGCACGACGAGCTCGCCAGGCGGCGCAACAGGGCCGTCTGAGGCCACCCGCCCCGGCGCGCGGCACGACGGTTGTCAGTGGTCTGCGCGATCATCGGTGGTGTGAGACGTGCGCCCACGATCCTGCATCTCGACATGGATGCGTTCTTCGCCGCCGCGGAACAGGCGGCGAAGCCCAGCCTGCGCGGGAAGCCGGTGGTCGTGGGCGGCATCGGTCCGCGCGGCGTCGTCTCCACGGCCTCCTACGAGGCACGGGTCTTCGGGGTCAGGTCGGCCATGCCCACCGCCCAGGCCCGCCGGCTCTGCCCCAACGCGGCCTACCTCGCGCCGCGCTTCACCACCTACCGCCGGGTGAGCGAGGTGGTGATGGAGCTGCTGCGGGGGCTGTCGCCGCTGGTGGAGCCGCTCAGCCTGGACGAGGCCTTCGTCGACCTCGAAGCCGGCGGGGTCGCCGCAGACACCGCCGCCGTCCGCAGGGTGGGGGAGCGGCTGCGGGAGGACATCCTGGCCGCGACGGGACTCACCGGCTCCGTGGGGCTGGCCGGCGCCAAGATGCTGGCCAAGATCGCATCCGAGCAGGCCAAGCCCGACGGCCTGGTCGTCATCGAGCCGGGCACCGAACGCGAGATGCTCGCGCCCCTGCCGGTGCGCACCCTGCCGGGCGTCGGCCCCGCCACCGCCGAGACGCTGCGGCGGGTGGGCATATCCACCGTGGCCGACACCGTCGAGGCCGGCGAGGCGGAGCTGGTGCGGCTCCTGGGCCGCGCGCACGGCGCGGCCCTGCACTCCATGGCACTGGGCCGCGACGAGCGTCCCGTGGTCGCCGAACGGGACGCGAAGTCGATCTCGGTCGAGGACACCTTCGCAGTCGACCTCACCGACCGGGCCAGGGTGCGCGCGGAGCTGCTGCGGCTGGCGGACCGCTGCGTACAGCGGCTCCGGGCCGCCGGCCGCTCGGGGCGGACAGTCGTGATCAAGGTGCGGAACTACGACTTCTCCACCCTCACCCGCTCCGAGACCCTCCGGGGCCCCACCGACGACCCCACGGTGGTGCGGGAGGCCGCCGAACGGCTGCTGGCGGCGGTGGACACCACCGGCGGCGTGCGGCTGCTGGGAGTGGGGGTCACCGGGCTTGCGGACTTCACCCAGGAAGACCTCTTCGCCCAGGTCGCCGGCGAACGGTCGGCGGCGGCCGAACGGGAGGCCGCGGCGGCGGCCGAGACGGTGACGGAAGAGGCGGCGGCGCAGCCGGAGCCGCCCCGCGAGTGGCTGCCGGGCATGGACGTGGTCCACAGCGAGTACGGGGCGGGCTGGGTGCAGGGCAGCGGCGTCGGGCGGGTCACCGTGCGCTTCGAGCAGCCCTGGTCAGCCCCCGGCCGCATCCGCACCTTCCCGGTGGACGACCCGGAGCTGCGGCCCGGAGATCCCCTGCCGCTGGTGGGCGGCCCGCCGCGGGAGGAGGACGAGCTGCGCCGGGAGTGCCTGGAGGAACCCGTCCGGCCCGAGAGCTGAGAGCAGGCGGCCTGCCGCGGCCGGGGCGCCGTGCCCGCCGGGGCGGAGCGTGAGCGGTGGTACGCCCTGCACCAGGTCCTGGCAGTACTACTCCTCCGAGCGCGCCACCCGGCCGAAGTCGCGGTCCTTCGCCTGCTGCTCGGTCGGCGCGGGTGAGACGTCCAGCCGGTAGTGGTGGTAGAGCTGGAGTTCCTGCTCCGGCGAGAGGTGGCGGCCCACACCGAAGTCCGGGGCTTCCCTGACCAGCTTCCGGTCGTAGGGGACCCGCAGCACGTCCCCCTCCAGTTCGCTGGGCTCCAGGGGGACGAAGGCGTCCCGGCTGAACAGGCCCGTCCGTACCGCGGCCCACTCCGGTTCACCGGTCGCGTCGTCCAGGTACACCTCGTCCACCGTGCCGATCTTCGCCCCGTGTCGGTCCAGCGCCTTGCGGCCGATCAGGGTCCTGGGGTCGATGTCGGTCTGCACGGTCCCTCCAGGTGGTTCGCAACTGCCCAGTGACAACCACGAAACGGCACATTCCGCCTCCTGGCCACTCGAGACGCGCCTCAGGGGCCCGCTGGTAGGCTGGCTGTGGCCGCAGAACCCGTGCGGGAGAGCCTTCTTTCGTGTTCCGCGTGAGGGGGCGCCGAAGGAGCAAACCCTCCCCGGAATCTCTCAGGCACCCGTACCGCACGGAAGAGGTCACTCTGGAAAGCAGGACGGGTCGCGGACCGCCGACGTTGCCGCAGCCCGCCTCACCGACGGTGAAAGCCGGCGCAGGCAGGACGCGCCGGTGAAGCTCTCAGGTCGATGACAGAGGGGGAGGCCGAACGGGCACCGGCGCCGAGGTGCCCCGCGAAGGTCGCGACGACCAGGAGGCCCCCGCAGATGAACACCCACCGCTCCCTGACCGAGCTGGAACGCGGCACGCCCTTCGAGGCCCGCCACATCGGCCCGGACCGTGCGGCGCAGGCCAAGATGCTGGCGCACCTGGGCTTCGGCTCCCTGGACGAGCTGGCGGCAGCCGCCGTGCCCGAGGTGATCAGGTCCACCGAGGCGCTCGACCTTCCCGAGGGTCGAACCGAGGCCCAGGTCCTGACCGAGCTGCGCGCTCTGGCCGACCGCAACCAGGTCCTCACCTCCATGATCGGCCTGGGCTACCACGGCACCTTCACACCGCCGGTGATCCTCCGCAACGTCATGGAGAACCCGGCCTGGTACACCGCGTACACGCCCTACCAGCCGGAGATCTCGCAGGGCCGCCTGGAGGCGCTGCTCAACTTCCAGACGATGGTCGCCGACCTGACCGGGCTGCCCACCTCCGGGGCGTCCCTGCTCGACGAGGGCACCGCCGCCGCCGAGGCCATGGCGCTCTCCCGCCGCGTCGGCAAGAACCGCCAGGGCGTCTTCGTGGTGGACGCCGACGCGCTGCCGCAGACCGTCGCCGTGATCCGGACCCGGGCGGAGCCGACGGGTGTCGAGGTGGTCGTCGCCGACCTCGCCGAGGGCATCCCGGCGGACGTCGCCGAGCGCGGCGTCTTCGGTGTGCTCGTGCAGTACCCGGGAGCCTCCGGCGCCGTCCGCGACCCGAGGGCCGTCATCGAGCAGGCGCACGAGCTGGGCGCGGTCGTCACCGTCGCCGCCGACCTGCTCAGCCTGACGCTGCTCACCTCCCCGGGCGACCTCGGGGCCGACATCGCCGTGGGCACCACGCAGCGCTTCGGCGTGCCGATGGGCTTCGGCGGGCCGCACGCCGGCTACATGGCCGTCCGGGAGAAGTTCGCCCGCAGCCTGCCGGGGCGCCTGGTGGGCGTCTCGGTGGACACCGAGGGAAACCGGGCCTACCGCCTCGCACTGCAGACCCGCGAACAGCACATCCGCCGCGAGAAGGCCACCAGCAACATCTGCACCGCCCAGGTGCTGCTCGCCGTGATGGCCGGGATGTACGCCGTCTACCACGGACCGGACGGCCTCGCGGCCATCGCCCGGCGCACACACCGCTACGCGAGCGTCCTCGCGGCCGGGCTGCGGGCCGGCGGCGTCGAGGTGGCGCACGAGGCGTTCTTCGACACCCTCACCGTCCGGGTGCCGGGCCGCGCCGCCGACGTGGTGGCCGCCGCCCGCGAGGCCGGGGTGAACCTGCGGCAGGTCAGCGCCGACGAGGTCGGGATCGCCTGCGACGAGACCACCGGGCGCGGTCACCTCGCCGCGGTGTGGGGCGCCTTCGGCGTCCACGCGGACGTCGAGGAGCTGGACGCCGCCACCCCCGACGCGCTGCCCACCGAGCTGCTGCGGCAGGACGACTACCTGACCCACCCCGTCTTCCACAGCCACCGCAGCGAGACGGCGATGCTGCGCTACCTGCGCACCCTGGCCGACCGCGACTACGCGCTGGACCGCGGCATGATCCCGCTCGGCTCCTGCACCATGAAGCTCAACGCCACGACCGAGATGGAGCCGGTGACCTGGCCGGAGTTCGGCCAGCTCCACCCCTTCGCCCCCGTCGAGCAGGCCCAGGGCTACCTCACCCTCATCCAGGAACTGGAGGAGCGGCTGGCGGAGGTCACCGGCTACGACAAGGTCTCCCTCCAGCCCAACGCCGGCTCCCAGGGCGAGCTCGCCGGTCTGCTGGCGGTGCGCGCCTACCACCGGGCCAACGACCAGGCGCAGCGCACGGTCTGCCTGATCCCCTCCTCCGCGCACGGCACCAACGCCGCGAGTGCCGTGATGGCCGGCATGAAGGTCGTCGTGGTGAGGACCGGGGAGAGCGGCGAGGTCGACCTCGACGACCTGCACGCCAAGATCGAGCAGCACCGCGACGAACTCGCCGTCCTCATGGTCACCTACCCCTCCACCCACGGCGTCTTCGAGGAGCACATCCGGGACGTGTGTGCCCAGGTGCACGAGGCGGGCGGCCAGGTCTACGTCGACGGCGCCAACCTCAACGCGCTGGTCGGCCTCGCCGAGCCGGGTGAGTTCGGCGGCGACGTCTCCCACCTGAACCTGCACAAGACCTTCTGCATCCCGCACGGCGGTGGCGGTCCGGGCGTCGGCCCGATCGGGGTCCGGGAGCACCTCGCCCCGTACCTGCCCAACCACCCGCTGCAGCCGGCCGCCGGCCCGGCGAGCGGTGTCGGCCCGATCTCCGCGGCCCCGTGGGGTTCGGCGGGCATCCTGCCGATCTCCTGGGCCTACGTGCGGCTGATGGGCGGCGAGGGGCTCCGGCGCGCCACCCAGGTCGCCGTCCTCAACGCCAACTACGTCGCCAAGCGGCTGGAGCCGCACTACCCCGTCCTCTACACCGGGCCGGGTGGGCTGGTCGCGCACGAGTGCATCATCGACGTGCGGCCTCTGACGAAGGCGACCGGCGTCACCATCGACGACGTGGCCAAGCGGCTGATCGACTACGGCTTCCACGCGCCGACGATGTCGTTCCCGGTGGCCGGCACGCTCATGATCGAGCCGACGGAGAGCGAGGACCTCCAGGAGCTGGACCGGTTCTGCGACGCGATGATCGCCATCCGCGCGGAGATCGAGAAGGTGGCGACGGGGGAGTGGGAGAAGGAGGACAACCCGCTGCGCGGCGCGCCCCACACCGCAGCCTGCCTCACCGGTGACTGGACCGCCGGGTACAGCCGGAAGGAGGCGGTCTTCCCGGCCGGTGTCGACGCCACCGCGAAGTACTGGCCCCCGGTCCGCCGCATCGACGGCGCCTTCGGCGACCGCAACCTGGTGTGCTCCTGCCCCCCGCTGGACGCCTACGAGGGCTGACCTGCACCTCTCGCCCCGGGCGGGAGGACGAAGCCGTGCCTACGGGCCGGGCGCGTGCACCGCGTCCGGCCCGTTCTCGCGCGGGCGGGGTTCCTGGGCGGCGTCTTCGAAGTGGCGTCGCTCGCCCGGAGGACGCACGGGCGGGACCGCGCAGACGCTGCCTAGGCCGAGGCGGCCGTGCCGGCGGCGACCGGCCGCCGGGGGGCGATCACCTGACCGTCCGGCAGGAACTCACCGGTGTCCTCGAACAGCAGAACGCCGTTGCACAGCAGGCTCCACCCCTGCTCCGGGTGGTGCGCCACGAGGTGGGCCGCCTCCCGGTCCGCGGAGAGGGCTGAAGGGCACGGTGGTTGGTGCTGGCACATGGATGCTGTCTTTCGCTGCGATGAGGTGATGGCCGCCGCACGGCTCACTGAGCTGCTCACTGGCCGCTCCCCCCGTTCGTGAAGTGTGGTGGTACCCAGTGTTGCCCTTTAAACCTCGTTCCGCAGGTATTTCGCAGCAGCGGGACCAACTCGATCCTCAACCGTCACCCTTGCGGGCGTCAGGCGCCAACGACTGCTCCGCCGGGGCGCCTTCGGTCGGGCGGGGCGCCGGGGGGGGCCGGGGGCCCCCCCCCCCCGGCCCCCCCCCCCCCCCCGGCCCCCGGGGGTGGGGCGGTGGGGGCCCCCCGCGCACC
>NZ_JBHWGP010000069.1:0-5118 GCF_042733155.1 Streptomyces sp. NPDC059740 | reverse complement strand
CACCGTCCCCCTGGGGGGGCGTCGCGCCCCTCCCACGCCCGGGCGGGGGCGCTTGGGTTGGGGGGGGGAGCGGGGGGGCCGGGGCGCCCCGCCGCCCGTGCCCACCGGCCCCGGACGTCCGCAGGAAGGTGCCGAGGTCAGGCCCGGCCGCTCAGCAGCGGGGCGGGGGCGAGCCTGCGGGTCAGCCTCGGCAGCAGGTCCCCCACCCGGTGCGGGCGGTGCGCCACGATGCCGGGGGGCGCGGGGGCCAGCGGGACGAGCAGGTCCGCCGGCGCCGGGAGGGTACCGGCGGCCTCGTCCCACACCCCGGCTGCCGCGCCCGCCCCCGGATCGCCGTCCGGGGCCTGCGGTTCCTGCCGCCGCAGCCACAGCGTCAGCATGTACAGCTCGGGCACCGACAGCAGGCGCGGCCGGTAGTCCCCCCTCACCAGCGCCGCCTGGTGCAGGGCGCGCTCGGTGGACGCGACGTAGGGACCCTCGCAGAAGTGGGAGAAGGTCCAGCCGTCGGCCGTGAGCATCGCCTCGGCCGCGGCCACGGTGCGCTCCTGTGCGCGGAGCATGAAACGCCAGCCCGTCAGGCGGGTGCGCAGCGGCCCGGGGCGGCTGATGCCCGTCAGGACGTGGACGGGCAGAGGCAGTTCGCATGCCGGTGGTGTGTCGTGGGAGCGGAGCGCGGGCGTGCGGACGTCCTGGGTGGCCGTCGGGGAGTGCAGGGCCGTCTGGACGCTGCGCAGGGCGGGCGCAGGAGCCGGGAGTACATGCAGCGGCATGGGATCGCCTCTCACTGGTGAGACGTTGGTGCTGGGCACGTGCGGACGTCGCTGTCAGCAGGACACAGGCTGGGACGGTGGTGCATGTGGTGCCGGTGGTGCGGGTCGTGCGCGCGGTGCGGAAAACGCGGGCGGTACGGGTGCGCCCTCCGGTAGCCTGCGGCCGGGAAGGGCCTGCGGCTGGACGGTGGCGTCGACGCGGGGCAGGAACCGTGTGCGGACGCGGCCGTCTCTGAGGGTGACGACGGAAAGCGGAAATCCGGCGGACAGTCGGTTCGAAACAGTGTTCCTGCGCCCCTCCGGAAGCCTATACGAGGTTTGTCGGGCGGAGGTTTCGGTTACACGTCCCGGTCGTTTCAGGCAAGGCGACAACAAGCCTGCGGAGGCGGGGCCTTTGCGCTGGAGCGACACCCCTTCGACTCTCCGGCCAGCAATTACCGCCTTGCGACGGTAGGCCGGAAGTCGTCGGTGAAACGGGTCACGGCGGCAAAGACGGCACGTCAGCGCGGCGTATGCCGAACACATGTGCCAGCCGATTACTCCACTGGGACCGGGAACCCGTCCCGTTACGGAGAGTCCACTGGTTCCCCGGGGGGAACAGGCGTTACCGATCACCCCACGGGGCATCATCGACCGTAGCGCGCGAGGACCCGGCCGCACGCGACGTCCGACTGTGGTGGGACACCGTTCCGGGTGCGGTGGGGAAAGGACGCTCCGATGGGCGAGAAGGTCACGGCAGGTGGAATAGACCTCGCCGACCGGCAGCGTTTTCGCGAGAAACTCCAGGCGTGCCAGAAGGCACTGCGGACCCTGCTGGACGACAGCCGTTTCGACAGTCCCAAGAACCTCATGGGACTGGAGATCGAACTCAACCTCTCAGGCCCCGACGGGCTGCCCCGCATGATGAACTCGCAGGTCCTGGAGCGCATCGCCAGTCAGGACTTCCAGACCGAACTCGCGCAGTTCAACCTGGAGGTCAACGTCGTGCCGCACCGGCTGGGCGGCTCGGTGCTGGACCAGCTGGCCGAGGAGCTCCGGACGGGTCTGGGCTACGCCGACCGCAAGGCGCGCGAACTCGACGCGCGCATCGTCATGATCGGCACGCTCCCCACGCTGGGCCCGCAGGACCTGGTCTCCTCCAACCTCTCCGAGGCCGACCGCTACCTGCTGCTGGACAACCAGCTCCGGGCCGCTCGGGGTGAGGACTTCCGCCTCGACATCGAGGGCGTGGAGCGGCTGGAGATGTCCGTCTCCACGATCGCCCCCGAGGCCGCCTGCACCTCGGTCCAGCTCCACCTCCAGGTCACCCCCCGCAGGTTCGCCGCCGCCTGGAACGCCTCGCAGGCGATCGCCGCGGCGCAGGTGGCGGTGGGCGCCAACTCCCCGTTCGTCTTCGGCAGGGAGCTGTGGCGGGAGTCCAGGCCGCCCCTGTTCCAGCAGGCCACCGACGAGCGCCCGCCGGAGCTGCGGGCCCAGGGGGTGCGTCCGCGGACGTGGTTCGGTGAACGTTGGGTGGAGTCGGCGTACGACCTGTTCGAGGAGAACGTGCGCTACTACCCCCCGTTGCTGCCGAGGTGCGGCGAGCAGGACCCGCTGGCGGTGCTCGCGGAGGGCGGCGTTCCGGAGCTGTCGGAGCTGGTGCTGCACAACGGGACCATCTACCGCTGGAACCGTCCGGTCTACGACGTGGCGGACGGCGCTCCCCACCTGCGGGTGGAGAACCGCGTCCTGCCGGCCGGCCCGACCGTCACCGACGTCATCGCCAACGCCGCCTTCTACTACGGCCTGGTGCGGGCGCTGGCCGACGAGTCGAGGCCGGTCTGGACGAGGATGCCGTTCGAGGCGGCGGCCGAGAACTTCGAGGCGGCCTGCCGGTACGGCATGGAGGCGACGCTGAGCTGGCCCCGCCCCGGCCGTACCGGAGGCCTGGTGCAGCTCCCCGCGGCCGAACTGGTACAGCGCCACCTGCTGCCGCTGGCGGCCTCCGGGTTGGACGCCTGGGGGGTGGCCGCCGCCGACCGGGACCACTATCTCGGGATCGTCGAGGAGCGGTGCCGAAGCCGGGTCAACGGAGCGTCCTGGCAGGTCGCGGCCTATCACCGGGCACGCAAGGAGGGGATGGACCGGTTGGCGGCGCTGGCGGCCGTGACCCGGCGCTACACCGAGCTGATGTGGGAGGACCAGCCCGTCCACACCTGGCCACTGGACCCGCCCGAGCGACCGGCGCAGTGAGCCGGAGCGCGGCACTCCGGGGAGCGGCCGTGTCCGTCCGTCGCCGCTGAGGCTCCGCTCGCCGTGCACCCAGAGCGGGGCACAGGCAGCGCACCCCCCCACCGGCCCCGCCCGGTCGGAGCAGCCGGCAAGGGCGGGGCGGCGCCGTCCGGAAGGCCGCCACGCCGTAGGGTGCCGGTGGCGTAGCGGCGGCGGTCGAACGGAGGCGGCGGTGTGGCCCAAGGCGAGCGCGTGAGCGAGGGAGCCCGGCGCCCTCAGGGCGCGGACGGCGGAGCGCGGGGAGTGGTACCGCGCCAGGTGTGGCGCACCGAGACGCTGCTGGTGCTGGCGCTCTCGCTGGGCGCCAGCGGAGTGTCCGCGCTGATCAGCTTCGTCGGCTCGGTCACCCGTCCCGGTGGGCTGAGCGACCAGTCGGCCATACTCAACGGCTCCCACGCCCCGGGCCGGCCGTGGCTGGACCTGACCTGGCAGCTTTTCAACATCGCCACCGCCCTTGTGCCGGTCCTCCTGGTGGCGCACCTCCTGACGCGCGAGGGGGCCGGCGGACTGCGGGTCGTGGGGCTGGACCGCCGGCGCCCCCTGCTCGACCTGGGGCGGGGGGCGGTCGTCGCCGCCGTCATCGGGGGCAGCGGCCTGGCGCTGTACCTCGGGGCGCGGGCGAGCGGCGCCAACCTCACGGTCGTCCCCGAGTCGTTGCCTGCGGTGTGGTGGCGCATCCCGGTGCTGATCCTCGCCGCGGTGCAGAACGCGGTCCTGGAAGAGGTCGTCGTGGTGGGCTACCTGCTGCGGCGGCTGGACCAGATGGGCTGGTCGGCGACGGCTGCGCTGGTCGCCAGTGCGCTGCTGCGCGGCTCCTACCACCTCTACCAGGGCATCGGCGGATTCGTCGGCAACGTGGTGATGGGGGTGGTCTTCGTCCTCCTCTACCGGCGATGGGGCCGGGTCGGGCCGCTGGTGGCCGCCCACTCCCTCATCGACACGGTGGCCTTCGTCGGTTACGCGCTCCTCGCGGGCAAGGTGGGCTGGCTTCCCACCGGGTGAGCCCGCGGGGGAGGGACGGGTCGCCGTGGGACCGCCGGCTCAGGCGGCGGAGGCGGCCGGCCGAGCCGCTCTCGACCGGCCCGTCGTTCAGGGGGCGAGCAGTTCGCCGTCGAGGACGGTCACGGCGTGGCCCGTCAGCAGGGTGCGGTCGCCGCGCAGGCGGGTCCGTACGTAGCCGCGCCGCCGGCCGCCCTGGTGGCCGGTGAGTGTCTCCCGGCCGAGGCGGGCGGACCAGAACGGGGCGAGGGCGGTGTGCGCGCTGCCGGTCACGGGGTCCTCGTCGATACCCACCCCCGGGCCGAAGAAGCGCGAGGTGAAGTCGTGCGTCCGCACGCCGGCGCCGGCCGCAGCCGTGACGATGACGCCTCGGGCCTCGAACCGGGCAGCCAGCGCCCTGTGGTCCGGTGCGAGCTGCCGGACGCTCTCCTCGTCCGGCAGCTCCACCAGGAGGTCGCCGAGGGGGCCGGTGTCGTAGGCGCCCAGCAGCTCGACCGTGCGGCCGTCCCCGGCGAGGCAGGGGGCGAGCCACTCGGGCACGGGCACCTCGGTGAGGGGGGCGGTGGGGAAGTCCAGGGTGAGGCCGCCGTCCGGTTCCGTCGTGGTGGTCAGGATCCCGCTGCGGGTGCGGAAGCGCACGGGGCCCGTCGCCAGGCCCGTGGTGTGCAGGACGTGGGCGGTGGCCAGGGTGGCGTGTCCGCAGAGGTCGACCTCGGTGGCCGGGGTCAGCCAGCGCAGCGCCCAGTGGGCCTCGGATCCCTCGGGCAGCCGGTGGGCGAAGGCGGTCTCGGAGAGGTTGACCTCGGCTGCCACGTCCTGCAGCAGGTCGTCGGGCGGGAACTCCCCGTCCTCCAGGAGCACCACTCCGGCGGGGTTGCCGGCGAAGGGACGGTCGGTGAAGGCGTCGACGATGCGGATCCTCATGCCGCCGATGCTACGGACCCCTCGGCAGAGCCGACTCGGGGGAGAGGGGGACGGCGTCTTTCTCGCTCCCGCCGCACCTCGAGGCCCGGGTGAGTTAACCCCCGGGCCCGGGAAGGGCCGCAGGGGCGGGCCCGGCGCCGTCCGGCGCCGGGCC
>NZ_JBHWGP010000068.1:0-17940 GCF_042733155.1 Streptomyces sp. NPDC059740 | reverse complement strand
CAGGCTCGCACTCCGAGAGCAAATCGGCGACCACCGAGGCGTCGTGGGAGGCCGCTGCGCCGGGACGCCCTGGGCCCTCGCCCTCGGCCGGCCTGCGCCACTTCTGCCAGAACGACGGGTTCATGGTCGACAGGGTCCCACCGCGGAAGCCGACCGGGCCACAGGCGCGACAGGGGCGGTGTCGGCCACGGTGGCGGCGGTGCCGGCTCCGGTGGCGGAACAGGCCCGGGCCGCAGGAGCCTCAGACGTCGAGGTCGACCACGACGGGCGCGTGGTCCGAGGGGGACTTGCCCTTGCGCTCCTCACGGTCGACGTAGGCGTCGGAGACCGCGGCGGTGAAGGGGGCGTTGCCGTAGACCAGGTCGATGCGCATGCCGCGGTTCTTGGGGAAGCAGAGCTGACGGTAGTCCCAGTAGGAGAACGGCCGGTCGTACTTCAGCGGCCGGGGCACGACGTCGGAGAGGCCGGTGTCCGCCAGCTTCCCCAGGGCGGCCCGTTCGGCGTCGGTGACGTGGGTCAGCCCTTCGAAGGCGGCGGTGTCCCACACGTCCTCGTCGGTGGGCGCGATGTTGTAGTCGCCGAGGACGGCGAACGGGCGCTCCCCCGCCGCGTCCCCGGCGACCGCGGCCCGCAGCGCCTCCAGCCAGCTGAGCTTGTACGCGTAGTGGGGGTGGTCGATCTCGCGGCCGTTGGGCACGTAGACCGACCAGACGCGGACCGGGCCGCAGGTGGCACTCAGCGCCCGCGGCTCCTGTACCCCGTCGTACTCGGGGCCGCCGACGAGACCGGGGACGACGTCGTCGAGGCCCACCCGGGACAGGATGGCGACGCCGTTCCAGCGGCCGTCGGCGTTGACCGCCGCCTCGTAGCCCAGCTCCCGCAGCTGGGCGGCGGGGAACTGCTCGGCGGTGCACTTGGTCTCCTGGACGCAGAGGACGTCGGGACCAGCACTCTCCAGCCAGGCCAGCAGCCTGGGCAGACGGGCGGTGACGGAGTTCACGTTCCAGGTGGCGATGCGCATGTGCGCCAACCTACCGTCCACCACCGACAGCCGGCTCAGAGGACGGGACGCGCCTGCGGGGCCGTCCGGTCCCGCAGGCGCGCGGCGGAGCACCGGCTCAGGCGGCGGTCCGCTCCCCCGGGGCCAGCCGCTCGTGGTCGGTGCCGCCGAGCGAGGCGAGCATGCCGTCGTAGATCGGCCGGGCGTGGTCGCGCAGCAGGCTGTCGTGGACGTCCAGGGCGCGGCGGGGACGGACCTCCCGCAGGTAGTCGACGACCTCCCCCACCTTGTTCCACGGGGCGTGGACCGGCAGCAGCAGGGTGTCCACCGGGCGGCCCGGCACGGTGAGCGCGTCACCGGGGTGGAAGACGGACTGGTCGAGGAGGAAGCCGACGTTGGTGATCCGCGGCAGGTCGGGGTGGATGACGGCGTGCAGTTGGCCGTGCACCTCCACCTCGAAGCCGGCGGCGGTGAAGGTGTCCCCCTCGCCGACCGTGTGCACCCGCCCCGGGAAGGCGGCCGTGATCTTCTCGGCGACGCTCCGCAGCGTCCAGATCTGCGCGGCCGGGTCGTTCTCCATCGCGGTCCGCAGACGGCTCTCGTCGAAGTGGTCGGCGTGCTCGTGGGTGATGAGGATCGCCTCGGCCCCCAGGGCCGCGTCCTCCTCGCTGAAGCCGCCCGGGTCGATGACGAGCGTCCGGCCGTCCTTCTCCAGCCGCACGCAGGCGTGCGTCTTCTTCGTGAGTTCCATGGACCCATCCTGCCGTGACCCGCGTCACCGGGCCGGGCAGGGCCCGCTCTACGGGCGGTCGGGTGCGCCGGGGCGGGGCCCGCGTGCTCACTCCTCGGGGGAGGTCTCCTCGCGGATGACGCGCTGGGCGATGCGGAAGGCGGTGTTCGCCGCCGGCACCCCGCAGTAGACGGCGGCGTGCAGCAGGACTTCCTTGATCTCGTCGGGGGTGAGCCCGTTGCGCAGCGCCGCCCGGGTGTGGAGGGCCAACTCCTCCTGGTGGCCGCGGGCGAGCAGCGCGGTCAGGGTGACGACGCTGCGGGTGCGGCGGTCCAGGCCCGGCCGGGTCCAGGTCTCGCCCCACACCAGGCGGCTGAGGAGGTTCTGGAAGTCGCCGGTGAAGTCGTCGGCCTCGGCCTCGGCCCGGTCGACGTGGGCGTCGCCCAGGATCTCCCGCCGCACCTGTACTCCCCGCTCGTAGGAGCCCGCGTCCGCGGTGGCCGGGGGGGTGAGGCCGGACTCGATGGCGGCGGGCTGGCTGGGCGAGGTGGTGGGGCGGGGCGGTACGACGGTGGCCGCCGGGGTGCCGGTTCCGGTGCCCGTGCCGGTGCCGGGCCGGTCGTGCCAGGCGGTGGTGAAGTGCCGGGTGAGGAGGTCGGTGACGGCTGCCGGCTGCTCCACGGGGGCCAGGTGGGAGGCAGCGGGCACCAGCGCCAGACCCGCGTCGGGGATGCCCGCGACCAGCGCCCTGGCGTCGGTGGTGGGGGTCAGGTGGTCGTCGGCGCCCGCCACCACGAGGGTGGGCACCTGTACCTGGCCCAGCTCGCTGCGGACGTCGAAGGCGGCCAGCGCCTCGCAGGCGGCGATGTAGCAGCCGGGGTCGGTGGTGCGCACCATCTCCACGGCCCACTCCACGATGGCGGGCTGGGCCCCGGCGAAGACCGGCGTGAACCAGCGCTCGGGCGCGGTGCGCGCGATGGGGTCCAGGCCGTTGGTGCGGACCACGACCCCGCGCTGGCGCCAGGCGTCGGCCGTCCCGTTGCGCGGTGAGGCGGAGACGAGGGCCAGCGAGGTGACCCGTCGGGGGCGGGTCAGGGCGAGCTGGAGGCCGACGGCGGCGCCCAGGGAGCAGCCCGCGTAGCCGAAGCGGTCGATGCCGAGCTCGTCGAGGGTGGCGAGCAGGCGGTCGGCGAGTTCGGCGACCGAGGCCGCAGGGTACGCCGGCGAGCCGCCGTGACCGGGCAGGTCGAAGCGGACGACGCGCCACTGGCGGGCCAGCTCGGGGACCTGCCGGTCCCACATGTGCCACGTGGTGCCCAGCGACGCGCCGAGGACGAGGACGTCGGTGTCGGGACTGTCGGGGCCGTCGATCCGGTACTGGAGGGTCTTCTCGCTCACCCGGTCACGCTATCCAGCGGCGCAACCCCTCCTTACCTCGGGGTCAGGTACCGGCCCGGACGTCCGCCGGAGGACGTCCGGGGGTCCGACCCGTTCCGGGTCCGGTCCTTCAGAACTTGACCGTGGAGACGACGTAGACGTCGGGGTGACCGGGGGTGTCGAAGTTGACGGTGATCCGCTGCGTGGGCTCCGGCGCCTTCTCCTTGTGGGTCATCCCTGCCCACTTCTGACCGCCGCCGAGGTCCCAGCCGACCTGTGCCGCCTCGCTCCCGGTGATGGTGCGGCTGCCGTCCGCCAGGTCGGACCGGGTGGCGTGCAGGCGGTGCAGGAACTTCTTCAGTCCCTTGTCGGACGTCGTGAACTGCACGTAGAGCGTGCTGGTCCGCCAGAGGTTGCTCTCGTAGTAGTAGGCCGGCTTCGCGCCGTGCGGCACCACGACGTCGTAGGTGCGCTGCTGGACGCGGGAGGGGTGGCCGTAGGTCAGGCCGGTGGCCATCGCCTCCTCCTGGGTGTCCTCGCCCCCCACCCTGCTCTGCTGGGCGGAGATGGCCAGGTAGCCGGCGGGGATCGCCACCAGCAGGAAGATCACGGTGCCGGTCAGCAGACGTCGCAGGGCGCTGCGGCGGGGTGAGGGGGAGGGCATGCGGTCCTCACTCACGGGGGGCTGGTACACGTCGGTCACGGGCGGACCGCTCTGTCGTACCGCTCGTAGCGCTCCACGCGCCGGCGGTTGGCCCGCCGGAAGCGCCGGGCGACGAGCCGGGCGAGGTCCGCAGCTCCGACCATACCCGCCTCCGGGCCGAGCTGGGCGCGTGCGATCCGGGCCTCGGGGCGGTAGCCGCGGCCGGTGAGGGTGCGGCGGAAGGCGTCCCTGGCGGGCCCGATGAGCAGGTCGTCGGCGGCGCTGACACCGCCGCCGACCACGAAGCAGGAGGGGTCGAGGGCGGCGGCGAGGTTGGCGATGCCGACGCCCAGCCACTGGCCGATGTCCTGGAGGAGTTCGACGCACATCGCGTCACCCTCGCGGGCCAGTTCCGTGATGAGGGGCCCGGTGATGTCGGGGATGTGGCCGCCGACCCGGTCGATGATGTTGTAGGCCACCGGGGAGTCGGCGGCGGCCAGCTCGCGGGCCTCGCGCACCAGGGCGTTGCCGGAGCTGTACTGCTCCCAGCAGCCGCGGTTGCCGCAGGGGCAGCGGTGTCCGCCGGGCACCACCTGCATGTGGCCGAACTCACCGGCGACGCCGTAGCGGCCCCGCTTGACCGCGCCGTCCTCCAGGATCGCGCCGCCGATGCCGGTCCCCAGCGTGATCATCACCAGGTGGTCCTCGCCGCGGCCGGCGCCGAAGCGCCACTCGGCCCAGGCGGCGGCGTTGGCGTCGTTGTCGACCATGACGGGTACGGCGAGACGGCCGGAGAGCCGGTCGCGCAGCGGCTCGTTCCGCCACGACAGGTGGGGGGCGAACAGCACCCGGTTGCGGTCGGCGTCCACCCAGCCCGCCGCCCCGATGCCGACGGCGTGCACGTCGTGGCGGTCGGAGAGGTCGAGCACGAGCTCGGTGATGGTGTCCTCGACGACCTTCGGGCTCTTGGACTTGTCGGGCGTCTCGGTCCGGAGGGTTTCGAGGATCTCGCCGTCGGCGTCGACGACGCCCGCCATGACCTTCGTGCCGCCGATGTCGATGCCGACGGTCGGGACGCGGGGAGCGCTGAGGTGGGAGCGGCGCTCCCGGGTCCCGACCGTCCGCAGCACGGTCGCTCTGGCGGACCCGCGGTGCACCCTCTCGCGGTACTGGCTCATCGGTCCGCCCTTTCGCCGAGGTCGGCGCTGCGTGCTCGCAAGAGTTCTTCGTCCCTGCGGATCTAGGGAGGCCCGTGGCGGCCTCGGTGGCTGTGTCGGGGTGCCGCTCGCGCCGGGCGCCCGGTGGGTGCGGCCGGGCCTGAGCCCGCCGCGACCGGGGTCCGCGCGGGTCGGCGACCCGCCGTGCGATTGTGCATCACGCGCACCGTCCGCCGCACCGCGGCTCCGGCCGCAGCGGGGGGCGGCCCACTCACCCGGGCGTGTACCCCGGATACCGGCCGGTGCTCCCGCACGGGTGACCGCTGCCGCGCCCCGGTCAGGCCGAGGGCGTCCCGGCCCCTCCGGTGTTCTCGGCGCGGGCCAGTTCGTGGCTGAGTTCCTCCAGCTCGCTGCCGCCCGCCATCTGCCGGGTCAGGTCCTCCAGGGTGATCTCCGAGCGCAGGTGGCTGCCGGCCATCGTGCCGCGCTTGAGCAGGACGAACCGGTCGCCGACGAGGTGGGCGTGGTGGGGGTTGTGCGTGATCAGCACCACACCGAGGCCGGCGTCACGGGCCGCCGCGACGTACTTGAGCACGACGCCGGACTGCTTCACACCGAGCGCGGCCGTGGGTTCGTCGAGGATGAGCACCCGGGCGCCGAAGTAGACGGCGCGGGCGATCGCCACGCACTGCCGCTCGCCGCCGGAGAGGGTACCGATGGGCTGGTCGACGTCGCGCAGGTCGATGCCCATGCGGGCCAGCTCGGAGCGGGTGGTGGAGCGCATCGCGGCCACGTCCAGGCGGCGCAGCGGGCCACGTCCGCGGGTGGGCTCGGAGCCGAGGAAGAAGTTGCGCCAGACCGGCATGAGCGGGACGACCGCGAGGTCCTGGTAGACGGTGGCGATGCCGAGGTCGAGGGCCTCGCGCGGCGAAGCGAGCCGCACCTCCTCGCCGTCGAGGGCGAAGGTGCCGGCGTCGTGCCGGTGGAGGCCCGCGATGATCTTGATGAGGGTGGACTTGCCGGCGCCGTTGTCGCCGAGGACGCAGGTGATCTCTCCCGGGTGGACCTCCAGACAGACCCCGTCCAGCGCGCGGACGTTGCCGTAGAGCTTGGCCACGTCGCGCAGCTCCACCAGCGGGGTGCGGGTGTCCTCGGCGGTGGGCGTGGGGGTGGTGGTCATGACGAGGCCTCCGCTCGCTTGCGGACCCAGGCGTTGAGGAGCGTGGCGACGAGCAGCAGCGCTCCGAGGAAGAACTTGAACCAGTCGGGGTCCCACTGGGCGTAGACGATGCCCTTGCTCGCCATGCCGTAGATCAGGGCACCGAAGGCGGAGCCGATCGCGGAGCCGTAACCGCCGGTCATCAGGCAGCCGCCGACCACGGCGGCGATGATGTAGAAGAACTCGTTGCCGACGCCGTCGCCGGACTGGATCGCGTCGTAGGAGAAGAGCAGGTGCTGGCCGGAGATCCAGGCGGCCAGGGCCACGCCCATGTAGAGGCCGATCTTGGTCCTGACCACGGGGACGCCCACCGCGCGTGCGGCGTCCGCTCCCCCGCCGGCCGCGAAGATCCAGTTGCCGACCCGGGTCCGGAGCAGGACCCAGGTGCCGACGGCCACCAGCAGGATCCACCAGGCGATGGTGACCTGGAAGTCGACGCCGCCCAGGGTCAGGTGCGAGGCGAAGACCCGGCGGGCGGAGTCGAAGCCCTCCATGTCGCCGATGGTCTTGGTCGAGACCGTGCCGTCGACGAGCTTGGTGAAGCCGAGGTTGAGGCCGGTGAGCATGAAGAAGGTGCCCAGCGTGATGATGAAGCTGGGCAGCCGCGTCCGGGTGAGCAGGAAGCCGTTGAAGAAGCCGATGGCGAGGGTGACCAGCAGCGAGACGCCGACACCCACCCAGGTGTTCGCGGTGAACTGGTAGCTGACCATCGAGGAGACCAGCGCGGAGCTGATCACCATGACGCCGGCCGACAGGTCGAACTCCCCGCCGATCATGAGGAGGGCGACGGGCACCGCCATGATGCCGACGGTGGACGAGGCGTAGAGCATCGTCGAGAGGCTGGAGGCCCGCAGGAAGGGCTCGGCGACCAGGGAGAAGAAGACGAACAGGGCGACGGCCCCCACCAGCGAGCCCAGCTCCGGGCGGGCGGCGAGGGCGCGCAGCGGCGAGCGGGGCAGCAGGCGCTCGTCACCGCCGGCCGGGGCGGGTGGGGCGGTGTCGGTCCCCGGAGCGGTGGCGCTCATCGGGTGCCCCGGTCGGCGTAGGCGGCGAGGGCTGAGGCGTCCTTCTTGGTGACGATCTGCGGGCCGGTGAGGACGGACTTGCCGCCGCCGAGCATGTCGCGGTTGTACTTGTACAGCCACAGCAGGTCCACGGCCTCGTAGCCCTGGAGGTAGGGCTGCTGGTCGACGGCGAAGCCGAGGTCGCCGCTCTTGAGGCCGGCGGCCACCTTGCCGTTGAGGTCGAAGGTGTCGACCTCGGCGTGGCTGCCCGCCTCCTGCCTGGCCTTGACCGCGGTGTCGGCGAAGGGGGCGCCGAGGGTGACGACGGCGTCGATGCCGGGGTCGGCCTGGAGCTTGGACTCCACGGAGGCCTGGACGTCGGGCATGTTGGTGCCCTGGACGTAGAGCTTCTCCAGCTTGCCCTCGAAGGTCTTGGCGACGCCGGCGCAGCGCTGTTCGTGGCCGACGTTGCCCTCCTCGTGGAGGACGCAGACGGCCTTCTTGCGGCCGCGCTTGTTCAGCTCGGTGCCCACGGCCTCGCCGGCGACGGTCTCGTCCTGCCCGATGTGGGTGAGGGCGCCGTACTTCCTGGAGACCTCGGAGCCGGAGTTCACGGTGATCACGGGTATGCCGGCCTTCTCGGCCTTGGCGACGACGGCCTTCATGGCGTCGGGCTTGGCGAGGGTCACGATGAGGCCGTCGACCTTCTGGTCGATGTAGGACTGGACGAGCTGGCTCTGGCGTTGCGCCTCCTCGTCGTGCCCGTAGACGAAGTGGATGTTGTCCTTGCGGGCGGCCTCCTGGGCACCGTGCTGGACGATGTCCCAGAAGGAGTCGCCGTCGGCGGAGTGGCTGACCATGGCGAAGGTCCACCGCGGCGTGGTGACCGTCGACCTGCCGCCGGCCGCCCGTGCCTCCCGCGCGTCCTCGGCGCGTTTGCCGCCCGTACTGCTGCACCCCGCGAGCGAGGCGCACAGCAGCCCCGCCAGCGCGACGCTCACCATGCGGAGCCGTCTCGGAACCCTTGCCACGAGGTGAACCTCTTCTTGTGTTGTCGCTCGAATGTTTCTGTTTGTTGTTTTTTGTCGCATTAACAGCCGAAGGCGCTCGACTCGACCTACCAGTATCCGTTACCGATACCTGCCGAGGGCCTGCCGGGTCCAGAGGTGGGACCGCCCCCGCTCCTCCGCGCCGCCGGCAAAGGCGTCCGCGCCGTCGGGGGCGGTCCGCTGTCGGTCCCCTCTGGTAGACCGGGTCCGTGCCGGTCGCGCGACCGGCTCGGCGAGGAGGCCGCGGTGTACATGAGGGACGTGACACCCCACGACGTGGACGCGTACGTGCGGATGCGGTGCGATCCGGTGATGATGACCCACCTCGGCGGTCCCCTGCCCCGCGAGGGCATGGAGGGCAAGGTAGCGCGCGACGCCGGGGAGGCGGCGGCCGACGTCTCCTGGATCCGGATGATCGTCAGTGACGGCACCACCGCGGGGACCACGCCGGGCACGGTGGTCGGCGGTGTCTCGCTGTGGTCCTCGCAGCTCCACGACGAGCCGGTCTCCGAGATCGCGTGGATGGTGCTGCCGCCCTTCCAGGGCCGGGGGGTGGCGGGCGCTTTCGTGCGGGCCCTGCTCGCCGAGGCCGCGCAGGACGGCCGGTGGGGGACGGTCCACGCCCTGCCCGCGGTCGGCAACCCCGGCTCCAACGGCGTGTGCCGCTCGGTCGGCTTCGACCTGCTCGGCGAGACCGACCTGCTCTGGGCCGGCCGGCCGCTGCGGGTCAACCACTGGACGGTGGACCCTGCGGCGGTCGACGCGGCGCGGTGAGGGGCGGGCGCCCGGCCAACCCGGCGCGACCCCCGTCCGTGTCCGTCAGCCACCGGTCCCCTCCGCCGGGCCGCGCCGGCCCGCGGCCCGTCCGGCCAGGAGGGCGCCGCCTCCGCTCGGGGAGCGATCCGGCCGGACCGGTCGCCCCGCCGCCTCGGAAGGTGACTCAGGCTGCCGGCTCCTCCCCCAGCGCCCCCCGCAGCCAGCTGTGGAACGCCCCGATGTGGTGTTCGGTGGGCACCAGCACACCGCCCTCGCGGTAGGCGCGGGAGGCCATCGCGGGCTGGGTGCGCTCGCACGCCTCGAAGTCCTGGCTGTTGACGCGGTGGAAGAGTTCCACCGAGCGGCTCAGGTCCGCCCCGGAGTCGACGACCTCGGGGGCGTAGAGCCAGTCGCACTCCACGACGGTGCGGTCCACGGCCAGCGGGAACATCCGGTGCAGGATGACGTGGTCGGGGACGAGGTTGAGGAAGACGGCCGGCCGGACGGTGACGGCGTAGTAGCGGCGGTCCTGGGTGTCGGCGACGCCGGGCAGCCTGCCGAAGCCCTCCTCGCCGTCCACGGTGAAGCCGCGCGCCCCGGGAGCGAACTGCGCCCCGTGGCCCACGTAGTACTGCGCCGCGTACCCGTCCGCGAACTCCGGCAGGACATCGGTGAGTTCGGGGTGGATGGTGGCGCAGTGGTAGCACTCCATGAAGTTCTCGACGATGAGCTTCCAGTTGGCCGCCACGTCGTAGGTGATGCGCCGGCCCAGCGCCAGGGACTCGGTGCGGTAACCCTCGACCGCCGCCGGGTCGCCGAGCCGTTCGGTGACCGCTCCGACGACCGTCTCCTCGAAGGAGGGCGGCGTCGGCGCCAGGCACACCCAGGCGTAGCCGAGCCACTCGCGCAGCGCCACGGGGTGCAGCCCGTAGGCGGTGCGGTCGACGTCCGGCATCCCGGTGAGGTTGGGGGCGGCCACCAGCCGGCCGTCCAGGGCATAGGTCCAGGCGTGGTACGGGCACTGGAGGTTGCGGCGCACCGTCCCGCTCTCCGCCGTGCACAGGCGCGCTCCGCGGTGGCGGCAGACGTTGAGGAAGGCGTTCAGGCCGCCGGTGCGCGAGCGCACCACCAGCACGCTCTCGCGGCCGGCCCGGACGGTGCGGAAGGCGCCGGGGCGGTCGAGGTCGGCGCTGCGCACGGCGCAGACCCAGTTCTGCTCGAAGACGTGCTCCTGCTCACGGCGGAAGACCTCGGGGTCGGTGTAGTAGGTGCCGGGGAGGGTCGCCAGCAGACTGGCGGGCCGGGTGTCGTCGGTGACCGCGGGGTCGGGGAAGATCGGTGCGGTGCTCACGTCGGGCTCCTCAGACGGCTGGGGCGGTGAGGCGGCTGGGGTCGAAGAGGTCGATGGGGTGGGAGGTGGTGCCGGTCAGGGCCAGGTCCGCGGTGATCTCGCCGACGACGGGCACGAACTTGAAGCCGTGGCCGGAGAAGCCGCACGCCACCGTCGTCGCCCCGGGATGGGCGGGGTGCCGGGCGATGACGAAGTGCTCGTCGGGGGTGTTGGTGTACATGCAGGTGGCGGCCTTGCGGAACGTGCCGGGGAGGCTCGGCAGGTGCGGGGCGAGGTGTGCGGCCATGGCCTGGACCTCCCCGTCGTGGACGTCGCGGTCGATGGTGTCCGGGGTGCAGGGGGTGCCCTTGCGGAAGAAGGCCACCTTGGCGCCCAGGCCGGGCCCGTCGATGGCGGGGAAGCCGTAGAACTGGACGCCCGCCGCGTCCTCCCAGATGTAGACGGGGTGGTGGTCGGGGTGGAAGGGGGCGGTGCCACCCCGCGGCTCGAACCAGTACATGACGTGCCGTTCGACGGTGAAGGGCACTCCCAGGTCGGTGAGGAGCCGCGGCGCCCAGGCCCCGGGGCAGATCACCAGGTGGCCCGCGGTGTAGGTCTCCTCGGCGGTGTGGACGCGCACCCCCTCGCCGCAGGGCTCCCAGCGGGTCATGGGCTCGTCGAAGTGGAGGTCGGCGCCGTGGCGTGCGGCGAGCTGGAGGTGTGCCGCGACGGTCTGCTCGGGCCGGGCGAGGCCGGCGGCGGGCTCGAAGAGCGCCACCTCGTCCTCGCGGGGCGTCATGGTCGGCAGGCGCCGGCGGATCTCGGCGGCGTCCAGCATCTCGTGGGGCAGGTCCCACTGCCGGGCGGAGCGGAGGGACCCGGCGACGGCGCGAGAGTCGGGCCGTCCGACCATCACGCCGCCGCAGGCGGTGGTGACCTCGCGGCCGGTGTCCTGCCGCAGCTGCTCGTAGAGCTCGAAGGAGCGCAGCAGCAGCGGGACGTAGGCGGGGTCCTCGAAGTAGGCCTGCCGGATGATGCGGGAGCCGCCGTGGCTGGAGCCGCGGTGGTGGGCGGGGCCGAAGCGTTCCAGTCCCAGGACGCGGACGCCGCGGGCGGCCAGGTGGTGGGCGGTGGCGCTGCCCATGCCGCCGAGGCCGATGACGGCGACGTCGTAGGTGGGTGGCATTCCGGTCCTTCCTCTGGGGTGCCGCGGTCCGGGTGGGGCGCGGCCGGGTCGGTCTCAGCGGCGGATGCGGGTCATCTTCGGGTCGAAGAGGGGTTCCTCCGCGACGGTCGCGGCGAGGTGGCGGCCGAAGTACTCCACGGTGACGGCGGTTGTCGGGGCGAGTACCGGGAGCCAGGCGTAGGCGACGCAGCGGCCGAGGGTGTAGCCGTAGGCGGCGCTGGTGACGTACCCGACGGCCTCGCCGGCCAGCCGCACCGGTTCGTGGCCGAGGACGACGTCCGCGGGGTCGTCCAGCAGGAGCGGGGTGAGGCGGCGGGTGGCGGGGCCGCGGGCGGCCAGGGCCGAGCGGCCGGTGAAGTCGCCCTTGTCCCAGCGCACCGCGAAGCCGACGCCCGCCTCCTCCGGGGTGTCCTCGGCGCTCATGTCGTGGCCCCAGGAGCGGTAGCCCTTCTCCAGGCGGAGGCTGTTGAAGGCGGAGCGGCCCGCGGCGACCACCCCGAGTTCCCGCCCGGCCTCCCAGAGCGTGTCCCACAGCCGCAGGCCCAGGTCGGCGGTGGTGTAGAGCTCCCAGCCCAGCTCGCCGACGTAGGACAACCGCATGGCCAGCACCGGGACGTGGCCGAGGTGGGCCCGCCGGGCGCGGAAGTAGCCGAAGCCCTCGTGTGAGAAGTCCTCGTCCGTGAGGGGCTGGACGAGGTCGCGGGCGCGCGGCCCCCACACGCCGACGCAGCAGGTGCCGGCGGTGACGTCGCGCACCTGGACGTCGGCGGGGGCGTGCCGGCTCAGCCAGTCGAGGTCGGCGAGGGTGTTGGCGCCGACCTGGTAGTGGTCGGGGGCGAGGCGGGCCACGGTGAGGTCGGAGCGGATGCCGCCGGCTTCGTCCAGCAGCAGGGTGTAGGTGACGGCGCCCGGTTTGCGGGTGACGTTGCCGGTGGTGGTGCGCTGCAGGAAGTCGGCGGCGCCGGGGCCGGTGACCTCCAGGCGGCGCAGCGGCGTCATGTCGTAGAGGGCGACGCCCTCCCGGGTGGCCCTCGCCTCGGCGGCGGCGATCGGCGACCAGTGCCGGGCCGACCAGGCGTCGCGTGCGGGCAGGTCGAGCCCTTCGGCCAGCGGGGCGTTGGCCTCGAACCAGTGGGGGCGCTCCCAGCCGCCGGCCTCCAGGAAGTGGGCGCCGAGCTCGACCTGCCGGGCGTGGAAGGGGCTGACCCGCAACGGCCGGGCCGCCTGCGAGGGTTGCTGGGGGTGGATGACGTCGTAGACCTCGACGAACTGGCGGGCGCCCCGGTCGTGGACGTAGGCGGGCGCGGACTGGGCCTCCTCGAAGCGGGCGGGCTCGCAGCCGTGCAGGTCGATGCCGGGGCGCCCCTCGACCATCCAGCGCGCCAACTCCCGTGCCACGCCTGCGGAATGCGTCACCCAGACAGCCTCCGCGAGCCAGAAGCCGCGCAGTTCGCGGGCCTCCCCGATGACCGGCATGCCGTCCGGGGTGAAGGAGAAGACACCGTTGAACCCCTCCTCGATGCGCACGTCACGCAGCGCGGGGAGCAGCCACCGGCAGTCGCGCCAGCTCGGTTCCCAGTCCTCGGGGGTGAAGGGCAGCGAGGAGGGCATGGACTGGTGCCGGGCGCGGGCGAGGTCGTAGCCGGGGACGGTGAACGGGTCGACGGGCAGCGGGCGGTGGGCGTAGGAGCCGATGCCGAGGCGGTCGCCGTGTTCACGGAAGTACAGGTCGCGGTCCTGGAACCGCAGGATGGGCCGGGAGGCTTCGGCGTCCCCGGCCGCCTCGTCGCGGAGCCCGGGGACGGGTGTGGTGCGCGCGTACTGGTGGGCCAGCGGCAGCAGCGGCACCCTCACCCCGGCCATGCGTCCGATGACGGGGCCCCAGAATCCCGCGGCGCACACCACGTGGTCGGCGGGGAAGGTGCCGCGGTCGGTGACGACTGCGGTGACACGGTCCCGGGACCGCTCGATGCCGGTGACGGTGTGCCGGTCCAGGAAGCGGGCGCCGCGGGCGGTTGCCCGTACCAGTTGGGCCTGGGCGGCGGGGACGGCGTGCGCCAGGCCGTCGCCGGGGGTGTGGAAGCCGCCGAGCACGGCAGACTCGTCGAGCAGCGGCCACAGTTCGCGGCAGCGGGCGGCGTCGACGAGTTCGCCGCGCACCCCCCAGGAGGCGGCCAGGCCGGCCTTGCGGTGCAGGTCGGCCCAGCGTTCGGGGGTGGTGGCGATTTCCAGGCCGCCGACGGCCTGGAAGCAGGAGGTGCCCTCGTGGTGCAGCGCGGAGAACTTCTCGACGGTGTAGCGGGCGAAGGCGGTGAGGGTGCGCGAGGGGCTCGTGCGGTAGACGAGTCCGGGGGCGTGCGAGGTGGAGCCGCCGGGGGCGGGCAGCGGCCCCTGTTCGAGAACGGTGACGTCGTGCCAGCCGCGGGCGGTCAGCTCGTCGGCCAGGGAGCAGCCGACGATGCCGGCGCCGATGACGACCACGCGGGGGCCTGCCCGGTGGGGTGCTGCGGGGGTGGTGGACATGCCGCTCCAGGGGTGAGTGGTGGGACGGTCCGGGGCGGAGGGCCCCTGCGGGCCTCAAGGAGGGGTGGCACGGGCGGCGGTGGTGGTGCGGGGAGGCCCGGGCGCGGGGTGCGGGGCGGCTGCGGGCCGCGGTTCACAGGAGGACGACGGAGCGCAGGACGCGGGAGCCGCGCATCTTTGCGAAGGCGCCCTCGACCTCGTCGAGCGCGATGGTCTCGCTGACGAAACCGCCGAGGTCCAGACGTCCGCTGAGGTACTGGTCGATGAGGACGGGGAAGTCGCGCGAGGGCAGGCAGTCGCCGTACCAGGAGGACTTCAGGGCCCCGCCGCGGGAGAAGAACTCGGTCAGCTCCAGGTCGGTGCGCATGTCGGGTTCGGGGACGCCGACCTGCACCAGCGTGCCGGCCAGGTCGCGCATGAGGAAGGCCTGCCGGAAGGTCTCGGGGCGTCCGACGGCGTCGATGGCGACGTCCACGCCGAGGCCGCCGGTGAGTTCGCGTACCGCCGCGACGGGGTCGGTGCCGGAGGAGTTGACGGTGTGGGTGGCGCCGAAGCGGGTGGCGCCGTCGAGTTTGGCGTCGTCGAGGTCGACGGCGATGACGCGCCGGGCTCCCGCCAGCGAGGCGCCGGCGACGGCGGCGCAGCCCACGCCCCCGCAGCCGATCACCGCGACGGTGTCCCCGCGTCCGACGCCCCCGGTGTGGACGGCGGCGCCGTAGCCCGCCATCACGCCGCAGCCGATGAGGCCGGCGGCGGCCGGACGCGCCGCGGGGTCGACCTTCACCGCCTGGCCGGCGGCGACCAGCGTCTTCTCGGCGAACGCGCCGATGCCCAGGGCCGCGGTCAGGGGGGTGCCGTCGGTGAGGGTCATGGGCTGGGCGGCGTTGCGGGAGGCGAAGCAGTACCAGGGCCGGCCGCGGCGGCAGGAGCGGCAGTCACCGCAGGGCGCCCGCCAGGCGAGGACCACGTAGTCGCCGGGAAGCAGGTCGGCCACGCCGGGTCCGACCTGTTCGACCAGGCCGGCCGCCTCGTGTCCGAGCAGGTAGGGGAAGTCCTCGCCGACGGCCCCCTCCCGGTAGTGCAGGTCCGTGTGGCAGACCCCGCAGGCCTGGACGGAGACCAGGACCTCTCCCGGTCCGGGGTCGGGGACGAGGATGGGGCGCACCTGGACCGGTGCACCCTTCTTGGACGCGATGACGGCGCGGACTTCGTGTGCCACGACGAACTCCCTATGTTGCGCTGTGCACGATGCGTTGCGCGATGAGAGACATGGTGGGAACGGCGGCAAGAGCCCGTCAAGAGGGCGGCGGCACGGGACCGAAAACAGCCGGTGGGCAGGCGCGGGCGCCCGGACGCGCTGCGGCGCGGGCCGGTCTCCCGTCCCGCGCCGCAGCACCTCCCGCAGGGGCTCCTCAGTCGCCGCCGTACCCCATCCGGCGGGAGAGTTCGGCTGCCGCCGCCACCGCCCGGCCCGACAGTTCACCCAGCCGCGCCTCGTCCAGCCGGTAGACCGGCCCGGAGATGGACAGGGCTCCGATGACCTGGCCGTCGTGGGCCCTGGCGGGCGCGGCGACCGCGGTCAGACCCACCTCCAACTCCTCACGCGCCAGGGCGTACCCGTCCTCGGTGACGCACCGCAGTTCCTCCCGCAGCGCGGCGGTGCCGGTGACCGTGGCGGGGGTGAAGCGGGGCAGGGTGCGGGCCATGAGCCCCTCGCGCAGGGTGGTGGGCAGGTGCGCCAGGAGCACCTTGCCGCTGGAGGTGGCGTGCAGCGGGGTGCGCCTGCCGAGCCAGTTCTGGGCGGTGACCGAGGCGGCGCCCCTGGCCTGCATGATGTTGACGGCGGCGTCCTCGTCCAGGACGGCGATGTTGACCGTCTCGCCCACCTCGTCGGCCAGTTCGCGGCAGACCGGTGCGCCCTCCTGGGAGATGTCCAGCCGCGCCGCGGCGGCTCCGGCCAGCCGCAGCACCCCTGCCGCCAGGTAGTACTTGCCGCGGTCCTTGGCCTGGGCGACCAGCGAGCGCTCCTCCAGGACGCCGAGCAGCCGGAAGGCCGTGGACTTGTGGACCTCCAACTCGTCGGCGATCTCGGTGACTCCGGCCTCGCCGTGGCGGGCGAGGATCTCCAGCACGCTCACCGCTCTGTCCACCGACTGGATGGCGCTGCCGGCGCCCCTGGGGTTCTTCGGCCGTGTGCCCTGCGCCTTCGCCGTCTGCCGCTGCCTGCTGGTCATCACTCAACTCTTCTGTCGCTCGACCGGTACGGGCCGCATTGCCGGAAAGTCCTTGACGTGGCGGACCTTCCACCCGGATTCTGTTCCGCATAGCGCTCCCTTATGCGCCATGCGGAACAGCATGTTACTCAACAGTCGTCACTGAGAGGGGGGGCCGTGATCCCCGTCTGCCGCCTCGAAGACCTCCCTGCGGGAGAGTCCGTCCGCGTCGAGACCATCCCGCCCGTAGCGGTGTTCAACGCCGACGGCGAGCTGTACGCCGTCGACGACACGTGCAGCCACCAGGATGCCTCCCTCTCCGAGGGGTGGCTGGAGGGCTGCTGGATCGAATGCCCGCTGCACGCCGCCTCGTTCGACCTGCGCACCGGTGAACCGACCTGCCTTCCGGCCCGTCGCCCCCTGCGCACCCACACCCTCACCGTCGACGAGGGAATGATCCACCTGCACCTGGCCGCCGGGGAGGAGTCCGCGGCATGAGGACCGTGACGGTGGTCGGCGCCTCGGTCGCCGGGGTGCACGCGGTGCGGGAGCTGCGCGCCCAGGGTTTCGACGGACGGGTGGTGGTCGTGGGCGCCGAGAGCCACCCGCCCTACGACCGGCCGCCGTTGTCCAAGGGGGTCCTGGAGGGCACGGTGAGCGAGCCCGCCCTGCGCCTCCTGGACGACGAGGAACTGGCGGAGCTGGACGCGCAGTGGCTGCTGGGGACGGCGGCGGTCTCGCTGGACGCCGCCGGCCGGGCCGTGGTCCTCGCCGACGGGCGGGTCGTGCACGGTGACGGGGTGGTGGTCGCCACCGGCGCAGCCGCCCGGACGCTGCCCGGGCGCCGGCCGGCCGGGGTCCACACCCTGCGCACGCTGGACGACGCGCGGGCGCTCCGCGCGGAGCTGGCGGGCCCGCCACGCCGGGTCGTGGTCGTCGGCGGCGGTTTCGTGGGCGCCGAGACCGCCTCCGCCTGCGCCCGGCTGGGGCACGGCGTCACCGTCGTGGAGGCCGCCCCGCTGCCGCTGCTGCCGCAGCTGGGGCCCGAGGCCGCCGCCGCGTGCGCCCGGCTGCACGCCCGCGGCGGCGTGGAGTTGGTGACGGGCGCGCAGGTGGCGCAGGTCAGGGGCGCCTCCCGGGTGACGGGGGTGGCGCTCGCCGACGGGCGGCTGCTGCCTGCCGACGTCGTGGTGGTGGGTGTGGGAGCGGCGCCCGTCACCGACTGGCTGCACGGGTCGGGGGTGGCGGTGCGGGACGGTGTGGTGTGCGACGCCGGGTGTGTCACGGCCCTGCCGCAGGTGGTGGCGGTCGGGGACGTCGCGCGTGTCGACGGGGTCCGCACCGAGCACTGGACGGCCGCGACACGGCAACCCGCCGTCGCCGTGCGCAACCTGCTGGCCGGCCACACCGCCGAGGTGCTGCGGGAGGTGCCGTACTTCTGGTCCGACAGCTACGGCTCCCGCCTCCAGTTCGCCGGTGAGCGCGGGCCCGGGGACCGCTTCCGGCTCGTGGAGGGGTCGCTGGAGGAGGGCGGGTTCCTCGCCACGTGGGAGCGGGACGGCGCACCCTGCGCGGTGCTCGCCCTCGACCGGCCGCGCCCGTTCCAGCGGCTGCGGCGCGCCCTGCCGCGGGTGCCGGCCAAGGTGGGATGAGCGCCGGCACCCGTTCTGGCGGGTGCGGCCGGTCCGCCTCCGCCCGGGCGTCCGGACGGCCACGCAGGCGGGCGGCGGCCGGCCCCGCGCCGAACCCGGGG
>NZ_JBHWGP010000067.1:0-20101 GCF_042733155.1 Streptomyces sp. NPDC059740 | reverse complement strand
CCCCCCCCCCCCCCCGCCCCGCCCCGGGACCACGGCAGCGGTCCCGGGGCGGGGCGGTGGCGGCGGAGCCCTCAGGCCTCCAGCACCACCTTGCCGCGGACGTGTCCGTCCTGGCTGAGCCGGAAGGCCTCGGCGGCCTGGGCGAGCGGGAGGGCGTGCTCGACGTGGACGGTGAGGGACCCGGCGTCCGCCAGGCGGCCGAGTTCGGCCAGTCCCTGGGCGTCCGGTCGGACCCAGACGTGGTGTCCACCCAGCTCCGTCACCGCGGGGTCGACGATCGAGGCGTTGCGCGCGGCGTCGGTGAGCAGGTCGCGGGAGATCCCGGCGGCGCCGTCGCCGACGTAGTCGACCGCGGCGTCGACGCCTCCGGGGGCCAGGGCGCGCACCCGGTCGGCGAGGCCGTCTCCGTAGCTGACCGGTTCGGCGCCGAGCGACCGCAGGAAGTCGTGGTTGCGCTCGCTGGCGGTGCCGATGACACGGGCGCCCCGGGCCACGGCGATCTGCACCGCGAAGGCCCCCACCCCGCCGGAGGCGGCGTGGACCAGGACGGTGTCGCCGTCGCGTACGCCCACACGGTCCAGGGACTGCAGGGCGGTGAGGCCGGCCAGCGGCAGCGCCGCCGCCTCCCGCCATCCGAGCGAGGCGGGCCGGCGCGCGAGGGTGCGGACCGGCGCGGCGACGAGTTCGGCGTACGTGCCGTGCTGGACCTCGTCCTTGCGCACGTACCCGTAGACCTCGTCGCCGACGGCGAACTCGGGGGTGTCCAGGCCGACGGCCTCCACGATGCCGGCGACGTCCCAGCCCGGCACGAGGGGGAAGTGCACGTTCATGATCGCGTCGAGGTGGCCCCCGACGATCTTCCAGTCGACGGGGTTGACACCGGCCGCCTTCACCCGCACCAGGACCGAGTCGGGTCCCACCTTCGGGTCGTCGGTCTCGGTCAGTTCCAGGGTCTCCGGGCCGCCGTAACGGCTGGTGGTGATTGCCTTCATGGCAGCGCCAACACGAGTGGGTAACGGATCATTCCGGGCGGGCGCCGCAAGGATGACCCGGCTGTGCCCGGTGGGCGGGGCCGGGCCGCGCGACGGCCGGGACACCGGCGAAGTGCCCGCCGATCCGCCGGTTCAGCCGGTTCAGCCGGTTCAGCCGAAGACGCCCATGCCCAGCATCCCGAAGAGCAGCACGCCGACGACGATCCGGTAGATCACGAACGAGTTGAAGGAGTGCTTGGCGACGAACTTCAGCAGCCAGTCGATGGAGAAGTACGCCACGACGAACGAGACCAGGGTGCCGACGGCGAGCGGGACGACGCCGGTGCCGGTGCCGACCGCGTCCTTCAGTTCGTAGACGCCCGCGCCGGTGAGGGCCGGGATGCCCAGGAAGAAGGAGAGGCGGGTGGCGGCGACCCGCTCCAGGTCCAGGATCAGTCCGGTGGACATGGTGGCTCCGGACCGGGAGAAGCCGGGGAAGAGGAGGGCGAGGATCTGGGAGCACCCCACCCACATGGTGTCCTTCAGCGAGGTGTCGTCCTCACCCCGCTTGTGCCGGCCCATCTGGTCGGCGGCCCACATCACGCCGCTGCCCACGATGAGCGAGCCGGCGACCACCCACAGGGAGGCGAGCGGGCCGTCGATCAGCGGCTTCGCGGCGAGCCCGACGACGACGATGGGGATCGTCGAGAAGATCACCCACCAGGCGAACTTGTAGTCGTGGTGGTACCGCTCGTTGCGGTTGACCAGCCCACGCCCCCACGCCCTGACGATGCGGGCGATGTCCTTGGCGAGGTACAGGAGGCTGGCCGCGATCGCCCCGACCTGGATGACGGCGGAGAAGCCGACCACGGCCGCGTCGTCGACGTTGACGCCCATCAGCCCTTCGGTGATCTTCAGGTGGCCGGTGGAGGAGACGGGCAGGAACTCGGTCACCCCCTCCACGATCCCGAGGACGACGGCCTGGCCGATGGTGATGGCGGTCATGGGTTCCACTTCTGGGGACGGGAGGGCGGAGAACACGGCGGCGGCCACCGGTCGCCGGGGGTGCCGTCACAGCGACGGCGCCCTCGGGGGGGCCTGCGGTTGCGAGGGTGCCAGGCGCCGGGAACGCTGCGGTGAACAGCCGGTGGCGGGGGATCGTCGGTCAGCCCGCGGCCGGGGAGTCGCCGGCCTGGCCGGCGCCGAGGTCACCGGGCGGGACCATCTCGGCGGTTATCGCCCATCGTTCGTGGTCCCGCCAGTCCCCGTCGACGAGCAGGAAGTCGGGGGAGAAGCCCTCCAGGCGGAAGCCCAGGCGCCTGACCAGGGCGAGGGAGGGCGCGTTGTCCGGCTGGATGTTGGCCTCCAGCCGGTGCAGACCGAGCGGGCCGAAGGCGTACCGGACCACCAGTCCCAGCCCCTCGGACATCAGGCCCCGGCCGGCCGCGTGGGCGAAGGCCCCGTAGCCGACGGCACCGCAGCGGAAGGCCCCGTGCACGATGTTGTTGATCGTCACGTAGCCGGCGATGCGGCCGTCGGCGGCCGGCTCACAGACCAGGAAGCCCTCGCGCGCGGGTTCCTGCAGGTTGGCGAAGTACGCCCGGTAGGTCTCCTCGTCGGCGGGCGGCGCGAGCCAGGGGTGGTGCAGGGCACGGCTGGCGCGGACGTGGGTGGTGAACTCCTCGCCGTCGGCTGCGGTGAAGTGCCGGAGGGCGGTGCGGGTGCCGCGCGCGAGGTAGGGCCCGGGGTGCTGGTCCGTGTCGTGGTCCACGCGGTGATCCTAAGGGGCGCGCCCGGAACGGGCCGCCAGGCACATCCGGCGCGGTGGTGCGCACCTCGCCCCCGCCCGGGAGGCACCGATACGGGGATTCACCGCCGGCCGTTCGCGGGACGACTGTCAGGGCTGCGCCAGGGCACCGTCCTGCGTGAGTACGGAGAGCAGGTCTGCGGCGCCGGCCGACAGGAGCCGGGCGTAGTCGGCGTCCCCGTCGGCGAGCCAGCGCTGGGCTGTGATGCGCACGATGGCCATGCCCGCGTCGGTGGCCAGGTGCGCCGTCGCAGCGTCGTGGCCGCGTTCCCGCAGGGCGGCTGTAAGGGCCCGGGAGAGAGAGGCGAGCTTGATCAGCTCACGCTCCTGCAGGGGCGGATTGGCGGCGATCACCGCCGCCCGCTCCCGCAGGAAGTCGCGGGGCCGGAACACCTCCGGCGCGGTGCCGAACGCCGCCATCAGCGTGGCCAGCGGCCCGGTGCCCTCGGGGACGGCACCGATCGCAGCGATGAAGCGCTCCTCGAGCTCTTCGCTGCCTCCGAACAGCACTTCCCGCTTGTCCGGGAACCAACGGTAGAAGGACCGCTCAGTGAGATTGGCGCGCTTGGCGATCTGCGCGACCGTGGTGCGGTCATAGCCCTGCTCTGTGAACAGGTCCAGCGCCGCCCGTTCCAGGCGGCCGCGTGCGTTGCCTTCCCACCGTGCCATGCCGTCAGTCTACCGACAGCAGATGCTGTCATCATGCGTTAGAGTCCGAGTGATGACAGCACCTGCTGTCACACGACCCGGGAGGCATCATGCGCACCCTGCGCTTCCATGTGAACGGTCCCGCTTTGGACGTCGTGCACCTCGAGGACGCCGAGCCCCCTACCCCCGGCCCCCGTCAGATACGGGTGGCAGTGCAGAGCTGCGGTCTCAACCCCGCCGACTGGGCCCTGTGCGCCGGGCTCTTCCCCGGTGACCTGCCGCGCGGCATCGGCCTGGAGGTTTCGGGCAAGGTCGACGCCGTCGGTGCGGACGTGGCCGGAGTCGCCGTCGGCGAGGCGGTCTTCGGTCCGGTGCCGTTCACGGGACCGACGGCAGGTGCGTCTGACTACGCCCTGCTGGACGTCTTCTTCCCGCGCCCCGCCGGCCTTGCCCCCGACGCTGCCGCCGCCCTGCCGATGGCGGTCGAGACCGCCCACCGCGGGCTGCACGGACTCGGTGTCCGCAAGGGCGCCGCCGAAGGGCTCACCGTGCTGGTGCACGGCGCGGGCGGCACCGTCGGCTACGCCGCGGTGCAGATCGCGCTCCGCCACGGAGCCCGGGTGATCGCCACCGCCGGAACGACCTACGCCGACGCGCTTCGCGCGCTGGGCGCCGAGGTCACCGGTTACGGCGAGGGGATGTCCGAGCGTGTACGGGCACTGGCGGGCGGGCCCGTCGACCTCGCCCTCGACGCCGCGCCGGTCAGCAACTCACTGCCGGAGGTCGTGCGCTCAGTGAGGAAGCCGCAGGACGCGCTGACCTTGAGCGACTTCGGCGCGGCCCAGGAACTGGGCGTGCGGTACCAGTTCGGCGAGGAGGGGAACGAGTACCACAACGACGTGCTGCCCGAATACGCACGACTGGCCGCCGAGGGCAGGTTCACCGTCCCCGTCGCTCGGACCTTCCCCCTGGAGGACTGGCGTACCGCCACGGAACTGAGCCTGTCCGGCAAGGCAGGCGGCAAGCTCGTCCTCCGCATCGGCTGAGGGACCCGCCCTCCGGAACTCGCAGTCCGTCCTCAGCCGCCGGGCCGTCCGTGTGACCGTCCGCCCTGACGGGCCCCAGGTCCGGGGCGATTTCCCCGGAACGTCCGACCCCTGACCGATGCGGTCCGTCGGCTGACGCCCAGGGGGGAGGATCGATCCGCTGCCCCGGGCCGGGCGGGGCTCCACCTCACCGTCGTCTTCATCCGGTCAGCCGGGGGATCCAGCGGAAGCGTTCCAGTCCTCCCCCGGCCCCCCGCCCTCACGGGCCGCCTCCCGGGCCATGGCCTCACGGGCCGCCTCCAGCGCGCCGGGGACCTGGTCGGTGTCGGTCAGCCGGGCCAGGGCCGCCGCCGCGTCCGTCAACTGTCCGCGCGCCGCCGGTTCGAGCTCCCCGATGAGGTGGGAGAGGAAGGTGACCTGTCCGGAGCGCCGCCTGCGCACCATCTCCCGCCCGCGGTCGGTGATGTTCACCAGGACGCTGCGGCCGTCGTCGGGGTCGGGCGCGCGCGCCACCAGCCCCTGCTGCTCCAGCCGGGAGACCATCGCCGTCATCGAGGGCTGGCTGATCCCCTCGTGCACGGCGAGTTCGGTGACCCGGTGCGGTCCCATGGAGTCCAGGATGTTCAGGGCGGCCATCGCGGAGAAGCCGATCTCCCGCAGCGGCGTCATCTGGCGCAGGGCGAAGCGGATGAGGTCCACCAGCGCCTCGGCGGCGGGCCGCACCTCCTCGCCCTGCCCCGCCGCGGGTCCCTCCCCACCGTCCGGGGCGCGGCCTGGTGCGCTCTTCTCGGCGGCGGCCTGCCCGGGCGGCCCTGCGTGTTCGTCTCGCGTCATCCGCCGCAGCTTAGAACGTGTGCGGGAGGACGAGGAACGCAGGCGGCCGCACGCGCGGGGTGGGCCCGGCGGTCCCCGGCAGGTCCTCATCCGCTGCCGGGCCGCCCGCGGCGAGGCGCGGCGTCACAGGTCCCAGCGCAACGTCCGTGCGTCCGCGTCCAGTTCGGCACGTACCCCGAGCGGGACGGTGAGCGCGGTGGAGCCGTGGCCGAAGCCGAACTCCTCCACCACCGGCACCCCGAGAGGGGCGAGGCGCTCCAGCAGCACGGGCCGGAGGGCGGCGTAACCGGGCCCGCAGTCCCGCCAGGACCCCAGGACCACGCCGGCGACCCCGTCCAGCCACCCCGACCGCAAGAGGTGGGTGAGCGAGCGGTCCACTGCGTACGGCGCCTCGGCCACGTCCTCCAGGAGCAGGATGCCGCCGCGGGCGCCGGGCCTGGCGTGCGGCGTCGCCAGGTTCGTGGCCAGCATCGTGAGGCAGCCGCCCAGGGCCACCCCGGTGGCCCGGCCGGACACCAGGGTCCGCGCCCCGGGCGCCGCCGGGCAGGAGGCGGCCGTCTCGTCGAACAGGAGCCGGCGCAGGTGCTCCCTGGTCGGCTCGTCCTTGAGGAACACCTCGCCCGCCAGCGCCGGGCCGTACAGCGAGACCACCCGGGCGTGCCGGGCCAGCGCGTCGTGCACCACGGTGACGTCGCTGAAGCCGATCAGGTGCCGGGGGGCGGCGGCAGCGACGGCCGCCCAGTCGACGAGGTCCACGGTGCGCTGCGCCCCGTACCCGCCACGGGCGGTGAAGACGGCACGGAAACCCGGTTCGCACAGCGCCTGTTGCAGGTCCGCGGCGCGCTGCTGGTCCGTGCCGGCGAGGTGGGGCAGGGCGGGGTGGACCGCGCGGACGTGCGGCAGGGGCACCGGGTCGAGGTCCCAGCCGCGCAGGATGTCCAGGCCGGCGTCGAGCCGCTCGGGCACCACCGGGCCGCTGGGCGCCACCACCGCCACCCGGTCGCCGGGGCGCAGCCGGGGCGGTCGCAGCAGGGGCCGCACCCGGGCCGCGGGCGGGACGTCCGCAGCGCCCGGCACGGCGCCGCGTCCGTCCACGGCAGGCCCCGTCACCGCGCCAGCTCCAGCGCCGGTACGTCCTCCCGGACGAACCCGAAGGTCTGTGCGTACAGGGCGAGTTCCGCCTCCACCGCCCGGACGAGTGTGCTTTCGCGCCGGAAGCCGTGGCCCTCGCCCTCGAAGGCCAGATAGGCGTGCGGGATGCCCTTGCCCGCGACCTTGGCCAGGAACCGCTCGCACTGCACGGGCGGGCAGATGACGTCGGCCAGTCCCTGGAGCAGCAGGAAGGGCACCGCGACGTGCTCGGCGTGCTGGAGCGGGGACCGCTCTCGGTAGCGGTCGGGGACGTCGGCGAGCGGGCCCACCAGCGTCTCCAGGTAACGGGACTCGAAGTCGTGGGTCCCGCCACTCGCCCAGCCGAGGAGGTCCAGCACGGGGTAGCTGATGACGCCGCAGGCGTAGACGTCGGTGCCGGCCAGCGACGCCGCCGTGGTCCAGCCGCCGGCGCTGCCGCCGCGGATGGCCAGCCGCGCCGGGTCGGCGGTGCCCTCGTCGGCGAGCGCCGTGGCCACGGCCGCGCAGTCCTCGACGTCGACCAGGCCCCACATCCCGCGCAGCCGCTCGCGGTAGGCCCGCCCGTAGCCGGTGGAGCCTCCGTAGTCGACCTCCACCACGCCGATGCCGCGACTGGTGAAGTAGGCGACCTCCAGGTCCAGGACGAGCGGGAAGCGGCTGGTGGGACCACCGTGCGCCCAGACCACGTACGGCGGCGCCTCGCCGCTCGGCCCGGTGTGGTCGGGGTGGTGCGGCGGGTGGACGTGGGCGTGCACCTCGCGTCCGCCGGGGCCGGTGAAGGTGCGCGAGAAGGACTTCGGGTAGTGGGCGGGGTCGACGTCGTCGGTGTGGTGGGCGGCCACGGCACGGGTCAGGCCGGTGCGGGTGTCGAGTTCGACGATCTCCCAGGACCGGTCGGCCGCACCGGCCAGCCCGACGACGCGGGTGTCGCGGACGGCCAGGGTGTTGGCCCAGGTCGTCCACGGGCCGGGCACGTCGGCGACCTCACCGGTGACCGGGTCCAGTATCCCCAGTACGGGGTCGCCCAGGCCGTGGAGGACGGCGATCGATCCGCCGGGCAGCGGCGCGAACCAGCGGTTGCCGATGCGCCACAGCGGGCCGCCCGCGAACTCCTCCGCCGCCTTCGGCCCGAGCTGCCGGGCGGCGCCGGGGGCTCCCGGCGCCAGCGCCCCGGCCGCCAGATACCACAGGTTCCACCAGCCGTCCGGGTCGGAGGCGTACAGCAGCCCGCCGTCGGGAGCCCACTCCACCTGGGCGACGGCCTCGCGGGGACCGCCGGCCACGGTGCGCACCTCGGCCAGGGTGCCCTCGGCGGTGACGTCGGCGAGGAGGGCGTGCGTGCCGTCCCAGGGCATCGCGGGGTGGTTCCAGGCGATCCACGCGACCCGCCCGCCGTCCGGGGAGAGCCGCGGACCGGTGACGAACCGGTTCCGGTCGTCGCTGAGTTCACGGATCCGGCCGCGGTCCCCGGCCGCGGAGCCGTCCAGCGGGACGGCCGCCAGGACACGCCGCACGTCGGCCTGGGAGGGACCGGTGAACTCCTCCAGCACGCACCAGACCTCGCCCCGCTCGGGGAGCACCACGGGGTCCGCCCAGCGCAGCCCCTCCCCCACGTCGGAGAGCGGGGTCAGGGGCCGCGGCGGCTCGGCCGAGTCCGGGCAGAAGAGGTGGAGGCGCTGGTCGGCGAAGTGGCTGAAGACCACCACCGGGCCGTCCGGCGTCACCGCACCGGCCCAGGGGTGGCCGCCGTACTCGATGACCCGGCTGCGCACGTCCCACGGCGCCGGCAGCACCGTCTCCTCCGCGCCCTCGGCGGTCAGCCGCACCAGGGCGCGCCGCCCGCCCTCTGCCGGGCGCGGCGCGGTCCACCAGACCTCCTCGCCCACCGTGCCCAGGTACTCGGGGCGGCCGTCCCGGGTGGCGACCAGGTGGGCGTCGATCGGTGAGGCCCAGGTTCCGTAGGGGGCCGCGGTGGGCATGGTGATCCTCCTGGAGGGGCGTGGCAGGGTCAGGCGGTGCGCAGGAAGCGGTCCAGGACGCGGACCCCGAAGTGCAGGGCGTCCACCGGGACCCGCTCGTCGACGCCGTGGAAGAGCGCCTGGTAGTCGAAGCCCTCGGGCAGCCGCAGCGGCGAGAAGCCGTAGCCGGTGATGCCCAGGCGCGAGAACTGCTTGGCGTCCGTACCGCCCGACATGCAGTACGGCACGGCGTGCGCCGTCGGGTCGAAGTGCGCCAAGGCGGCCCGCATCGCGGCGAAGGTGGGGCCCTCGACCGGCGCGGTCAGCGGTGGCTCGCGGTGGGCGAACTCCCAGCTCACGTCCGGTCCGGTGAGTGCGTCGAGCGTCTGGGTGAACTCGGCCTCGCCACCCGGCACGATGCGGCCGTCGACCTGGGCGAGGGCGGTGCCGGGGATGACGTTGACCTTGTAACCGGCCTCCAGCACCGTCGGGTTGGCGGAGTTGCGGACCGTGGGACGCACCAGCTCGGCGGCCGGCCCCAGGCTCTCCAGCAGCGCGTCGACGTCGAAGCCGGGGGCGTCCGGGTCGGTCTCGACGTCGGTGACCTCGAAGAGTGCGGCGAGTTCGGTGAGCGCGGCGCGGACCGTCGGGGTCAGCCGCAGCGGCCAGCGGTACTCCCCGATGCGGGTGACGGCGGCGGCGAGCCGGGTGACGGCGTTGGCGTGGTTGACCTTCGAGCCGTGGCCGGCGCGGCCGTGCGCGGTCAGCCTCAGCCAGGCGGTGCCCCGCTCCCCCGCCGCGACGGGGTAGAGGCGGCGGCCCCCACCGGCATGGAAGGTGAAGGCGCCGGACTCGCTGACGCCCTCGGTGCACCCCTCGAACAGCTCGGGGTGGTGGTCGGCGAGGAAGCCGGAGCCGTCGACGGCGCTGGCCTCCTCGTCCGCCGTGAAGGCCAGCACGACGTCCCGCCGGGGCTGCCGGCCGGTACGCGCCCATTCCCGCACGACGGCCAGCACCATCGCGTCCATGTTCTTCATGTCGATGGCGCCGCGCCCCCACACCACCCCGTCGCGCACCTCGCCCGAGAAGGGGTGCACGCTCCAGTCGTCGGCTTCGGCGGGCACCACGTCGAGGTGGCCGTGGACCAGCAGGGCGGGGGCCGACGGGTCGGTGCCGGGGACGCGGGCGACCACGTTGGTGCGGCCCTCGGTGCGCTCCAGGAGGGTGGGTTCCAGGCCGGCGTCGGCCAGGCGCTCGGCGACGTACTCGGCGGCCGGCCGCTCCCGGCACTGCCCGCCGCCGCGGTTGGTGGTGTCGATCCGGATGAGGTCGGAGGTGAAGCGGACGACCTCCTCCAGCGCCTGCGGGCCGGGCTCCGCGTCGGGCGGGACGGCGGTCCCGGTGGCGCCGCCGGGCCCGGTGAGGGGGTGCTGCTCAGCCATACTGCTCCTCCACAGCCGACGAGACGAGGGTGGTGACCGCCTTGAAGCAGCGGATGCCCTCGTACATGTCCGCACTTGTATACGCCACCCTGCGCAGGCCGCTGTGTTCGACACCGGGGACGACCGTGGCGGCGCCCACCAGGTGTTCCGCGTCGAACTCGACCTCGACGGTGTGCGGCCCGCCGCGGCGCGGCTCGTGGCGCCCGGCCAGCGCGGCGGCCTCGCGGGCGGCGGCCCGGATGTCGGCGGCGGTGCGCGCCGGCGGGCGGCAGACCGCGGCGTAGCGCGAGACGTAGTCCTTCACCGCCACGGTCCGCGCCCGGGGGGCGTAGGAGGCGGCGTCCTCGCAGGCCCGGTCGTCGCCGGTGACCAGCACCACGGGCACGCCGTACTCGGCGGCGACCAGTGAGTTGAGGTACCCCTCGCTGGCAGGCGTGCCGTCGACCCAGACGCCGGTGATGGAGTTGGCGAGGTAGGTGTGGGCCAGGACGCCCTCGGTGCCCGCGCCGGTGTGGTAGCCGACGAAGGCGACGCCGTCGACGTCCCCGTGCTGTACCCCCTCGACCATGGACAGGGACTTGTGGCGGCCGGTGATCATCTGCACCCGCTCGTCCAGCTCCTCCAGCAGGAGGTTGCGCATCGTCCAGTGCGCCTCGTTGACCAGTACCTCCTCGACGCCCGCGTCGAGGAACCCGAGCGCCGCCGCCTGGACGTCGGAGGTGAACAGCCGGCGGCAGCGCTCCCACTGCGGCGAGCCCGGCAGCACGTCGGCCGGCCAGGTCACGCCGGTGGCGCCCTCCATGTCCGCGGAGATGAGGATCTTCACCATGGGGCAGTTCTACCGCAGGGGGGCGGGGTCCCGCACGGGGTCGGGGCCGGCGAGGGGTGCCGTCCCGCCGGCCGTCGCCGGCCGCACCCCGGTCCCGGTGCGGGCGACCGGTGACGAGGCCGGGCCCAGGCCGAAGGATGAAAGACTTGCCGTGGCGCGGGACGCGGGCGGACCGGGCGGCCGGTGCGGCCGGCCGTGAGGCGGCAGGACGGAAAGGGGAGCAGGACGATGGGGACCCGATCAGGGGTGACCGGTGGGCTGACGGCGCTGCTGGCGGACGTGCCCGCGGACCGGGGCGGCGCGTTGTGGCGGCTGACGGCCGAGGACCGGCAGCTGGACGCCAACGTGATCCGGCTGCCCTCGGGCGCCGGCGTCCCCGAGCACGTCGAACCCTCCCTCGACGTGCTGCTGTACGTGGCATGGGGCGGGGGAACGCTGCGCACCGATGCCGGGGAGGAGCCGCTGGAACCCGGCAGCCTGGTGTGGCTGGGCCGTGGCACGCCGCGTGCCCTGACCGCCGGACCCGAGGGCATGGCGTATCTGACGGCGCACCGGCGCCGGCCCGGTCTGGCCGTCGGCCGCCCCACCGCCGCGCCCGCCGCGGCGCCGGCCTGCGGCGCGTGCGGCCACGTGCCCGGCGAACCGCAGGCGGCCTTCTGCAGCCGCTGCGGGGCACGGCTCCCGGGACGCGGGTGACGGCTGCCGGGCCGTGGACGTCCCGCCGCCGGGGCTCCGCTGCTGCGCGAGCGGCCGCGCGGGGCAGCACGTCGCGACGGCGGGCTTCCCCCGGTCCGCCCGGACGGGTGAGAGGAGCCGGGGTGCGGTCGGACCGGCGGGCGCGGTCGGCCGTGTCCGCCCGGCGGGACGGCGTCACCGCGCTCGCCGTCCCGCCCGGGTACCGGAGCGCTCCGGGCGTGCGGGGTCCCGGGGGTCCTTGCCATATGCCCGCCCGGGTCGCGTGGTCCGGCACCGCACCTCGCGGCGTTGCCGAAAAGCCCTGGTAGCTCCGCTACGAGGACCCTCCGGCGCCTTGCGATGCACGGCACCAGACCACGCAACCACGCGACCTCATCGGACGCTCATATGGCAAGGACCCCTCAGTCCTCGTGGCCCAGCTGGAGGTCGCGCTCGGTCCGGCCACCGCCGGCGACCTGCAGCACGGTGGCGACGGGCGGGTAGCCCGCGGCGATGACCGTGTACTCGCCGGCGGAGAGGTCGACGAAGCGGAAGTGGCCGTCGGCGCCGGTGGTAGCCGTGTCGACGACGTTGCCGGCGGCGTCCAGCAGCGTGACCCTGGCGTCCTCGACCGGTCGGCCGCCGCCGGCGCGGACCGTGCCCCGCAGCACGGCGCCGCCGGCGAGTTCGATGTCCTGGCGGGTCTCCCGGGAGGCCTGAACGGTGACCGGGAGGGCGGCGGGGCGGTAGGCGGGGGCACTGGAGGCGAGGGTGTACTCGCCGGCGACCAGTTCCCCGATGACGTAGCCGCCCTCGCGTCCGCTGCGGGTGGTGGCGACCACCTCGCCGCGGACGTCGGTGAGGGTGACCATCGCGTCCCGCACCGGGATGCCGTCGGCGGTGGTGACGGTCCCGGCCAGGCGGCCGGCACCGCCGAGCACGACGTCGAGGTCGACGGGCCGCTCCCCGACAGTGACCGTGACGGCCTGCGGCTGGTGGCCGCCGGCCGCGGCGATCAGCACGTAGCTGCCGGCGCCCGGCGTGCTGAGCGCGTACCGGCCGTCCTCGCCGCTGGCGCCCCGGCCCACCTGCCGGCCGCCGATGTCGATGAGGGTGAGGGCTGCGCGGGGCACGGTGCTGCCGTCGCTGTGCCGCACCGCCCCGCACACCGGGACCCCGGAGGCGTAGGGGGCGGCGGCCGGAACGGAGTGGCCGGGGCTCCCCGTCTCGTGGGCGGAGGCGGTCCGTCCCGCCGGGATGCCGGCCGTGGCGGTGTGGGGCGCGGGCTGGGAGGTGAGGGGGAGGTCGGTTGCGTCGGTGGGCGACGGTGCGGACATCAGGGGTTTCTCCTTCAGGAAGAAGGCCAGGACCAGGCCGAGCAGCAGGACCGGCACGAGGTAGAGGAAGATGCGCGGCATCGCGGCGGCGTAGGAGGCGCTGAACGCCTCGCGCAGCGGTGCCGGCAGGGCGTGGACGAGCTGCGGGGTGATCGACTCGGGGTCGGGCAGGTGTGCCGAGTGGGGCAGTCGGCGGGCCAGTTGGCCGGAGAGGCGGCCGGCGAAGACGGTGCCGAAGACGGCGGCTCCGACGCTGCCGCCGATCTGCCGGAAGAAGTTGTTGGCGCTGGTGGCGGTGCCCAGGTCGGCGACGCGGACGGAGTTCTGCACGGCCAGCACCAGGACGGGGAGCACGAACCCGATGCCGAGGCCGAGGATGCCCATCCAGAGGCTGTAGACCGGCCGGGAGGTGTCCTCCTCCAACCGGGAGAGCAGCCACATGCCGACCGCGGCGGTGGCGCACCCCAGGATGGGCCAGATCTTGTACGTGCCGCTGTGGCTGATGAGTTGGCCGGAGGCGACGGAGGCGAGGACGACGCCGCCCATCATGGGCAGCATGAGCAGGCCGGACTCGGTGGCCGAGGCGCCGTCGACCATCTGGAGGAAGGTGGGCAGGTAGCTGGCGGCGCCGAACAGCGCGACCCCGACCACGGCCCCGACCAGGCCGGTGAGGTTGAAGACCGAGTCGCGGAAGAGCCGCAGCGGGATGACGGGTTCGGCGGCGAAGCGCTCCACGAGGAGGAAGAGCGCCGCGCTGAGCAGCGCTCCCGCGCCGAGTCCGAGGATCTCGCGGGAGTCCCAGGCGTACTCGGTGCCGCCCCAACTGGTCAGCAGCACCAGGCAGGTGGAGAAGGCGGCCAGCAGCAGCACGCCGGCGACGTCGAGCCGCGGCCGGACCCGGGGGCGCGGCAGCTTCAGCACGAGGGCGATGACCAGCAGCGTCACCAGTCCGAAGGGGACGTTGACGTAGAAGCACCAGCGCCAGGAGGCGTGGTCGGTGAAGAAGCCGCCCAGCAGCGGTCCGGCGACCGAGGCGAGGCCGAACGCGGCCCCGATCAGGCCCATGTAGCGGCCGCGCTCCCGGGGCGGGACGACGTCCGCGATGATGGCCTGCACTCCGATCATGAGGCCGCCGCCGCCCACACCCTGGACGGCCCGGAAGGCGACCATCTGGTCCATGGTGTGCGACCACCCGGCGAGCCCCGAGCCGACGACGAAGACGACGATGGCGAAGAGGAAGACCGGTTTGCGGCCGAAGAGGTCGCCGAGCTTGCCGTAGACGGGCAGCCCGATGGTGGAGGCCAGGAGGTAGGAGGTGACCGCCCAGGACATCTGGTCCAGGCCGTGGAGTTCGCCGACGATCCGGGGCAGCGCGGTCGCCACGATCGTCTGGTCGAGCGCGGCGAGGAGCAGCGTGAGCATCAGCCCGAGGAAGACCATCCGCACCCGGGCGGGGCTCAGGACGACGGGCGCGCCGCCGGGTCGGGGCGGAGCGGGGGCGGCGTCCTCGGCGGCCTCCGGACCGCCGGGCACGGCCGCGGGCGGGGCGGTTTCGGTGGCGTGGGGCCCGGGGCCGGTCGGGAGCCTGAGGGTGGGCGGGTCGGTGGGGTCCGGCGCCGCGGGTCCGATGGCGGTGTCCGGCGGACCGGGGCGTCCCCGTGGTTCTCCTTCGAGGTCCTGCGTCGTGTGGTCTTTCAGCGTCGTCCCGGCCACCTGGCCCGCTCCCCTCGTTCCGCGATGTGCAGCGGCCTTTGTCGCACCGGGGGCGGGCTGCGATCAAACAGGAGACAACAGGCATAACGGACTGCAAGCCTCGGGGATGCCGTTGCCTGGGGCGACCGTCAAGTCCCTCATCTGGGCTTACGTCCTCGCACGCGTCGTACGCAACTTCGCGAAGCCGCGCGGGAGATCCACCCGTTCCGGTGAGCGCACGCCGCCCCGTCCGGGTGCCCTCGCGTTCCCGGAAGCCCGGGGCGCGCGGTCGGGCTCGGCAGCGGCGCGTCGCGGTAGGCCCTCGCGCGGTGCCCGGTGTCGTGTGGGAGCGTGCCTCAACTGATGCCGCGGCACTCCCCCTTCGGGGGTTCGGCGAGGGAGCGTGGTGCGCGGGCGCATGCGCGGGGCGGCGCCCTGGGCGACGGACTTCGGCGCGAGGGGGCGGCCGGGAGGGCCTTCGGGGAAAGAGCGGGTGACTGGACGAGGGGTGCCGAACCGGGTCCCGGAGGCCGTGACGGGGGCGGGCCGCGTCCGGGCCCGCCCCCGCGCGTTCACTGCGACACGCGGACGTAGTCGACGAGCATCTTCTGCGGCAGGACGGTCGAGGCGTCGGGCGCCCCGGGCCAGTCACCGCCCACCGCGTTGTTGAGGATGAGGAAGAAGGGGTGGTCGTAGACCCAGGGCCCGCGGGTCTGCTCCAGGGTGGTGCGGTCCACCGTGAAGAAGGCCTTGCCGTCGACGGAGAACGTCATGTGGCCGGAGTCCCAGTCCAGGGCATAGGTGTGGAAGGCCGAGGAGAAGTCGCTGCCCGCCACCGTGTAGGGCGAGCCGTAGCCGTTGCCGCCGTTGTAGGCGGGTGCGTGGAGGGTGGAGTAGACCGTGTCGGCCACCTTGCCGACGTGCTCCATGATGTCGATCTCGCCGCTGTCGGGCCAGGGCGTGCCGGTGCTGAAGTTGGCGCCGAGCAGCCAGAAGGCGGGCCAGAGGCCCTGCGTCCCCGTCACCTTGATGCGCGCCTCGACGTGGCCGTAGGTGAAGGTGAAGGTCTTGGCGGTGTTGATGCGCGCGGAGGTGTACTGGCAGGTGGTGGAGCCGCTGAGCGGGTCGCGCGGGCAGCTGGACCCGGGGGTGACCTCCTTGCGGGCCTCCAGGACGAGGTTGCCGGCGCCGTCCATCGAGGCGTTCTTGTTGTCGGTGTAGTACTCCAGCTCGTTGTTGACGCCCGCCCCGGAGTCGGCCGTCCACTTGGCGGGGTCCGGCTTGCTGCCCGCGGAACCGTTGAACTCGTCGCTCCACACGAGGTGTTCGGGGTTCTGGGGGTTCGGGGGCGCGGGCGGCGGGTCGGTGGGGGCGCCGCCGGTGCCGTAGACGTCGAAGGTCCACAGCGAGTACCCGTACTCGGTACCGCGGGTGGTGCCGTACATCCGCACGTAGCGGCCGTCCCCGTTCACGTCCAGGATCTCCTTGAACCCCTTGCCGGTGGTGGTGGAGTAGACGGTGGTCCAGTCGGAGCCGTTGGCCGAGGTCTGGATCTGGTACGCCTTGGCGTAGGCCGGGTCCCACTGGAGGACGACCTGGGTGAGGTGCGCGGTCGCGCCGAGGTCGACGGCTATCCAGCCCGGGTCGGTCCAGCCGGTGGTGTCACTGGTCGCCCAGCGGGTCGCGGGGTCGTGGTCGAAGGCCTTGGCCGGTGAGCAGCCGGAGCACTGGCCGCTGTCCTGGGAGGTGGAGGCGGTGGCCGGCTTGCCGTAGGAGAGCAGCTTCGCGTCGCCGGCGGGGGGCGGTGTGGTGCCGCCACCGGTGGTGAAGAGCTGGAACTCCCAGAGGGAGTAGCCGTACTGGGTGGCCCGGGTGGTGGCGTAGACCCGCACGTAGCGGCCGGAGCCGGTGAGGGTGAGAAGTTCGATGCCGCCGGGGCCGGTGGTGGTGGAGTGGACGTCCGTCCACGTCCTGCCGTCGGTCGAGGTCTGGATCTTGTACGCCTTGGCGTACGCCGTCTCCCAGTCCAGCTGGGCCCCGCACAGCTCCTGGGTGGAGCCGAGGTCGACCTGGAGCCACTGCGGGTCGGCGGAGGCGGCGCTGGACCACCGCGTCCCGCTGTCGCCGTCCACCGCGGCCGAGGCGGGGGTCGCCGCGCTCTCCGTGGAGGAGGCCGTGACGGGTGCGCCCTTGGAGAGCAGGGTGCCTGCGGCGCGGGCCGGTGTCTGGCCGGCGGTCAGTGTCAGTGCGGCGGTGAGTGCCGCCACGAGGGCGAGGACGAGCAGTCGGGGATGTCTGAGCAAGGGATGGGAACGGGTGCGGTTCACGGTGTCTCCTGCCTGTCACCGAGGGAGAGAGAGCGCTCTCCGATCGAGGTGATGGTCGGGGCACCACTCGATGGCGTCAAGGTGTTGAACAGGTGTGACCGAGAAGTCCGGCGGAGGACGGTGCGAGTCTGACGGCAGTTCCGCACGATGGGGGCGCTCCGGGGCTTTTGTCGCTCCCGGCTGGATTCAGGAGGTGAAGGCTCCGGCCCCGCCCACCCCGCACCCCCTCAGTAGTGGACCCGGTCGGCGGCGTGGCCGACCGGCACCGTGTGGGTCATGCAGCCCGAGGCGGTGAACAGGTGCAGCAGGAAGGCCGTCGGCTCGTGGACGCACCCCGGGGCCCGGTCGGAGCCCGGTTCGAGGCCGCTCTGCCGGTGGGTGCTCGGCGCGGTCACGAGCCGGGTCCCGGCGAAGGGGACCGAGGTGTGCCGGTGAGGACGACGCAGTCGGGTCGGGGGTCCAGGGCGAGGACCCTGCCCAGGGCCCGGTGGAGGCCGCCGGCCAGCCCGTGGGCGAGCGGGCCGGCGGTGACGTGGGGGTCGCTGAGGTGGGTGATGGCCAGGAGGCTCATGAGCCGTGATCCTCACGGGAGGACGCGGTGCCCCTCAAGGGTGCGGGGCCCGGGCCCCCGGGACGCGACCGCCCCCACCGCCTCCCGCGCGAACCCTGCGCGTAGCGCCTACTCCACGACGGGGGACGCCCCCTGACGCTGCGTCACTTCTCGGTCTCCGCCGCCAGCCTGGCGAGCATCGCGTCGTAGATCCGCACCAGCCCCTTGGGGGCGAAGGTGCGCTCGAAGAAGCCGCCGATGCCACCGGCGCCGTTCCAGGTCGTGATGACGGTGACGGCGGCACGCCCCTCACCGGCCGGGGTGACGGTCCAGGTGGTGACCATGGAGGAGTTGCGGTCCTTCTCCACCAGCTGGCCGTCGGTGGGCTCGTCCGCTTCGACGAGGCAGTCGCGCACCCGCTTCTGGGTGGCCTGGAGCTTCCAGTGGACGAGGCTGCCCTTGCCGTCGCCGCCCTCGCGGACCTCGTACTCGCTGAAGTGCTCGGTCAGCAGCTTCGGGCGGGTGCCGGAGTAGTCGGCGAGCGCGTCGAACACGTCCTCGGGGTCCGCCGCGATCTCCCGCCGGGTGGTCGCCTCGACCTGAGCCATGAGTGTCGTCCTTCCGATCCGTACCACCGGGGACCCCCGGCGGCGCACCTCGCTGTACGTCGGCCCTGCCGCCGGCCGGCCGCACGCCGCGGGGAGGCGGCCGTGCCACCGGACGCGCGCGGGGCGCCCGGCTGGGCCCGACGAGCGCAAGCCAACCACTCGGGGGCGCACTCCCCAAATCCGGACCCGCCCGGGACCGGCCGGGGACGGCCTGCGCGGCGTCCGCACGATCTTGCGAACGTTTGTTCTAATATCGGCGGAGGGGGAACGAACAGGTCGGACGAGAGGAGGCGCACACGATGCGCTGGGACCACCTGGGCGACTCCGATCGGGCGCCCGCCGCACTCTTCGGCGCCGATGTCGTCAGCCGTACCGTCGACACCCCCGAGTTCCGCGGCATCACCTTCCACGAGGTGCGCGCCCGCTCGGCCGTCAACCGCGTCCCGGGCGCCTCCCGGATGCCGTTCGAGTGGACGGTCAATCCTTACCGGGGGTGCTCACACGCGTGCGTCTACTGCTTCGCCCGCCGGACACACGGCTACCTGGACCTGGACACCGGGACCGGGTTCGACACGCAGATCGTGGTGAAGGTCAACGCGCCCGAGCTGGTGCGGCGGGAGATATCCGGTCCGCGGTGGCGCGGCGAGCACATCGCGATGGGGACGAACGTGGACTGCTACCAGCGGGCGGAGGGCCGGTACCAGTTGATGCCGGGCATCCTGACGGCGCTGCGCGACCACGCCAACCCCTTCTCGATCCTCACCAAGGGCACCCTGGTCCTGCGCGACCTGGACCTCCTGCGGCAGGCCGCGCAGGTCACGGAAGTGGGCGTCTCGATGTCGGTGGGCTTCGTCGACCAGGAGCTGTGGCGCACCGTCGAGCCCGGCACGCCCGCACCGCAGCGGCGGCTGGAGGCAGTGCGCACCCTGACCGACCACGGCATCGCCTGCGGGGTGCTGATGGCCCCGGTCATCCCGTTCCTCGGGGACTCCCCGGAGCAGTTGCGGGCGACCGTGCGGGAGATCGCCCGGGCCGGGGCGGTCTCCGTGACGCCGCTGGTCCTGCACCTGCGTCCGGGGGCCCGCGAGTGGTACCTGCAGTGGCTGGGCCGGCACCACCCGCACCTGGTGGAACGCTATGAGCGCATGTACGCCCAGGGCGCCTACGCCCCCCGCTGGTACCAGCGGCAGATCACCCGCCAGGTGCACGAGCTGGCCGCGGAGTACGGCATGGGCCCCGCCCGGGCCGGTGAGGCCCGGCGGATCACTGCGCCACGCGCGGGCCACGGAAGGGCTGCCCGGGACAGCGGCGCCACCGCCCAGGAACCGGAGCAGCTCACCTTGCTGTGAGGGGGACGACCGCCTTTCGCCGTCAGCGCGCGGGGAGGCCGTCGGCGGTGCTGAGAGCCGCGGCGAGCCGGTCGCGGACCGCGACCTGCGCGGCGATGCGCTCCTCGATGGCGGCCAGTCTGCGGCGGGCCGTCCGCAGCCCCTCCGCCGAGGGGCGCACGGTGGTCATGTCACCGTCGAGGCACGCGGTGAAGCACCGCACGTCCTCCAGGGTGAGGCCGGCCGCCAGCAGGTGACGGATGTTGCGGACCCGGCACTCCGCCCCCGCGTCGTAGGCGCGGTAGCCGTTGGGCTCACGGACGGACGTGAGCAGACCGGCCTGCTCGTAGTGGCGCAGGGCCCGGGGCGTCGTGCCCGTCCTCGCCGCCAGCTCCCCGATGCGCACCGCTCTCCCCCCTCCGGACCGGCCACCGCGGACGGCTGCCCGGGTGCGGGACGGCCGCCACCGTGTTTGTAGCAGCCGTCACCGACACCGGCTCGGGGAGGCTTTCGCCGGGTGCTCAGGCGACCAGCGCGCCCCCGTCCACCGGCACGACCACCCCGGTGACGAAACCGGCTGCGGGGTCGGCGAGTTGGGAGACCAGCCAGGCCACCTCCGCCGGACGCCCGAGCCGCCCCAGCGGGGTGTGCGCGAGCTGCCAGGCCCTCCGATCGTCCTGTTGCGCGGGGGTCAGCCCCATGTGCACCCCGATGGGGGTCTCCACCGCGCCCGGGGCCACGGCCACCACCCGGACCCCGCGCGGCGCGAGGGCCACCGCCCAGCTCCGGGTCAGCGTCTCCAGGGCCGCCTTCGAGGCGGCATAGGGGTCCTTGCCATATGAGCGTCCGATGAGGTCGCGTGGTCTGGTGCCGTGCATCGCAAGGCGCCGGAGAGTCCTCGTAGCGGAGCTACCAGGG
>NZ_JBHWGP010000066.1:0-20958 GCF_042733155.1 Streptomyces sp. NPDC059740 | reverse complement strand
ATTTGGGCGGGGCCCCGGTCGTTAACCCCGGCGCCCCACCGGCCGTTGTGCGTCCGGAGGCGCGCGAGTAGGCCGCCGGTCCGGCGGGGCCCGTCAGCCCCGCCGGACGTCGCTCAGGACGAGAACAGCATGTGCATGAAGCTCTCGTTGTGGTGCCCGTGGTGGCCGTGGTGCCCGTGGTGGCCGCCGTGGTGGGGAGCGCCCCAGGCCGGCGCGGCGGGGTATGCCTGCGGGGCGGGCGGGGCCGCCCACTGCGACTCCAGCCGGGTCAGGGACTCCAGCTCCCCGTAGTCCAGGAAGATGCCCCGGCAGCCGGAGCACTGCTCGATCTGGACGCCGTTGCGGTTGTAGGTCTGCATCGGCGCGTGGCACTTGGGACAGTGCATGCGGTGTCAACTCCTGTCGTCTTCCGGGACCGTCGGCAATGACCGGCCGACGGCGGTGGGTTCACCCTACGGAACCCGTTCGGGGTGCCGACGGGCGCGGCGGGGTGGCCATACGGGCGCAGGCGTCCACCACCACCTGCTCGACCGCGTCCAGCACCCGCCGGCCGGTGGCGGCCTTGGCCACGGCCAGCGCCGCGGTCTGCACGGTCAGGGCGCGGGCCGGGACGTCGAGTTGGGGCCACGGGTCGTCCGCCGTGTGCACCGCGGTGCCGCCGGCGGCCTGGTAGGCCGTCAGGAAGGCGGCCCAGGTCTCCGGCGCCAGCAGGCCGGCGGCGAACCAGGCCGCGGGGCGGGCGAGGTCCCAGGCGGGATCGCCCAGCCCCATGTCGTCCACGTCGATGAGCAACCAGCCGCCGCCGTCGGGACGGTGGACGAGCTGGCCCAGGTGGAGGTCGCCGTGGCAGAGGGTGTCGGCGCGCGGGGCGGGCGCCGCGCCCGTGGCCCAGGACGGGAGCAGCGCGGCCGCACGTTCGACGACCGGCGCCGCGGCCTGCGGGAGGACCGGCGCCTGACCGGGGGGCGGCCCCGGTGCGGCCGGGTGGGCCGGTTGCGCCGGCACTGCCGGTGCCGGGCCCGCGGTCTCCTCGGCCTGGGCGCCGGCGGCGGCCGTCACGGCGGTCCGCATGCGGCGTACCGCGAGGGCCACTTTCCGGGGTCCGCGGAACGGCGGTGGTGTGCAGGGCAGTTCCTGCGGCGGCACGGTGTGCAGCCCGGCCAGCAGTCGAGCGGCCTGCTGCCAGGGAGCGGCCTCGGGACGGTGCGGATCGACGGGCGTTCCGTGGGGCCAACGGGTGGTCGCGCGCCCGTCCGCCCCCGTCAGCAGGAGGGTGCCGCGGTCGTCGAAGGGGAGCGGGGGCAGCAGCACGCCGCGCAGGGCGGGGTGGGCGGCGGTGCGCAGCCGGCGGGTGAGCGCCTCCCGGTCCGTCCCCGCGGTGTGCGTCTTGACGACGGTGTCGCCGTGCCGCACCACCAGGACGCCGGGGCGGTCGGCGAGGACCTCGTGGGTCTCCTCACCGGGCTGCGGAGGTCGGGGCGCCGGGCGGTCCGCCTCCGTGCGGTGGCGGGCCGGGGGGACGGCCGGAGCCGGGGCCCGGGCCGGCTGGGCCGGGGGCGCGGCTCCCGTGCTCATCGCAAGGCCCCGGCCTGCCGTGGGGGCACCGGCCGTCCGCCGTCGGCCGGGGAGGGGGCGCGCCGCGCGGTGCGGGGTATGGGGGTGCCGGAAGGCCGGGCGTCCACGGGAGACACCCGGCCCCGGCGTGCCGAGCGCCGCTCCCCCGTCCCCTGGGGGTACACGTGACCGGCACCCTGCCGTGTCCGGGGCCGCTCTCCCCGGGGTCGGCAGGAACTCACCGGCCCAACCGGCCGGCTACGGAGGACGCCTGGGTGAGTACCGCGTCCCAGCCGCCGAAGACGAACGCGAGGAGCAGCGCAGGCGGCACGGCCATGGCCAGTGCCACCAGGGGGTGCCGGCGCCCCGACGGGGGCCGGCCGGCGGCCGACAGGAGATGCCGGCCGAGGGCCAGGTGACGCACCGCCGGGAGGATCGCGAACCGCGCGGCCGGTGCCTCGCCGACGCTCCTCCCCCAGGCCCTTCCCATCGCCCCGTTCCCCTCGCCGTCTCGAAACCGGTGGCGTCTCCGCAGTGACGCCACCGGCCGTGTGCCCACCACGGTACGGCTCACGCGTGCGGCGGACGTCATGCCGGCGTACCGGGTACCGGGCCTGCGAAAGGATGACCTGCACCGAGCGGAGTACTCCCCTGGGTGGAGGCCGGGCGGCCGGGCCTGGGGGTAGCTGTCGGGGGCGCCTTCGGGGGCGGGCCGGGCCGGGCCCGCGCCGCCCGTCGCTCAGCGGCTGGTGCTTCCGCCGCCCGCACGGGACGGGTGCGGGCGGCCCGGTGGTGCCGGGTGACTTCACTCACGTCCCCTTCCGCCGGGCCTGTCCGGGTACCGGCTCCTCTCCTCCGGCAGTGCGCCCCGGCGCCGTCCCACCGGTCCGCGCCGGTCGCCGCGCGCCCCTGCCCCGCGCCGTCAACCTCCCTTCCTCCGCACGGGGTTGGGCCGGCGACCGGGCGGAGGCCGGGACCGGCGCGGACGTGGCCGGGCCGGGGCCGGCCCGGTCGCAGCCGGTTCCGGCGTTCGGTCTTCGCGGCTTGCGCGGCCTGTCGGCGCGACGCGCCGTCAATCCGTAAGCTGTGCCTGACGACGGCACCCGGCAGCGGAGAGAGACATGGCGATGATGCGGCTCCGGCGCGAGGACCCGCGTGTCGTCGGTTCGTTCCGGCTCCACCGGCGTCTGGGCGCGGGCGGAATGGGCGTGGTCTACCTGGGCTCGGACAAACGGGGCCAGCGGGTGGCGCTGAAGGTGATCCGGCCCGACCTGGCCGAGGACCAGGAGTTCCGCTCCCGGTTCGCCCGCGAGGTCTCGGCCGCGCGGCGTATCCGGGGCGGTTGCACCGCCCGCCTGGTCGCCGCCGACCTGGACGCCGACCGGCCGTGGTTCGCCACCCAGTACGTTCCCGGCCCCTCGCTGCACGACCGGGTGACCACCGACGGGCCGCTGCCGCCCGCCGAGGTGGCGGGGATCGGCGCGGCGCTGTCCGAGGGCCTGCTGGCCGTGCACGACGCGGGCGTGGTGCACCGGGACCTCAAGCCGTCGAACATCCTGCTGTCGCCGAAGGGCCCGCGGATCATCGACTTCGGCATCGCGTGGGCGACGGGGGCCAGCACCCTCACCCATGTCGGCACCGCCGTCGGCTCCCCTGGCTTCCTCGCCCCCGAGCAGGTGCGGGGCGCGGCGGTGACCCCGGCCACCGACATCTTCTCGCTCGGTGCGACGCTCGCCTACGCCTGCACCACCGACTCGCCCTTCGGACAGGGCAGTTCCGAGATCATGCTGTACCGCGTGGTCCACGAGGAACCGCACCTGGACGGCGTCCCGGAGGCGCTGGCGCCGTTGCTGGCCTCCTGCCTGGCGAAGGACCCGGCCGACCGGCCCAGCACCCTGTCGCTGTCGTTGCGGCTCAAGGAGATCGCGGCGCGGGAGGCCCACGGGCTGCCCCACGTCCCCCCGGCGCGTCCGGAGCGGTACTCCGCCGAGCACGACGTGGACGCGGCGGGGCCGCCCACCGTGGCGGCAGCCACCCCCTCGGGCTCCGGGCCGCGGAGTGCGGCGCCGGCCGCGCCCCGGCGGGAGCGGGGGGAGGACGGCCACCACGAGCAGACCGGCCGGCGGGGCGGGACGCGCTCGGGCGACCGCACCGGGCGGCCAACGGGCGCCCGGAACAGGAGCGGGCGGCCTGCCCCGCGCGCCACCGAGGGCCGTCCGCCACGGGGCGGAGCACCGACCGGCCCCCGGGGACACGGCGCGACCGAGGGGCGTGCCGGTGTGCCGCGGCCGGCCCGGCAGGGGGCACGCGGTGGCCGGCCCACCGGACGCGCAGGGGCCCGGCGTCCGCAGGGTCCCGACCGGCGGCTGCTGCGGCAGCGTCTGGTGGTCTTCGTCACGGTGACGCTGCTGGTGGCGCTGGGCATCGCGGCGGCACAGGGTTGTCAGGGGCCGACGCGGGGGCTCGGGCACGTCGACGGTGTGCGGGTGGCGCCGGTCGCCGGTGCCGGGAGCCCGACCGCCCTGGCGCCCGGCTCGGCCGCGCCCCGGCAGGCGGTGTCCGAGCCGACGGTGTCCGAGCCGGCGGTGTCCGAGCCGGTGGTGTCCCGAGCCGGCGGTGTCTCAGCGGGTGGCGTAGAAGGCCACGGCTGAGGCGGCCGCGACATTGAGGGAGTCGACGCCGGACTCCATCGGGATGCGCACCCGCACGTCGGCGGCGGACAGGGCGGCCGGGCTGAGCCCGTCGCCCTCGGTGCCGAACAGCAGGGCCAGCCGCTCGTGCCGCCGGGTGACGAGGGCGTCGAGGGTGACACTGTCCTCGCCCAGGCCGAACGCGGCGAGGGTGTAGCCGCCCGTCTTCAGCCGCTCCAGCCCCTCCGGCCAGGGGTCGAGCCGGGTCCAGGGCGTCTGGAGCACCGCGCCCATGGAGACCTTCACGGCCCTGCGGTAGAGGGGGTCCGCGCAACGGGGGCTGAGCAGGACGGCTGCCACCCCGAGGGCGGCGGCGTTGCGGAAGGCCGCGCCGACGTTGGCGTGGTCGACGATGTCCTCCAGGACGGCGACCCGTCGCGGCCCCGGCCCCTGTGCCGCGGCGGCGAGCAGGTCCGCCGCGGGTGGCAGGGTTTTGCGGCGCATCGCCGCGAGGGCGCCGCGGTGGACGTGGTACCCCGTCACCTGCTCGGCGAGGGCGGGGGTGACCAGGTGGACGGGGGCCTCGGCGGCGTCGACGACGTCCCGCATGACGCCCAGCCACTTGGCGGAGAGCATCAGGGAGCGCATCTCGTAGCCGGCTGCGAGCGCCCTGCGGATGACCTTCTCGCCCTCGGCGATGAAGAGGCCCTCGGCGGGTTCGCGGACGCGGCGCAGGGCCACGTCGGTGAGGGAGGCGTAGTCGCGCAGGCGGGGGTCGTCGGGGTCCTCGACCGGGATCGGTTCGGCCACCGTCCTCAACGCCCCCCTTCGTCGCCCAGGGCCGGCGACTGGGTCCGGGCGTCGTCTACGGCCACCACGTCGCCGACCACGATGACGGCGGGCGGGCGGACCTCCTCCTCCCGCACCTTCGCTCCGAGGGTCGCCAGGGTGGCCCGCACCTGCCGCTGCGCGGCGGTGGTGCCCTCCTGGACGACGGCGACGGGTGTGTCGGCTCGGCGGCCGTGGGCGATCAGGGCGTCCGCTATGGCGCCGCTGTTCTCCACGCCCATGAGGACGACGAGGGTGCCGCGCAGCCGCGCGAGGGCCGCCCAGTCGACGAGGGAGCGCTCGTCCCCGGGCGGTACGTGGCCGCTGACGACGGTGAACTCGTGAGCGACGCCCCGGTGGGTGACGGGGATGCCGGCCGCCGAGGGCACGCTGATGGCGCTGGAGATGCCGGGCACCACGGTCACCGGGATGCCGGCGGCGGTGAGCGCCTGGGCCTCCTCCATGCCGCGCCCGAAGACGAAGGGGTCGCCGCCCTTGAGGCGGACGACGGCCCGGCCCGCCCTGGCGTGCTCCACGAGGGCGGCGTTGATGGCCTCCTGGGCCATGAAGCGGCCCCGGGGGATCTTCGCCGCGTCGATCACCTCGACGTGGGGCGGCAGCTCGGCGAGCAGGTCGCGGGGGCCGAGGCGGTCCGCGACGACGACGTCGGCCTGAGCCAGCAGCCGCCGCCCGCGCACGGTGATGAGGTCGGGGTCGCCGGGGCCGCCGCCGACCAGGGCCACCGAGCCGGCGCGGGCGCGGTGGTGCGGGGCGGCCAGGGTGCCCTCGCGCAGCCCCTCGACGACCGCGTCCCGCAGTGCGGCGGAGCGGCGCGGGTCACGGCCGGTCAGCACCGCCACGGTGACACCTGCCTCACGTCCGGTGGCCGGGGTCCAGGCCGTGGCGGCCTCGGCGTCGTCGGAGCGCACGCACCACACCCGGCGCTCCTCACCCTCGCGGGAGGCGGCCTCGTTGGCGGCGGGGTCGTCGGTGGAGATCAGCGCGTACCAGGCGTCGGCGAGGTCGCCGACGCGGTAGGGGCGGCGTTCCCAGCGGATCTCCCCGGCGTCGGCCATGGCCTCGACGGACGGCGTGGCGGAGGGCGAGACCAGCAGCACGTCCGCGCCGGCGGCGACGAGGGCGGGCAGCCGCCGCTGCGCCACCTGGCCACCGCCCAGCACCACCACGCGGCGGCCGGACAGCCGCAGTCCGACGGGGTAGGCGGCGTGGCTCGGGTGCTCGGCCATGGTGGGTGGCTCCTTGGCAGCTCGGGACGGCGCCGGCGGGCGCCGCCTCGCAGGGTCCGTGACGGACGGTGGCGGTGGGTACGGCGGCGCGACGCTGCGCGGCCGGTGGCCGTGGCGGGGCCGGAGCGGCACCGGCCACGTGGGCGTCCCGGGCCACAGCCTATGCGGCCGTGGCCCGGGTTCCCGCGGGAGGGCGGCGGATGCGTGGACGCCGGCGGCGGCGCCCGGCGTCAGCCCCGCTCGGTGACGCCGGCGTCGTCGAAGGTGGCGACCTCGTGCATGGCGCGGGCCGCGCTCTGCACGATGGGCAGGGCCAGCAGCGCCCCGGTGCCCTCGCCCAGCCGGAGGTCGAGGTCGACCAGGGGGCGCAGGCCGAGCCGGGTGAGGGCGGCGACGTGGCCGGGTTCGGCGCTGCGGTGGCCGGCGATGCAGGCCGCCAGGGCCTCGGGCGCCACGGCCCGGGCGACCAGCGCGGCCGCTCCGGCGCTGACGCCGTCGAGGATCACCGGGGTGCGCAGCGAGGCGCCGCCCAGGATCAGGCCGACCATGGCGGCGTGCTCCAGGCCTCCGACGGCGGCGAGGACGCCGATCGGGTCGCTCGGGTCGGGTTGGTGCAGTTCCAGGGCGCGGCGGACCACGTCGACCTTGCGGGCGTGGGTCTCGTCGTTGATGCCGGTGCCGCGTCCGGTCACCTCCGCGGGGTCGGCCTCGGTGTAGACGGAGATGAGGGCGGCCGAGGCGGTGGTGTTGGCGATGCCCATCTCGCCGGTGAGCAGGGCCTTGTTGCCCGCGGCGACGAGGTCGCGGGCGGTTTCGATGCCGACCTCGATCGCCCGGACGACGTCCTCGCGGCTCATGGCGGGGCCGGTGGTGAAGTCGTCGGTGCCGGAGCGGACCCGGCGGGGCAGCAGGCCCGGGGTGGCGGGCAGGTCGGTTGCCACGCCCACGTCCACGACGCAGACCTCGGCGCCGACCTGTGCGGCGAAGGCGTTGCAGACCGCGCCGCCGCCCAGGAAGTTGGCGACCATCTGGCCGGTGACCTCCTGCGGCCAGGGGGTCACGCCCTGCGCGTGCACGCCGTGGTCGCCGGCGAAGACCGCGACGGCTGCCGGCTCGGGGATCGGCGGCGGGCACTTGCGGGAGAGGCCGCAGAGCTGTGCGGAGATGATCTCCAGCATGCCGAGTGCGCCGGCCGGCTTGGTCATGCGCTTCTGGCGTTCCCAGGCATCACCGAGTGCCTTGGCGTCCAGCGGGCGGATGCCGCGGAGCGTCTCCTCCAGGAGGTCGTGCGGGGGCTCGCCGGGGAGCCCGCGGCGGCCGTACTCCTCCTCGTGGACGACCCAGGCCAGGGGGCGCCGCCGGGACCAGCCGGCCTGGGTCAGCTCCGGCTCGCCCGGGAACTCGTCCACGTAGCCGACGCACAGGTAGGCGACGACCTCCAGGTGCTCGGGCAGGCCGAGTTCGCGGACCATCTCGCGCTCGTCGAAGAAGCTGACCCAGCCGACGCCGATGCCCTCGGCGCGCGCGGCGAGCCAGAGGTTCTCCACGGCCAGCGCCGAGGAGTAGGGCGCCATCTGGGGCTGGGTGTGGCGGCCCAGGGTGTGCCGGCCGCCGCGGGTGGGGTCGGCGGTGACGACGATGTTGATCGGGGTGTCGCGGATCGCCTCGACCTTGAGCTTGCGGAACTGCTTGGCGCGGGCCTTGGGCAGCGACCTGGCGTAGGCGTCGCGCTGCCGCATGGCCAGGTCGTGCATGCGCGCCCGGGTCTCCGGGGAGCGGATGACGACGAAGTCCCAGGGCTGGGACTGGCCGACGCTGGGCGCGGTGTGGGCGGCCTCCAGCAGCCGCAGCAGCACCTCGTTGGGGATGGGGTCGTCGCGGAAGCCGTTGCGGATGTCGCGGCGCTCGCGGATCACCCGGTGGACGGCCTCACGCTCGTCGTCGAGGTAGCCGGGCGCGGGGGGACCCGCGGGGGCCTGCTCCGCAGCGGGCACGCCGGCCTCGGGGGTGACGGGCGCGTCGGCGGAGGCCTGGGCGTCGGACGGCTCGGCCTGCGGGGGCACCGGCCCCTGGGGCTCGCGGTCGTCGGCGGCGTAGGCGTGCTCGGCCTCCGGTCCGGCGGGGCCGTCCTCGGCGGGGAGGCCGGCCGGCGGCTCGGCGGGCCCGGGTGCGGCTGCGGGGACGGCGGTGGTGTCCGCCGCCCCGGCGGGCACGGCGGCCGGGTGCCGGACCTCCGAGTGGTCCGCGCTCTCCTCCGACGGGTGCTGCGGCCCGGCGGACTGCTCGGCGGGGACCTGGGCCTCGGCCGCGTCCTGCTGCACCTCGGCGGCCGGGGCGGGTGGTTCGGGCTGCGCGGGCGGCGTGGCCGCCTCGGCGGCGCCGTCCGTCGCGGGGTCCTGGAGGACGCCGGTCGCCGCCTGGTCCGGCAGGGCGTCGGAGGGGGCGGGCGCCTCCTGGGGCTGCGGGCCGGCGCCGCTCGGGTCGTTCGGTGCCACGGACTCCTCGGCCGGGGCAGCGGCCGCATCGGGTGCGGCCTGCGCGGTCGGGGCGGCCTCGGAGCCGTCCGCTGCGACCGCCTCCTCGGGCCCGGCGTCCGGCACCTGCAGAGTTGCGGCAGGCGGCGCGGGGCTCTCGGTGGTCTGCGGCGGGAGCGGGAGGGCCGGGTCGGCCGCATCGGCGGGGGCGTCCGGCGCGGTGTCCTGGGCGGTGGTGTGGTCAGCGGCAGGGGCGGGCGCCGGCGAGCCGGGGAGCTGGTCTCCACCCTCCGCCCCGAGGGTGGACGGTTCCGCTTCCACGGCCGCGGCGGAGCCCTGCTCGGCCCCGCCCCCGGGCGCCTCGTCGGGCTGGGGGGCGGCTGCCGGCTGCCCGGCCTGCGGCTCGTCCTGCGACGGGGTGCCGGCCGTGGTGGTGTCCTCGGGCGCTGCGGGCGCGTCGGAGCCGGGTGCGGCGACGGCGGCGGACGCCTCGGCCGGGTGCGGTGTTCCGCCGGGGGCCGCGGGCCCCTGGTCCGGGAGCGGAGCCCAGGCCTCCCCTTCGGCGGGGGCGGAGGGCGGTTCGGCCAGGGCCTCGGCCTGGGGGGGCGCCGCGGGGGCGGGGTGGTCCCAGCCGCCGGGTGCCGCGGCAGGGCCCGACGGGACCTCGGGGCCGGCCGGCACGGGGGTCGCCACGGCTTCGGGAAGCGTGCCGGGCAGGGTGTCGGCTGCCGGCGCCGGGTGCGGCGGGGCCTCGGTCGGGGTGGTGCTGGGGTCGTGCGGTGGGTGCATCTGGGGGTGGGGGGCCTGCGCGTCAGGGAGGTCCGCCCCGCTCTCCGTTTCCTCTGCGGCGGGTGACGGCGCGGCGGCCGGCGTGTCCTGCGGCTCCTCGTGCGGGGCCCCGGCCGCGTCCTCGGCGGCGGTCGGGACCTCGGGCGCGACGGGAGCGCCGGGCCCGGCGGTGACCGCGTCCGTGTCGGCCGGGGGCTGCGTCGCGGGGTCCGTGCCGTCTGCGGTCGGTGCGGTGGCTGCGGCTGCCGGGTCCGCCGCCTGGGGCTGGTCGGGCTCGGCCTGCGCCGGGTCGGCCTGCGCGGGCTCGTCCGGGCCCTGCGAGGGGTGGGCGGGCTCGGCCTGCGCGGGCTCGTCCGGACCCTGTGAGGGGTGGGCGGGATCGGCTGGTTCGCCCGCCTGCACCTGGGCGTCGTGCTGTACCGGCTCCGCTTCCGGCGCCGGCTCGGCCGCGGGTGCCTGGGCCGCCTCCGGCTGGGCCACCGGTTCGGCGGCCTCGTCCGTCGCGGCGGTCGGCAGTTCCGGCTCCGGCACGGCGGGGTCCACGACCGTGGCGGGCTGTTCCGCCCCGGTCGTGGCGGCGGCCTCCGACGGGGCGGGGGCCGCCGCGGCCTCCTCGGCGGGCGGGGGCTCCGGGGCGGCCGTCGGCGCCGGAGCGGCGGGGCCGCTCGCAGCTGCCTCGGCCGGCTCCTCGACGCGCTCCGCCGCACGGGGGGCGGGCACGGTGCGCGGCCCGGCCGGTCCGCGGTCCGCGAGGGAGCGGACCACACCACCGGTGGGGTCGGGCGTCGGCGGGCCCATGTGGAGCGGCCGGCGGGGCGCGGGCGCCGAGCGGGGTTGCGGCTGCCGGCGCGGCTGCTCGCTCCCCCAGGCGCCCTGGGCGCCCGGCAGCAGCAGGTCGTCCTCGTCGGCGGCGACTTGACCGGTTTCCACCTCGGTCAGGTGTTCGACGACATCGGCTCCCTCGTCGGGGAAGACCCCGTCCCCCTCACCGGGGTACGGGTAGGTGTCGACGGCGCCTTGCGGCGGCGCAGCGTGGCCGGCTTCGGCAGGGGCCCCGGGAACCGCCGGTTGCGGTCGGCCGGGCTGTCCGCCTGCGTTCTCCGGCAGCCCCTCGCCCGGGACCTGGCCGGTGTCGGTCATGCGTTCCCCTCGCCCATCTGTGGTCATTCCTTCCAACCCGCTCGCGCACCCGCCGCCCGGGTCCGGCGACCGCCCCCGGCAGGGAGCGCGCCTCGGGACCGGACCGGCGGGGCCCGCGCGCCTCGGCACACCCCGTCAAACGAGCAAGCCCGCCCCGCGGCACGTGCGGCCGGTCGGCCCCGCCCCTCCCCCGGCGGCCCTGGAGCCCTGGGAGAGCCTGCGGTGCCGCCAAGGACACGGCGTCTCCGGCTCATTGGTGCATGTCGTCGGCCGCGGAACCGGCTGTGCAACGATCCGCCAGCCTACCTCGCACGGGTGACGGAGCCCTTCACGGGTGACGCGACCCGGCCGCCTCCGGTGACCGTCGGAACGCGGCGGAGGGTGGTTGCACCGGCAGCGCAGACCCACCGGGCATACCGCACGCGGCGGTTGGGCCGCGGCGCGCGCAGCAGCAGGGGGTGGGGCCGCGGGCGGCGGAGGCGCCCGGGCGGGGCCGCAGGACTAGGACAGGCGCTCGCCCGCCACCAGGAAGGCGACCGTCCGGTCGCTCTCCACCCACTGGGTGGTGTCCAGTTCCACGGCCTGGAGCAGCACGCACTCGACGGCGTAACCCCCTTCGGCCAGCACCCGTCCCACCGCCTCCGCTTCGTCGCGGGTGACGGCGTGGGTGACGATGCGTTCGGGCCTGCGGTCGGCGCAGGCGGCGACCAGCTCCACCTCGGGGGACCCGACCCGCACCACGTCGGGTTCCGGCAGGTCCTCCAGCGCGTGCGGGGCGGTCCCGCAGACCGTCTGCACCTGGACGCCGTGGCGACGGGCCATGGCCACGGTCCACGCACAGGCGTCCGGGTCGGCGTCGACGCTGATGACGGCCGCGCCGAACCGCGCCGCCTCCACCGCGAAGGCGCCGCTGCCCGCCGCGATGTCCCAGACCAGGTCGCCCGTCCGGGGGCCGAGCCGGGCCAGTTGCGCCGTCCGCAACGAGACCGACTCACCCTCCTCGCCGGAGCCGCCGATGACGCCGGTGGGCAGGCCCCAACCGCGTGGCGCCGCGGGGTAGCCCACCTCGTGGCCCGCGAGCCAGCCGGTGGTCTGGGCGGTGGAACCGACGTTCCCGCCGACGACGATGACGACGTTGGGATCACGCCACACGTGGTCGGCGGCCTTGTCGGAGGTGAGGACGGTGACCTGCTCCTGCGGGGTGCCCAGCGCCTCGCAGATGACGAAGGTGCGGTGCACGCCGCCCAGCAGCAGCGCCAGTTCGGCGGGACCGGCGCCGGGCGAAGTCAGCACGGCCACCTTGGTGTGGGCCCGGCAGACGTTGACGGCGCGGCGCAGGTTGCGGGCGTGGGCGACGACGACCTGGGCGTCGTCCCAGGGCATGGCGGCGCGGGCGAAGGCGGCGGCGACGGAGGAGACGGCCGGCACCACCTCGACCTCCAGGCCGTGTTCGGGGGCGCGCAGGGCGCGGACCACTCCGAAGAAGCCGGGGTCGCCGTCGGCCAGCACGACGGCGGTGCCGCGGTGCCGGGCGATGCGCCGGGCGGCGAGCTGGACGCTGCCCAGGCGGACACGTTCGGCGTGGGCGGGGACCTCGGGCAGGGCGAGGTGGTGGCCGGCGCCTGCCACGAGGGTCGCGGCGCCCAGCGCGGCACGGGCGGCGTCGGTCATCGGGGACCCGTCCCATCCGATCACCGTGACCCGGTCGGCCATCGTCGTCAGTCTCCTGTGTGGTGGGGGCACCCCTGTGGCGGCAGCCGTCACGACGTCCCGGCGGTCGTTGCCGGACGGTGCTCGTGTGCGGCTCGACCCGGCGTGCAGGTGGGGGGCGCCGGAGTCACTGGGGCCGGGCCTGCTGTCCGGCCGGGCAGGGCGAGGGTACCCCGAGCGGTGTGCGCCCACGCAGGCCAGGGGGCGAACCGGTGCGGAGGGGCGGGGCCGGGTCAGTGCCAGTGCGGCGCGCCGGCGTCCTCGGCATCCAGGGCGTCCCCTTCGAGGTCCTCGGGGAGGAGGCTCCAGACGATGAGGTCGGTGCGCGCGTCGGTCCAGCCGTCCTCGGTGCGCATCCGGGATATGCAGGCGCCGCGCAGGACGCCCTCGCTGATGCAGCCGACGCGCTGGGCGACCTGCTGGGCGGCCGAGTCCTCGGCAGGGGTGCGCAGCTCCAGCCGCTCGAACTTCTGGTCGGTGAAGAGCCACTGCGCGACGGCCAGCAGCGATTCGCAGGCGTAGCCCTCGCCGCGTGCCCAGGTGGCCGTGACCAGGCGCAGCTCGGTGGAACGAACCCGCCAGTCGGTGCGGACCAGCTGCACGGCGCCCACCAGGCGGTGGGTGAGGAACTCGGTGACGGCGAAGGCGATGCCCTCACCCGCCGAGCGCAGGGCGGCGGCACCGCGGGTCGCCCAGTCGCGGGCGTCGGCGGCGGTGTAGGGGTGGGGCAGACCGGCCCAGGCGGTGACCAGCTCGTCGTCCATCATGTCCGTGAGAGCGGGCACGTCGGCTTCCTCGAACGGGCGCAGCACCAGACGGTCGGTGCTCAGGGAGATGTCCGGGAAGGTGGATGTCATGCGATGCTCCAACGCCGTTGACCGCACGTGACGCGCAGGTGTGTGACCGTCCTGGGACCGTCTTGGAGTGATCCAGGATGCAGTATCGGGCCACCACCGCGCCAAGCGCAGGGCGGCCCGCGGCAGGCGGCGTCAGGCGGAGCCCGCGGGGGCGGCGTGGTGGGGCGTGACGGGCGGGAGCGCGGGAGCCGGGTACGACGACCGGCCCCCGTGACGCCCGCGGTCGCGGGGTCGACGGGGGCCGGTGCCGGGCGGGGTGTCAGCTCTTGACGGGCCCGAAGTCGGGCAGCACCGAGCCGTCGAACTTGTCCTGGATGAACTTCTTGACCTGGTCGGAGTTGAGGAGCTCGGCCAGCTTCTTCACCCGAGGGTCGTCCTCGTTGCCCCGCTTGACGGCGAGGAGGTTGGCGTAGGGGTTGCCCTCGGCCTTCTCCAGCACCAGGGAGTCCTTGCCGGGGTGGAGGCCGGCGCCGATGGCGTAGTTGCCGTCGATGACCGCGGCGGTCACGGCGGACAGGTTGCGGGGGATCTGGGCCGCCTCCAGCTCCTTGAACTGGAGCCCCTTGCTGTCCTTGACGTCGCTGAGGGTGGCCTTGGAACCGACGCCCGGCTTGAGGGTGATGGCGCCGTTGTCGGCCAGCAGCTTCAGCGCCCGGCCCTCGTTGGTGGCGTCGTTGGGGAGCGCCACGGAGTCGCCGGACTTCAGCTGGGAGAGCTTGTCGATCTTCTTGGAGTAGACGCCCAGCGGCTCCAGCTCGACGTTGACGACGGGCACGATGTCGGTGCCCTTCTGCTTGTTGAAGTCGTCGAGGTAGGGCTTGTGCTGGAAGAAGTTGGCGTCGACCTCGCCGCTCTGCACCGCGGTGTTGGGCACGACGTAGTCGTTGACCTCCTTGACCTTCAGGTTCAGGCCGGCCTTCTTCGCCAGGTGGTCCTTGACGTAGTCGAGGATCTGGGCGTGCGGGGTGGGGGTCGCGGCGACGACCAGGGGGGCCTTGGGGTCGGACTTGCCGGCGTCGGAGGCCGAGGAGCCGGTGTCGGAGGGCGCGCTGCAGGCACCGAGGCCGAAGGTGAGGGCCGCGGCGGCGGCGACCGCTCCGGTGATCTTGAAGGTGGTACGCACGAAGAGTGCCTTTCTCACGGTGTCGCGGGAGGGTCCGTCCCGCGGTGGGCGCCCGGCAAAGGGTCCGGGCCGTGGGCGTGGGGGGTGGGAGGCGCCGTCAGACGGCGGCGCTCTCCGCGTCGGCCCGCTCCGCCGCGGGGACGGGCTCGTCCTGCGGGGCTGCGGTGGCCGGGGCCTTCGCCGCGGTGGTCCGGGTCCGGCGGGAGCGGAGCAGCCGCACGGGGGCGTCGGCACGGGAGGAGCGGCGGGTCAGGCGTCGCACCACCAGGTCGCCCAGCAGCTGCACCAGGGTCACCAGGACGATCAGCAGCACCACGGTGATGACCATCAGGCCGGTCTCGAAGCGCTGGTAGCCGTAGACGATGGCCAGGTTTCCCAGGCCGCCGCCGCCGACGGTGCCGGCCATGGCGGAGTAGCCGATGAGGGCGACGACGGTGGTGGTGACGCCTGCGACCAGGGAGGGCAGGGCCTGCGGAAGCAGGACCTTGAAGACGACGGTCCAGGTGCCGCCGCCCATGGCCTGGGCGGCCTCCACGAGACCGGGGTCGACCTCACGGACGGCGACCTCCACCAGGCGCGCGAAGAACGGGATGGCGCCGATGGTCAGCGGCACCACCGCCGCGCTGGGGCCCAGCGAGGTGCCCACCAGCGTCTGGGTGAAGGGGATCAGCGCGATGGTGAGGATGAGGAAGGGCAGCGAGCGGCCGATGTTGGTGATCGCGCCGAGCACCTTGTTGACGGCGGCGTTGCACAGCAGCCCGCCCCGGTCGGTGAGCGCCAGCACGATGCCGAGCACCAGGCCGCCCAGCACCGAGTAGAGCGTGGACCACCACACCATGAAGAGGGTGTCGAGGCTGGCGTCGCGCAGCAGGGGCTGCATCTGGTCCCAGGTCACTTGGCACCTTCCTTCCGCGGCGCGCGGGCCGTCGTGGCGTCGGCGGGGGTCTCGGCGGCGGGGGCGTTGCCCTGCGCCGCCGCGTCCGGCCCGGCCGGGGCCTGGGGACCGGTGGCGGCGGGCGCCACCACGTCGACCTGGAGGCCCTGTTCCCGCAGGAAGCCGATGGGGACGACGTTGTCGTCGTGGCCGCCGGGCAGTTCCATCCGCATCCGGCCCACCTGGCGTCCGCCGACGGTGTCCATGGCGGCACCGAGGATGGAGATGTCGATGTTGTAGGTGCGCGAGAGCGTGGAGATGACGGGCTGGGTGGCCGTCTCGCCGTGGAAGGTGACGTCCACGACGGTGCCGCCGCCGGGCGCCGCCTCCCCGCCCACGGGGAAGAGTTCGCGGGCGAGCTCGGAGCCGGGGGTGGCGAGGAGCTCGCCCAGGGTGCCCTGCTCCACCACGCGGCCGCCCTTCATCAGCGCGGCGGAGTCGCACACGCTCTTGACGACGTCCATCTCGTGCGTGATGAGCAGGACCGTGAGGCCGAGCTGCCGGTTGAGGTCGCGCAGCAGCTGGAGGATGGAGCGGGTCGTCTCCGGGTCGAGCGCGCTGGTCGCCTCGTCGCTGAGCAGCACCTTCGGGTCGCCGGCGAGGGCGCGGGCGATGCCGACGCGCTGCTTCTGGCCACCGGAGAGCTGGGCGGGGTAGGCCGAGGCCTTGTCGGCCAGGCCGACGAGGTCGAGGAGTTCGCGGGCCTTGCGGGCCCGCTCCCGGCGGGAGACCTTGAGGATCTCCAGCGGGAGTTCGACGTTGTCCTGCACGGTGCGCGAGGACAGCAGGTTGAAGTGCTGGAAGACCATGCCGATGCCGCTGCGGGCGGCCCGCAGTGCGGCCCCGGCACGCGGTCCGCGGCCGGCGAGGGCGGTGAGGTCCTGGCCGGCGACGGTGACGGTGCCGGAGGAGGGACGCTCCAGGAGGTTGACGCAGCGGATGAGGGTGGACTTGCCGGCGCCGCTGCGGCCGACGACGCCGTACACCTCCCCCTCGCGTACGTGCAGGTCGACGCCGTCCAGGGCGGTGACCTGGCGTTCGCCCGACCTGTAGACCTTGGTGAGGCCCGAAGTGGTGATCACAGGGATGTCCGGTGGGTGTCGAGTACGCGGGCGCGTGGTGGTGCCGCGTACGGGGCGTGGCATTGCGGAGTGCGTCACGGACGACGCGGGTGCGTCACGGACCGCACGGGGTGCCCGGGAGGTGGTGACGCGGGGCGCGTTCGGAGGTCCGATCGGCGCGGGCGGCCGTCTCCGCCGCGGCACGGCCGGGTTCGGCGGCGTGCGGGAGCGGCGGGTTCGCTTCGGGGCGCGAGACCTGGGCGGGGGCCCTCAGCGGTCACACATTCGACACATACGACGAGCACCGGGCATGGTCGCCTCGGTCGCAGGGGTGCGGTCGCTCGTCGTGGTCATGTTCGCCAGTAAAGCAGACGGGCGTGCGAGTCACCTCGAACAGTCCGCATCATGGACAAGTTCGTCCGGTGAGCGAGATGCCGTGGCGGCCGTCGACGCCCCTCAGACGTCGACGAGGAGTTCCACGCCCGCCTGCGTGACCTGCGCCGACACCGTGGCGAGGGAGGGCACCACCACGTCGGCCGCGAGTTCCGCCCGGGGGTGGGTTGTGGCCAAAGCCACCGTCGTCATGCCCGCGGCGCGCCCCGCGGCGAGGCCGGCCGGGGCGTCCTCGAACACCACGCACCGCGCCGGGTCGGCGCCCAGGTGGCGGGCGCCGAGCAGGAAGGGCTCCGGGTCGGGCTTGCCGCGGGTGACGTCGTCGGCGCAGACCAGGTGCTTGGGTGCGATGCCGGCCTCCGCGAGCCGTGCCTCGGCCAGCCGCCGGGTGGCCGAGGTGACCACGGCCCAGCGGTCGACGGGCACCGACGCCAGCAGCGCGAGCGCGCCGGGCAGCGGCACCACGCCGCCCTCGACGTCCGCCACCTCCAGCTCCTCGATGCGCGCCAGCGCCTCGGGCACCCGCGCGGCCGGCAGCAGGTCGGCGACGACCTCGACCGCGGGGCGGCCGTGCAGTCCGACGCGGGCGAAGTCGGACTCCCCGAGCCCGTACTCAGCGGCCCAGCGGGCCCAGCACCGCTCGACGGAGGCGATGGACGAGACCAGGGTGCCGTCGTTGTCGAACAGCAGGGCGTCGGCTTGGATCCTCATGATGCGGCCAGCCTACGGGTGGGCGGGGGGTGGCCGGACCGCCGGGGCACCGCGCACCCCTCCCGTCCGCCGGTCGACCTGCAGGGGACGCCCGCCGGCCCTCGGCCGCCCGCCGGCACCCCGGGCCCGGTGGCCGCCACTTTCCGACCGGTCCGGCGCCCGGGCCCGCCGACGGCACCGCCCTCCGTCCCGCCGGGTCACCCACCGCGCCCGGCGCCCGGGGCGGGGCCGCGCGCCGGGCCTGGGCGCGGGCCGTCTAGAGTCGTCCGCATGCCCCCTTCCCCCACCGTTTCGCCCGCTTCGCGCGCGGCGCGCGTACCGCAGCGGAGGCGTCCGTGATCGACGCGTTGACCTGGGTGGTCGGGCTCGCCGCGCTGGCCCTCGCGCTGTGGTGCGGCTACGCCACCCTCCGCGACCAGCCCACCAAGGACTGGCACTTCGCCGGTATGGCCGTGGTCTCCCTGCTCGCACTGGTACAGCTCGTGGTGGCCTTCGTCCGGCTCGGCGGCGGTGGCAGCCCCGCGGACGGCACGGCGATCTTCGTGGCCTACCAGCTCGGTGCGGTGGCGGCGGTACCGGCCACGGGGTTCCTCTCGCTCTCCGAGCGGACGCGGTGGGGTTCGGCGACCGTGGCGGCCGGCGCGATCGTGCTGGCGGTGCTCGAAGTGCGGCTGATCGACATCTGGGGAGGCGGACATGGCTGAGGCGGACATGACCAAGACGGCGGGCCTCGCGCCGGCGGGGGACCTCCCGCAGGCGGGGACGCGGCGGGAGCAGACCGCGGCGGAACCCGCAGGCCGTCGTTCGCTGGGCGCGGGTCCGGGGCGGCTGCTGCTGACGGTCTACGGCGTGTTCACGGTGGCGGCGGCCTCGCGCTCACTGTTCCAGCTCATCGCCCAGTTCGACCGGGCGCCGCTGGCCTACACGCTGTCGGCGGTATCGGCCGTCGTCTACGCCTTCATCACCTTCTCGCTGGCGCGCGGCGGCGACCTGGCCCGCCGGGCCGCACTGGTCTGCTGCGCGCTGGAGCTGGTGGGCGTCGTGGGCGTGGGCGTGTGGACGATCGCCGACCCCTCGGCCTTCCCCGACTCGACGGTCTGGTCCTGGTTCGGCCGGGACTACCTCTTCATCCCGGTGGTGCTGCCGGTCACCGGCCTGCTGTGGCTGCGGCGGGCGGGCCGGGCGTCCGGCTGAGACACCACGGGCGCGCCTCGCGGCCCGCAGCACGCCGCCCGCCGGAGGTCGCTGGTGCGCTCCGGCGGGCGGCGTGCTGCGGGGGCTGCTCAGGCGCTGGCCACGTAGGACTGCGGGTCGGGCACCCCCACGGGCTTCTCCAGCATCACCATGGTCAGGCGGCGGCTGATTTCCTCGGTGCCCACCGTCGCGTACCCCCTGCTGCGGTACAGACGCAGGTTGCCGTCGCTGCGGTGGCCCGTGGAGAGGCGGTAGCGGGTGACGGTGCGTCCGTCGGCGAGCCTCTCCTCCAACGCCTTCAGCAGCCGGCTGCCCAGGCCGTGGCGCTGCATCCGGGGGTGGACGATCAGCTTGTTGATGTCGGCGGTGCCCTCGGCGTCCACGCTGCCGCGTACCGAGCCGACGACCTCGCCGCCGAGCCGGGCCACCAGGGTGACCACGCGGTCCAGTTCGGACCGCAGGTCCTCCAGCGTCTGGGTGAGAGGGGAAAGGGTGTAGTCGTCGTAGAGCGCGGCTTCGCTCTGGTAGCAGAGGTACTGCAGCTTGAGGATCTGCTCGGCGTCCTCGTGGGTGGCCGTAGAGATGGTGACGCTCATGCCCATGGCGTTACGCCTCTCCTTCACCGGTGTCATCCGGTCGTGTGTGCCCGGGCGGAGTGAGGGTGGTGTGAACGCCCGGACTGGTCTGCCCTGACTGACGGCGGCCCGGTGGTGTTCACCGGTGGTGCCGGGAGGGATCCACGCCGATCCCCCGAGCCGCCCGGTCGGCCGGTCGGTACTCCTTCCACCTGGGGTTCCGGAGCCCGTGTCGGCGACCGGGAGCATTCTGCGCAGGCACTGCAGGCAACGGGAACGGACCGGGCCCAAGCTCCCCTGTGACATTCCCAACTCATCTGAGATCTCACGGTAGGTCGGATCGGCCTCCGACAACAGGGCGCGGACGACTTCCGGGCAACGCCCCGGCAACCGGTCGACGACCTGGAGGAGACGCTCCCGGGCCTCCGCCGCCTGGACGGCGCTCTCGGCGGTGCCGTCCACCCCGGCACGGTCGGCGAGGTGGGCCCCGGACACCTCGTGGCGGGCGCGGCGGCGGGCCGGCCGGGCCTCGGCGCGCACCGCCCGGCGCACCCAGGCAGCGGGGTCGGACGGCGGCGGGCCCCGGCGGGCGCGCTCCAGCAGGCGCAGCAACACGGCCTGTTCGAGGTCGGCGGGGTCCAGGGCGGCGGCCGGCGCCTCCGCAGCGGCCTCGGCACCCACCAGGGGCGCGAGGGAGGCGACCAGCTCATGGGCACCCTGCTCGTCGAAGATCACGTCAGTACCAACGCCGGTGCACCGAACCGGTGTTGACCTGACGGACACGTCATCCGACCCGGTGGAACGCCTCCGCCGGCCGCATCCTCACAGCCTGCTGGTCGTTCCGGCACCCGGCGGCGGGTACGTGGCCCGCCCGGCGCACGGCCCGCCGGACGCGTGGCCCGTCCGGCACGTGCGCCCCGGGTGCGTCCCTCCCCGGGCGCCGCTCCTCGGGGGCGCGGCGCCCGGTGCGGGTCACCGGTCGCGGAACTCCTCGGCGGCCAGCAGCGCCGCGTCGGGGTTGTCCGAGAACAGCCCGTCGATACCGGTGGCGAAGTAGGCGCGGTAGACGCCGAAGGCGTCGCCGTAGGCGTTGGGGTCGCTGCCGCGGCGGTGGTCGGTGGGCAGGAAGGTGTTCTCGGCGCGGATCGTGTACGGGTGGACGACGAGCCCCGCCGCGTGGGCGTCGCGCACCACGGCGGTGGGCCTGCCCAGCGCGCCGTCGGCGTCCCGCGGGATGACGACGCTGAGGTCGGGACCGATGCCCTCGGCGAGCGTGGCGATCCACCGCAGGCCCTCCGGCTGGACCAGGTCGGCGACGGTCCGCGGGTCGCCGGTGGCGACGAAGTCGTAGGGGCGTGAGGTGAGTGTGGAGAGCAGCACCACACGCGGGCAGTCCACGAGCTCACCCATCCGCCGCATGCTGCTCGGCTCGAAGGACTGGAGGAAGACGGGCGAGTCCGCGCGGTGGCGGCCGTGCGCGCGCAGCAGCCTGGCCAGCGGTTCCTCCAGGGCGAGCCCCAGTCCGCGGAAGTAGGTGGGGTGCTTGGTCTCCACATACAGCCAGACCGGGCGCCCGCGCCGCCGTCCCTCGCTCTCGGCCCAGCGCAGGACCTCCTCGAAGGCCGGCACCTGCCAGCGGCCGTCGTACTGGGTGGGCTGCGCGGCGAGGTCCCGATGTTCCGGGTCTTTTCCGCGCAGCCTCCCGCCGAACCCAGCGGGCATCTATTCGATGCACTGG